>NZ_LR732469.1:660000-990000 GCF_902506425.1 Novosphingobium sp. 9U | reverse complement strand
GACACGTGAAATCCTGTCTGAACATGGGGGGACCACCCTCCAAGCCTAAATACTCGTACATGACCGATAGCGAACACAGTACCGTGAGGGAAAGGTGAAAAGCACCCCGATGAGGGGAGTGAAACAGTACCTGAAACCGAATGCTTACAAGCAGTTGGAGCCTCTTTAGGGGGTGACAGCGTACCTCTTGCATAATGGGTCAGTGACTTAATCTATCGAGCAAGCTTAAGCCGTTAGGTGTAGGCGCAGCGAAAGCGAGTCTGAATAGGGCGACTGAGTTCGATGGATTAGACCCGAAACCCGGCGATCTAGGCATGACCAGGTTGAAGGTGCGGTAACACGCACTGGAGGACCGAACCGTTGAATGTTGAAAAATTCTCGGATGAGTTGTGTTTAGGGGTGAAAGGCCAATCAAGCCGGGAAATAGCTGGTTCTCCGCGAAATCTATTGAGGTAGAGCGTCGGATGATTGCCGTTGGGGGTAGAGCACTGGATGGGCTAGGGGGTCGCGAGATCTACCAAACCTAACCAAACTCCGAATACCAACGAGTCTAGTCCGGCAGACAGACGGCGGGTGCTAAGGTCCGTCGTCAAAAGGGAAACAGCCCTAACCTACAGCTAAGGTCCCCAAGTCATCACTAAGTGGGAAAGCATGTGGGAGTCCCAAAACAACCAGGAGGTTGGCTTAGAAGCAGCCATCCTTTAAAGAAAGCGTAACAGCTCACTGGTCTAAATAAGGGTTCCTGCGGCGAAAATGTAACGGGGCTCAAGTGATGCACCGAAGCTTAGGGTGTGATCGTTTACGATCACGCGGTAGCGGAGCGTTCCGTAAGCGAGTGAAGCGATCTGGTAATGGGTCGTGGACGTATCGGAAGTGCGAATGCTGACATGAGTAGCGATAAAGAGGGTGAGACACCCTCTCGCCGAAAGACCAAGGGTTCCTGCTTAAAGCTAATCTGAGCAGGGTGAGCCGGCCCCTAAGACGAGCCCGAAGGGGGTAGTCGATGGGAACCACGTTAATATTCGTGGGCCTGGTGGTGTGTGACGGATCGCGTGTATTGTCATCTCTTATTGGATTGAGGTGGCTTTGAAGCGGTTCCAGGAAATAGCCCCACCGTATAGACCGTACCCGAAACCGACACAGGTGGTCAGGTAGAGTATACCAAGGCGTTTGAGAGAAGTATCCTGAAGGAACTCGGCAAATTGCCTCCGTACCTTCGGAAGAAGGAGGCCCCACGTATGCGCAAGCACTCGTGGGGGGCACAGGCCAGGGGGTAGCGACTGTTTAGCAAAAACACAGCACTCTGCTAAGTCGGCTTCAAGACGACGTATAGGGTGTGACGCCTGCCCGGTGCTCGAAGGTTAAGAGGAGGAGTGCAAGCTCCGAATTGAAGCCCGAGTAAACGGCGGCCGTAACTATAACGGTCCTAAGGTAGCGAAATTCCTTGTCGGGTAAGTTCCGACCTGCACGAATGGCGTAACGACTTCCCCACTGTCTCCAGGATATGCTCAGCGAAATTGAATTCTCCGTGAAGATGCGGAGTACCCGCGGTTAGACGGAAAGACCCCGTGCACCTTTACTGCAGCTTCAGAGTGGCATTAGGAAGAAATTGTGTAGCATAGGTGGGAGGCTTTGAAGCACCGGCGCCAGCTGGTGTGGAGCCATAGGTGAAATACCACCCTGTTTGTTTCTGATGTCTAACCTCGTACCGTTAGCCGGTACAGGGACCCTCTGTGGCGGGTAGTTTGACTGGGGCGGTCGCCTCCTAAAGAGTAACGGAGGCGCGCGATGGTAGGCTCAGGACGGTTGGAAACCGTCTGCAAGAGTGCAATGGCATAAGCCTGCCTGACTGCGAGACTGACGAGTCGAGCAGAGACGAAAGTCGGTCATAGTGATCCGGTGGTCCCTCGTGGAAGGGCCATCGCTCAACGGATAAAAGGTACGCCGGGGATAACAGGCTGATGATTCCCAAGAGCTCATATCGACGGAATCGTTTGGCACCTCGATGTCGGCTCATCACATCCTGGGGCTGGAGCAGGTCCCAAGGGTTTGGCTGTTCGCCAATTAAAGTGGTACGTGAGCTGGGTTCAGAACGTCGCGAGACAGTTTGGTCCCTATCTGCCGTGGGCGTCGATACTTGAGAGGAGTTGTCCCTAGTACGAGAGGACCGGGATGAACATGCCTCTGGTGTACCTGTCGTGGCGCCAGCCGCGCAGCAGGGTAGCTATGCATGGACGGGATAACCGCTGAAAGCATCTAAGCGGGAAGCCTCCCTCGAGATTAGGTATCATCGAGTCGTGATAGACCATCACGTTGATAGGCCGGGTGTAGAAGTGCGGTAACGCATGAAGCTAACCGGTCCTAATCACTCTGTTCATGCTTGAAGATCCCACCATCAATGACAGACCTGCCTGATCGGCAAGCGTCGTTGGTAGGCACGGACGATCAGCCAGCCAGATACACATCACACATCAAGTGCACGGAAACATCGATTAAAACCCATACGAAACGCGCCAGCTCCATTGCTTGGTGACCATAGCGTCAGTGACCCACCCGATCCCATCTCGAACTCGGCCGTGAAACCTGACAGCGCCAATGGTACTAACGCTCAAGCGTTGGAAGAGTAGGACGTCGCCAGGCATTGAAGCCGGCGCGCTTTCGTAAGGATCACAAAAANGCGCACGTACTCTGGCGACATCAAGCGGATCTCGTGACCTCGCGCGGCAAACAAACGCCCGAGATGATGAGCGCCGCAGCACGCTTCCATCGCAACCACGCAGGCTGGAAGCTTTAACACGTAGTCGATCAACGTCTGCCGGCGCATCGATCGGCGCACCACTACCGCGCCAGCTGCATCGACGCCAACAATGCTGCACGAGTTCTTGCCGAGATCAACACCAAGGAGCACAATAGACATCGGTCTGTTCCTTCTCCTTTTCTGACGCCAGCATCATATCCGACGCTGGGGGAAAAGGGGCGGGCCATCCCATAATGGATGGCAAAGTGGGGAAGGGAGCTGGGTGATCTGAATGGCGCGGTGGGGTCGTACGGTTCACCCGCTTTTCATGAGCCAAGCGAAGGCGCGCCTGAGGTGCTCGCTCGCATGCTCGCCGAAGCACTCGCCGTGGGAGAAGATCACGCGCCGAGGCTCGGTCGCGATCATGTGGCTTACTGACTTGCGGGCCTCTGCCTTCTTGGAAAGCAGAACGGCGCGTACGTGAAAGCCCGTGGTCCCCCGTGTCGCGGCGGCAGCGCGCATCAGCAGAGACGTCACTGGCGGCAGCTTGGCGGGGTCCATGTTTTCGATGAGATCGGCGAGTACAAGGGTGCGGCTCGGCCGGTGAAAGAACCAGGCTTCGCAAAAGCCACCACCGCCTCGGACCAGTCCCTGGTCGACGGCATCAGCCCACTCCGCAGGTGCAGCGTGCGCCAGATCAGCGTCGATGCGCACGCCCGAACGGCGCACCAGCCCCCGATCCCGTAGCCCGGGGACCGCCCAGAGCTTCGCGGTGGGATAGGCAAGCTGCCACTCCGCCAAAAAGCTGGAGTGCGCGATTGTCGGGGCGATTAAGTGGCGGACCGGCCCGATCTCCTCGATCGCTTGAGCGAGTCTGGGTGTATAGCGAGTAGGCGAATGCAGCAAAACACTGCCGTCGCTCAGGCGGAGCATAGTCATGCGCACGGGCAGCTTCATTCCCGCGGCACTGATAGGGCCACTGTCGACGATCCATACGCCGTCGCCCAGCGGCTTAGGCTGGTCGAGCGGAGGGTAAGTGATCTGTGCATCGGACACGCGGCCCTTGCGTCGCACAGCAAGCGCGAGGGCGGTCAGCCCGGCGGCGACGAGCAATCTGGGCAGAACATTTCGGAATCGTAAGAAACTATCCTCGTTCATTCGTTTGGACCTTGCAGGCTCGCACACTAATTATGCTTGCTGCCAAATTCCTCGACGCGGTGCCGACTAGATGAATGGCTTGCCGCCGGTCACGGCGATGGTGGCACCTGAGATGTAGCTCGCTTCGTCCGTGGCGAGCATTACGTAGGCGGGCGCCAGTTCCTTCGGCTGCGCCGGCCTGCCGAGCGGCGTGTTCTTGCCGAACTCCACGACCTCCTCGACCGGCATCGTCGAGGGGATCAGCGGCGTCCAGACCGGCCCTGGAGCCACGCAGTTGACCCGTATTTTCCTGTCACCCAGCAGCTGCGCCAAGCCGCCGGTAAAGTTCTGGATCGCGCCCTTCGTGGTCGCGTAGGCGAGCAGCGTCGGTTTGGGCGTGTCGGCGTTCACCGAAGTCGTGTTGATGATGCTGCTGCCCTCGGTCATGTGCGGCACGGCCGCCTTGGCCAAGTAGAACATCGCGTGGATGTTCGTGGCGAAGGTCTTCTCCCACTCCTCGTCGGGAATCGCCTCGATGGTCTTGAACGTCATCTGGTGCGCGGCGTTGTTGACCACAATATCTATCCGTCCGAACGCCTTGACGGCCCGATCGATCACGGACCGGCAATGCTCGGCGCGGCTGAGGTCGCCGGGGACGATGACCGCCTTTTGACCGGCCTGTTCGATCCACTTGGCGGTGTCCTGGGCATCCTGGTCCTCGTTCAGGTAGGCGATAAGGACATCCGCACCCTCTCGCGCAAACGCGATCGCCACCGCCCGGCCAATGCCGCTGTCGCCTCCGGTAATAACTGCCTTCTTGCCGCTCAGACGGCCTGAGCCCTTATAGCTCTCCTCACCGTGATCCGGTTTGGGATCCATATCGGCGATGGTGCCCGGTATGCTCTGCTGCTGCTCAGGCAGCGGCGGCATCGGTGCCTCGTCGTGGTCGCTCGGCATTGCAGATCCCCTTGGTTCTTGACGAGCAAAGCCGCGCGCGGGCCGGACAGTTCCGCGGCATTGTTCGCATCCTGTCGAACCGTTCCGCTTGCGCGATCTACGCGCATGCGCTTGATCCAAGTCATCGACCTGCGTGCTTACGGGCCAGTCGGCTCAAACGCCGAACGGCCAAGTCTCGTCGGGGCCGGCTTGTGAAACCTCTTCGGTGCGGGCTGTGACGGCCCTAGTCGTGTCGAACCACACGAAGCCATCGTACTCCTTTGCGAGCGAAGCTTCGGAGTAGTGGCTCCAACGCTCCGTCTGAGGACGATAGATCACGCCGATGTAGCGCTCCAGTCGCTCCTGCGAGAGCGCTGTGCGAAGGTCCTCATCGGCGACGCCGCCTCTAAGATCGAGCATGAACCTGTCGATGCCGCTATCGTGCATGATCCGCTCGTGACTGTCGGAGCGTGAAGGGTTGACAGCTTTGATCTGCATCGGCTCGTCCCAATCATCGGCTGCGGCGACCGTCCCGGTGTGCGTGCCGAGACCGATCAGACACGCCGCACCGTCGTAGCGCTCGCGCACGAGCTGGCCGAGGTTGAGTTCGCCGTGGCTCCTGCCCATGTCCGTATGGCGCGCGTCGCCGACGTGGCTGTTGTGTGCCCACACCACCGCCTTTGCCTGCGGCCCCTTGTGCTGCAAAAGCACCTGCAGAGTGTCGGCCATGTGCTCGTCGCGCAGGTTCCAGCTGGCGGCAGAGCCATAGTACATAGCGCGGTAGTACGCCTCGGCATTGGCGACGAGCCGGGCATTCTGGATCGCGTCCAGGAACGAGTCCGGCTTCTCGGCCGCATAGCTCTGTTCGTTCGCAAGTATGGCCCGTAGCATTTGCACAACCCCCGCTTCGCATCGTGCGTGTCCTTCGCTCCTTGCAATTCTACCGTAGATTTCAGGTTGTTCCTTCCAGGGTTTCAAGCAGCCGTAAAGCTTGCGGGCCTCAGAGGCCGCAGGGGGATCCGTCTGCTCCAGATACTCGATCACCGCTCTGATCGACGCGTTCATGTTGTAGAGGTCGAGACCATGAAAACTGACGCGGTCGGCCTCGTTCTTGCCTCGGTTATGCTGGGTTAGCCAATCCACAAAGCCCTGGAACTCTGCATTGCGCCACATCCAAGTCGGGAACCTGGTGAACGGCGCTTCTGCCCCGATGGTGGGCGGCTTGCCTCGAACGATCCGATCGATAACCGCCGCGTCGGGCCAGTCTGCCTCAACCGCCACTATCGTGAAGCCATGCTCCTCGACCAGGCGACGCGTCAGCGCTGCGCGCGCACGATAGAATTCCGAAGTGCCATGGCTCGCTTCGCCGAGGCAGATCACTCGCGCATCGGCGAACCGATCGATGGCACGGCCAAACGCGGGATCGTCGATCGGCGGCAGCGGCTCGGCTGCTCGCGTGACCAGATCTGCTGGCGCTTCGCTCTTCAGATTCATGTGCCAACTCCCTTCATGAGCAATCAACGGAGTTCATCGCCGACAGTTCATCCGGGTCATGCTGATCTCGCCACGGCTCAACGTTGCTTTGCGGCTGTGGAGCTTGAACGCGGTCGGCAGCTCGCGGCTAGATCGACGTTGCACGGCGACTGCCTTTGTGTCCCACGGCAGCCAGGCGCGCAGTCTTGGCATCCTAGGCACCGCACCCATGTTGAATGCAGCAGCCGATACCGCAGGCAGTCTCGCGAAGGATCGCCCCGGCGGAGGCGAACGTTTGTGGGAGACCGGCGCCCCGTTAGCGGTCCGGCAGCTCACATGAACGGATCGCCGCTTTTAAAAACCGCTCAGGTGGCGCTGAGTGGCTGAAGTTGGCTCGAAGCCGGCCGACGCCGGAAGCCACTCCATCTTAAGAGGTGACGGACTGCGTCGGCATCAGCAAGGCTATCCATGAGTCGAGATCTTGATGGTCATCTGGATCGTGATCTCTATGAAAGGTCGCCCATTACCGTCCACTCGACGCCGCGAGACTGCCGATCTGCCGTGCCGCGTCAGCCAGATGCCGCCCCCTACGTTGCCCGCCGTACCGCTTGCGGTTCAGGCGATCCCACGCTCGAGCAGGCGTATCAGCCGGGCCGAGAAGGCGCGCGGGTCGACCGGCAGTTCGCCGTCTGCGATACGGGCTTCGTCGAACAGGAGATGAGCGGCGTCCGCGCTAAGGTCCGGGCTTTCGGCTTGCACGGCGCTGAGCTTCTCGATGAGCACATGGTGCGGATTGACCTCCAGCACTGGCTTGGCGGTGGCATCCAGCCGCCCCGCGCCGGCGAGCAGCTTCTCGAGCTGGCGGTCCATGCCATGCTCGGGCGCCACGAGGCAGACCGCGCTTTCGGTCAGTCGGTCGGACGCCCGAACGTCGGAGACGGCGGCGCCCAGCGCCTCCTTGACGAAGGCGATGAAGCCGTTGACCGCATCCGACGCGGCGGCGGTCGGCTGCTCGCCCTCGGTCAAGGGGATCAGGCTGAGATCAGCCAACCCTTGCGTCACCGACTTGAACGGCTTGCCCTGATAATCGAGCCCTGAGGCCACCCAGAAGCTGTCAATCTGGTCGGCGAGCAGAAGCACCTCGATGCCCCGCGCGCGGAATCCCTCGAGTTGCGGAGAGGTGGCAAGGCGATCGAGATCGGTACCAGTGGCGTAGTAGATCGCGGTCTGGTTCTCCTTCAGCGCCGCCGCATACTGCTCAAGCGAGCGCCATCCGCCGTTCGACGTCGTGGTCTTGAAGCGGGCGAGGGCCAGCAGCGCTTCGCGACGGGCATAATCTTCGTACAGCCCCTCCTTCAGCACCGCTCCGAAATTGTCCCACAGCTTCAGATAACGCTCGGTATCGCCGGTCGAGAGCTTGTCGAGTTCGGATAGTACTCGGTTGGCGATGCCCTTCTGGATCGCGGCGAGCACGGGGCTTTCCTGGATCATCTCGCGCGAGACGTTGAGCGGCAGATCGTTCGAATCGACCAGGCCGCGCACGAAGCGAAGATAACGCGGCAGGATCTGCGCATCGTCGGTGATGAAGACGCGGCGGACGTAGAGCTTCATGCGCCCGGCACGATCGGGATCGAACAGGTCGAACGGCTTGGTCTCTGGGACGAAGGCAAGGGCGGTATATTCGTGCAGCCCTTCGGCACGATAGTGGAGCGTCAGCGCGGGCTCGTCGAACTGGCCAGCGGCGCTGCGGTAAAAGTCTTTATAATCCTCCGCGGTGATCTCGGCCTTGGGCCGGGTCCACAGCGCCGCGCCATCGGCGATCTGCTTGGGTTCGGCGTCGGGCTTGTCCTTGAGGACGATCGGCACGGCCACATGGCCGGATTGCGCCTTGATCGTGCGCTCGACCGTGAAGCTCTCGGTATAGCTCGCCGCATCCTCCTTTAGGTGCAGCATCACACGCGTGCCCCGCGCAGGCGCATCGGCGATGTCGACCGGCTGGATCGTGTAGGTGCCGAGCCCGTCCGACGACCACAGGGCGGCGGAGTCCCAGCCTGCGCGGCGCGAGGTCACGTCGACACGGTCGGCGACCATGAAGGCCGAGTAGAAGCCGACGCCAAACTGGCCGATGAGCTGGCTGCCCTCGTCCTTGCCGGCGGCGATCTTGTCCATGAAGGCCTTGGTGCCCGACCGTGCGATCGTACCGAGCGCGTCCGCCAGCTCCTCCTCGCTCATCCCGATGCCGTTGTCCTCGATCGTCAGCCGCCGTGCGTCGGGATCGAGCGTCACCGTGATCTTCGGCTGACCGTCATCACCGAGCAACGCGGCATTGCTCAGGCCTTCGTAGCGGAGCTTCTCGCATGCATCCGCCGCGTTCGAGATCAGCTCGCGCAGGAAAACATCCTGATCCGAGTAGACTGAATGCACCATGAGGTGCAGCAGCTTGGCGACATCGGTTTCGAAGGAACGAGTTGCGGGCGCGGCGTCGGTGGTCGTCGTCATGCAAGCTTCCTAAAGGTCTCCAAGGTTGATCGCCGCAGCAGATGGCTGCCAAAGCAGTCGCTTTCAAGCGTTCTCGATGAAGCGGATCGCGCCTCATCGACTTACCGGCGTAGCATTCGGCGGACTATGCTAGCGCGACGAACCCTCGCGCTCGCGATCCTATGCTGCTCAGCAAGATACGAGGGATCTCCAGGTTCGCGTCGGCGCACGTGAACGAAAGGCAGGTTCTGGGAAGCTGGCGAGCGACGCTGAACGTCCTGTTATGGGTCGAGCTCCCATGTGCCGCCGGACCGCAATCAGGCGGTTCGGCGATTGAAGGTTGTTTAAAGCATCTGCGCCGTGTGTCCGATCTTCCAAATCGACCGATCGGATGCGCTGCACGGCTCTTGTCGGAACCGCGGAATTTTCATGTTGCGTACAGGTCGACTCGGCAGTGTCGAAGTATGTCTTTGCTCAATCGACCATCTGCAGACACGATCATGTGTCCTGAATGTGGGTACCGTGTAGCTGGCGCGTTAGCTGGAGTTCTGGCCTCGCACTGGCGTGAGAACCACAGTGACGTCATGCCGTGGCATTTAGCTTGGCCACTGCTCCGAGACGGGATCTATGTCCCGTACCAGTTCGGAGGGCGAAAGCCAGAAAGAACCAAAAATACCCGTGGGGGGCTGTTAAAGTCCACTTAACGTCATTCCGGAGGTGGCGAGCTGGTTCCGGAAGGGCCGGAGCCCACATGAACGAGGGGCAGAGGTTGGAGAGCGAGCAGGGCGGTCTGAACGGCCGCAGTTGGGGTGCGCCGTGCAAAGGCGGCGTTTTCTAGTGGGTGCAAGTCCCACCCGGCGAATTGCTCCCGCCGGAAGCAACCGGGGCAGGCATGAAGGTGACGAAATGTCTGAAGCCCCCGGATGACGGTCACGTAGGTGACCGTGCGAGTGTGCAGGCCGCAACGTGAGTAAACGCTGAGCAAACCTCGAAAAGGTCGATGTGCAGGCCGACCCGACACCCATTTCGGGGAAGGCTGATATGGACGGGCGTTTGAGCGACGTTTGGAACCCGTCTGCTGCACCGGAGTAATGGCGGCAGCATGTACAAGGAAAGCGCACGCAACACGGGAAGCCCAATCACGTGCTCAGGGATGAGCAACCGGACGCCCGCGAGGGAGGAATGGGCGCGATGGGGTGGCGGAGAGGCTCGTAGTACCGGGGAAACCGGGTAATGCCGGTGGAGGGAAGGGGCCTCAGTTCAAGGCGAACGCAGCAAGCGGGAAAGGACAGGAGATTGGGAAACCTATCAACTCCGAAGTGCGTCCAGAAACTGCAGATGGCGTTACACGCGAAAGCGAAGGCGGAAGCCGGCTATCGCTTCTACGCGCTGTACGACAAGATCAGCCGCGATGACATTCTGGCCCATGCTTATGCCAAGTGCCGCTCCAACAGGGGCGCACCGGGTGTGGATGGCCAGGGCTTTGCGGACATCGAGGCGTATGGCGTCGAGCGGTGGCTAGCGAAACTGGCGCTTGCGCTCAGAGAGGAGACCTACCGACCGGAACCGATCAGACGGGTCCATATATCGAAAGCCAACGGCAAACTCAGGCCGCTGGGCATCTCCACCGTGCGGGATCGGGTCTGCATGACAGCAGCGATGCTGGTGCTGGAGCCGATCTTCGAGGCCGACCTTCCACCTGAAATCTACGCCTACCGTGCCGGGCGCAACGCCCAGCAGGCCGTGACCGATGTGGAAGACCAGCTGTTTCAAGGCCGTCCTGATGTCGTGGACGCCGACCTTGCCGACTACTTCGGCAGCATTCCTCATCCCGAACTGATGAAGTCCGTGGCTCGCCGGATCGTCGATCCGCGCGTGCTGCACCTGATCAGGTTGTGGTTGAACTGTGCTGTCGAGGAGGTCGACAACCGGGGTCGGAAGACACGAACGACGGCGGCCCGGGATCAGCGACGCGGCCTCCCGCAAGGATCACCCATCTAACCCTTGCTGGCAAATCTATACATGCGCCGGTTCGTGCTGGGGTGGCGGAAGCTCGGCCTTGGGCAACGCCCCGGCGCTCGGCTTGTCACTTACGCCGACGACCTCGTCATCCTGTGTACGAAGAGCAATGCGGAAGCTGCGCTCGATCACATGCGCAGGCTGATGGGCAAGCTGAAGCTGACATTGAACGAGGAGAAGACCCGCATCTGCAAGGTGCCGGACGAGAGGTTCGACTTTCTGGGTTACACCTTCGGGCAGATGTACTCGGCGAAGACGGGGCGAGCCTACATGGGCCATCGGCCGTCCAAGAAGAGCATCAAGCGGGCGGTGGAGACCATCCACACGCTCACCGAGCGAAGGTCTACATGGCAGGATGCCACAGTGCTGGTGGGCAAGATCAACCGGGCGCTGCGCGGATGGGCCAACTACTTTTCGGTTGGCACCACGCGCAGGGCGTACCGCGCGATCGATAGCTACACGGTGGTGCGGCTGCGTCGGTGGCTTCGGCGCAAGCACGGGAAAGCCGGCAAGAGGGCGGAAGCTTATCTACCCCAGCACCTCTACGAGCAGTACGGGCTCGTACGTCTTACCCAGCTTGGTCGGGGCGCGCCGTGGGTGAAGGCGTGATGCTTTGTCCGAGAGCCGGATGCAGGGAGATCCGCATGTCCGGTTCAATGAGCAAGGGGTGAAAACGGGTCGTCTGGTAAGCTCCACAGGCGAACCGCACGATACCGCGCCACCTCCTGACTCTACTCACGCCAGCTTAGATCAGATATCCATTCGCTCAGACAGCTCCAGCGCGTCTTCTACGTCCACTCCGGGGTAACGGACGGTGCTCTCGATTTTTGCGTGACCGGGCAGGATCTGCACGGCGCGCAGGTTGCGAGTCGCCTTGTAGATGATAGATGCTTTGGTGCGCCGAAGCGAGTGCGTTCCGTACTCCTCGGCCTGAAGGCCGATGCCCGTAACCCACTCCCGAACAAGCCGACCATACTGCCTCGTGCTCATGTGGTCCATGTAGTCATTGCGGCTCGGGAAAACAAAGTCGTTCAACGTGCCGCCGCGTCGCTCAAACCAGGAGAGCAGGGACTGCCGAGCTGGTTCAACGATTTCGAACTGTACCGGGCGCTTGCTCTTCTGCTGCACGACAATGGCCCGGTCGCGAATGCGACCACCGGCCATTATATCTCCGATCCAGACTTTGACGACGTCGCAGCCGCGCAGTTTGCTGTCGATTGCGAAGTCGAAGAGGGCTCGATCCCGTAACCTTCGGTGCTGGTCGAGCCAGAACCGAATGGCCCAGACCTGCTGAGGTTTGAGTGCCCGCTTAGCTCCGACCACTCGTCCTTCGTTCCAGGGTCGAAGATCATCGAAAGCGGGGTCCAGCGAGGAGTGTCCAATCGCCTGTCTCCATGGCCCCGCCGCAGCACTCCATCGTACAGCAGTTTAGATATGGGATCACTTCAAAGTTGGATGCCATCGCGCATCGGCAGGCTCGGCGCCAAGCTGCGGACCCATGTCGAGCTACCCGCACAAACGGGTACCCGCAGTGGCACTGGAGGACCTATCTTTATGCAGTGCGGTATGCTGCTGGTCGCCTAGAGGGGACTCGTTTAGATGGACATCTCTGGTATTCCCTCATGAGCCGAAAACCGCTGCCCCGACGCATCCTGTTCGTGATGGCGACAGATCACGAATATCGCGAGCATCTGCGGGCGCGCATACAACCCCTGATCACCGGCGTCGGCCCGATAGAGCCGGCGATCGGCACAACGATCGGGCTTGAGCAGCTTCGGATCGCGAACGAGTTGCCCGACCTCGTCGTCTCACTAGGGTCTGCCGGCTCCCGCCGCTGCGAACTTGGTGGTGTGTATCAGATCGAATCCGTATCCTGGCGTGACATGGACGCATCGCCGATTGGAATCCCGACTGGAGTCACGCCGTTCGCCGACCATCCTGCGCTCATGGTTCTGCCGACGCCGCTAGCCGGCGTACCGAACGCCAGCCTTTCCACGGGTAGCGATATTGTCGTGGGAGATCGCTATGCCGCGGTCGATGCTGACTTGGTCGATATGGAGACCTTTGCGGTGCTGCGCGCGTGCCAGCGGTTCGGCGTACCGATGATGGGGCTGCGTGGCGTATCCGACGGTCCTGGCGAGCTTAATGGAGTGAGCGGATGGACGGGGCTCCTGCCGCTGCTGGATGAGCGTTTGGCGGCTGTAGTAGATCTTTTGATCCTTTCGGGAACGCCGGAGTAGGCGTTGAACCCTACCGCTATTGTGGCGCGGCTTAACGAGCGACCACTCTCGCGAACAGTCAAGCCGCCACGAGTGTCGGCCTATGTGGGGCCGTGCCGCCGCAGACCTGTCGCTTCGCCTCTGCCCGCCTTCCAGATATTATCGGAGAAGCTCGCTCACCAGCGACGGCTTCTTCGCGATCATGGCGAGCAACACCTGGGCGGGGCCGGTGGGGCGCCGCCGACCATGCTCCCAATTCAACAGCGTGCCCTTGGCGACGCCGATGCTGCGCGCAAACGCGCCCTGCGACAGCCCGGTGCTGGCCCGGATCGCGGCGACATCGACCGCAGGCACCGCGACCTTATGCACACGCGCGCCGGTCTGGTTGCCCTGTGCAAACTCCAGTGCCTCGTTTAGACCCTGCTTGATGCTCTCATAGGCACTCATCATGCTTCTCCATAACTTGCCACCAGCATCTTGCTAAGCGCAACCAGTTCGGCTTGCTCGGCTCTGGTCAAGTTGTCCTTCTCGTTTTTGGCAAACACCGTGACCAGGAACAGCGGGACATGCGCACCACCAAACACGTAAATGGTCCGGTAGCCTCCACTCTTGCCGCCACCTTCTCGAGCCATACGAACCTTGCGCAGCCCGCCGCCAAGGGACACGCCGGACGCTGGATTGGCAGCAACATAGTCTATCAGCGCAATCCGTTCGTCATCAGACATGATCGCCTTCGCGCGTCGCACGAACTCAGGCAACTCCACGACGCATTGAAGGAAGGTCATCGGCCCCATCTATGCGCCATTGGCGCATAGGTCAATGACGTACTCCCTCTAGCGGTCACTCTGTTGCCGCACCGTCAACGTTCGTTACGGGCATATACTTGAGACACGGTAATCTTTCCTGTGCCGGAGCAGGTCTGTGGTAATCGCGGTCGCTCGGCCAGGTGAACAAACGTCCGCTTCTGAGAACCTGCCGAGTGTTGTTGAACGTCCGGAACTGTGAAGAAATCGGGCACCGTCAGGTGTACGATATCCTCCAAAGCAGGAAGCCTCGGGCCACATACGGTAGCTATGGGGAAAGCGGTTTTTGCCAGGTCCTCGGGCGAGTGCGACGGTAGTCGATCGGGGTGTCGAGCGCCGCCCGCGGAGTAGATACAGCTGTCATCTCGTCCTGCCGCTCACTGTGGGCGCGGCGCTGATCAGGTCTCGACATGGTGCCAAGGCGCGGCGGCGCGAGCGGCATTGACGCTGGAAGCAGGACGACAGCGTAGTTGCGGCCAAGCCATGCCGGGTCATGGCGCGATCTTTCCGGTCGGCAGGGTGGTGCGAGGAGGGGCTCGCGGCTGTTGCCAGCGCTCGAAGGTTTCGATGACGACCATGTGCCCGCCGCAGCAAGGACAAGGCGGGCGGACATCAGGTAGGTCTTCGGGAGTGTCGGGAGGCGGCGACGCGATACCTAGCAACTGGCGGGCGCGAGCGAGACTGGTCTTGCGGGCAGAGCTGGCGAGCAGGCCGTAGTGGCGGATGCGGTGGAAGCCCTTGGGCAGGACGTGAAGCAGGAAGCGGCGGATGAATTCGTCGGCACTCAACGTCATGGTCTGCTGGCAGTCGGCTCCGTTGCGACGGTAATCTTTGTACCGGAAGGTCACCCCGTCATCATCGATGCCCACAAGGCGACTGTTCGAGATCGCAACCCGGTGTGTGTAGCGCGACAGATAGGCGAGGACGGCCTCAGGTCCGGCAAACGGCGGCTTGGCATAGACAACCCAGCTCTTCTTTCTCACCGGGGAGAGATGGCGCAGGAAGGCGCGTCGGTCGGCGAGGTGCTCCAAGCTGCCGTAGAAGGCGATACGGCCAGCCTGATGCAGTGCCAGCAGCCCGGTCAGGAACAGACGGCGGAATAGCTTGCCTAGGACCCGCACCGGCAGCAGGAACGCCGGACGCGACGATATCCAGCGCGAGCCATCCCGGGCGATGCCGCCGCCCGGCACGATCATGTGGATGTGCGGATGATGCGTCATCGCCGAGCCCCACGTGTGAAGCACGGCGGTGATGCCGATGCGGGCGCCCAGGTGCTTGGGATCCGCCGCGATCGTCATCATCGTATCGGACGCCGCCTTGAACAGCAGACCATAGAGCGCGGCCTTGTTGTGGTAGGCGATGTCGGCGATCTCGCTGGGCAGCGTGAAAACGACATGAAAGTAGATGGGGTGGTTGCCGCCCTCCCCAGACGGCATCGCAATGTGCCAGGTTGGTGGCGTTGGGGCCACTGAGCGGAAAGGACGGCAACCGTGATAAAGGATACGATGATCGGCGTAGATTTGGCAAAATCTGTTTTCCAGCTGCACGGCGCATCGATGACCGGACAGCCGAAGTTTCGAAAGAAATTGTCTCGGCAGGGTTTTGCTGAGTTCATGGCCAAGCAGCCTCCCAGCATTGTAGTCATGGAAGCGTGCGGCAGCGCGCATTACTGGGCGCGCGAGATGAGCAGGCGCGGCCATGAGGTGAAGCTGATCGCTCCGCGTTACGTGAACGGCAGAAGAACGACGCGGCGGATGCCGAAGCTATCGTGATCGCTGCACAGCGGCCGGAAATGCGTTTCGTCGAGCTCAAGTCTGCGGAGCAGCAAAGCCGTACCATCCTGTTTCGCGCTCGAGAGCGGCTGGTCCACCAGCGCACGGAGCTGGTGAACGCTCTTCGAGCGTGCCTCTACGAATTTGGCCATGTCGTTCCGCAGGGAATTCACCAGCTCGGCAGGATCAAAGGCATCCTGGATGGACCAAACAGCGACCTGCCCGAACTGATGCGCGAGGAGTGCGGCGATCTGATGAAGCAGATTGCCGAGAAGATGTTCCGCATCGATGCCCGGACGGCGAAGATCAAGGCTCTCGCAGCTGAAGCGGATACTGCGCGGCGCTTGCAGACAATCCCGGGAGTTGGTCCGTTGACCGCACTGGCTGTCGAAGCCTTTGCTCCACCTATGGAGAGTTTCCGCTGCGGCCGCGACTTTGCCGCCTGGCTTAGCCTCGTCCCGCGCCAATTCTCCTCGGGCGGGAAAGAACGGCTCGGTCGGGTATCGAAGGCGGGGCAGAGCGATATCCGGAGACTTCTGATTATCGGAGCAATGTCGCGCCTGAATTGGCTCGGCCGAAAATCAATTCCGGAAGGCTCGTGGCTGGCACGCATCGCGGCGCGAAAGCCAAGGATGCTTGTCGCGATCGCCTTGGCCAACAAGATGGCGCGAACAATCTGGGCTATGTTGACGAAAAACGAGGATTACCGAGATTCGGCGCAGGCAGCCGCAGCATGATCGACATGCCGCTAAAACTACCTGACGCCGGATAAAGGGGGTGTGAGAAGGCGACGACCCGAATGGGCACAATGATCGAACAGATCTGGATGAGGAAAACCAGCCGGTTGGCATGAGCGATAAAGCTCGGAAAGTAGATTTGGACCTGATCCGCAGATCACCATACTGGCCCGCGGCTTCTGCAAATGCCGCATAGAAAGGCCTGACAGAAGACCGCACTCGATCACGCGCGCATTCGATCAAAACCCTCTTGCACACCGGGCGGCAACCACAGAAGCCGACCGGCAGCAGATCGGCCTCACGCGCTTCGAGCCACGTGCGCGCGGCGCCACCCTGGCACCGCGGGCAGTGACGGTTGCGGATGCCCGCTGCCTCGGTCGCTTCGCAGACGGCTCGGTGCAACTGCCGTGTCGAGATCGGGTCGGTGTAACTGCGCCCAGGGAAAAGCCAGCCATGCGGCAGCGGGACGCTGCGCCGCTTGCCCTCGCGCCACCACAGGCGCAGTAGCTCGAGCAGCTGGGGCGAGAGCATGGCGTTGCGGTCCTTGCGCCCTTTACCCTCTTCGATGCGGATCAGCATCCGCTTGCTGTCGATATCGTCGGCCTTGAGGTGCGCGACCTCCGACACACGCAGGCCGGCACCATAGGCGACGCCGAGCGCCGCCCGATACTTGATGCCCGGTGCCGCCTCGAGCAGCTTTGCCACCTGCTCGACGTTCAGTACGTTAGGCACCTTCCTGGGACGATGCGCCAGCACCAGGCGCCGGGAGAGGTCAGGTCGCTCAAGCGTCACATCGAACTTCGAACCGCAACGCCGATACAGAGCCGTTGATGATGGACTCTCCACACCGTGCTCGCGCTGGTGAACCTGGAAGCGGCGACATCCTCCGCAGTCGCTTCATCAGGCGATCGCCGCAGGGAAGCCGCGAAGGCGCGGACTTGACGAACATAGTCGTGCTGGGTGCGCGACCTCATCGCCCGCATCGTCATGTCGTCGAGCATGCGCTGACGTAGCGAAAAAATGGCCGGTCAATCGGGAAAGCCGTCATCGTGGAGGTCCTTGTGCTGAAGGATCTCCATCGTCCGCTGCTATCTACCCCTCGCCAAACCTCAACGTACCAGCGCTACCTCAACGCCCCGCACCCCTGCCGCGCAGGGGCTTCGTGCTGTGGGTCTGCGCAGAAGCGCAGGGAAGGGCAGCCATTCTCGCCGTCAGTGGTCAGTCTGCTACGGTGCCTTCGACGTGGAAGGCGCTGATCTTATTGCCATCGAGATCGCGAAAGTAGCTCATGTAGAATGGTGAGCTGTCTCCTCCTCGTTTGCCCGGCCAGCCTTCGTCCCTGCCCCCAAGCTGGACCGCTAGCGCATGGAAGGCGTCGACAGCTTCAGCGCTGCCGAGCGCGAACCCGATCATTGTGCCATTGCCCACTGTCGCCGGCATCCCGTCGTAAGGACCGAGCACCGCAAACGTGATCTTCCCGTTCGCGCCATAGACCTGGCCACCGGACGGATGCTCGAACAGAGGCTTGAGTTCAATCGATCCAAGCAGGTGATCGTAGAAGCTTCTCGCCGCCTTGAGGTTGTTTGAACCGACGGTCGCGTAGCTGACCATACCACCTTCCTGATCGTTGGCTAGGCCAACCAGCTAACAGCTAAGCGGTCCGGAGCCAATCAGGAGCTGAATAAGCGACCGAAATTGAGAGCCGGAAGCGAGCGCTGAATGTCGCCTCCTGATTGGGCGCCGGAGAGCGTCAGCTTTGGCGCTAGTGGCCGATGGGGTTACTTCTCGCAACCACGTTCGCGTGCCGTGCGAACCAAAGCCAGGAACCGTGATCCTTTATGTAGATGTTTGTGTAGCGGCGCTTGAGCGGGACGACACCGTAGGTGCGTCCGAGTTCGCTCTGCGGAGTGGGCGTGAAGATTTCACTTCCCATAACCACCCCAACGTCGCCACTTACCTTGACGCTCTCGACGGTCCGGTCGAAGTTCTCGGCACCGATCTGGCCGCTGCGCATCATCTCGAGGAATTGCTCCCGGGTAAGTACCCGATTGGTCGGCGCGTTGATCGTTAATCCTGGTGCGGATAGCGCGGCTAACCGCGTCACGTCGGCCTTTGCAACCATATCTTTTTGTTCAAGGTCGAGCTTGGCTAGCGCCGCTTCGCTGCTGTCAGCCGTACCCGGCCGCGCAGCGGAGGGAGCTGAAGTCACTGCGCCAAACAGGATCATGAGACAAAGTGAAAGACTGCGCATTGAAGGCCCCTCGGTCCGTTATTTACCTGCTTGCATCCAAAATCGTCTGACAGCAACGCGCTTCCACACCCATCCTGAAGCGCCAAGCCACCTTCGACGCCTGCGCCTGAGCGCGGTGACGCCCTTACGCCTGTGTGGCTGTTCTCGCACGCGGATAGCTCCCTTGGGGAAGCGAAATCCTGAGGGCTGTTACGTCCCGGATCGATCGGCTGGTACCATCCTAGCGGCTACCCTGTAACAATGACAAATCGGGCAGTTTACAAGCACTTCCAGATAGGCTGTTGAGAGACACTTACGGAGCGCCCCCTTGTGCTTCGCAGGGGACAATGGTGAGACGCTCGGTTTCGCTGCTGATTATCGCGGGTTTGCTGCCAGTTGTCGCACTTGGCGGCGCGTTCGGCGCCGCCACATTTAGAAACGAACGACGCTCAATTGAGCGGCAGGCGCAAACAGACGCTCGGTTCGCGGCGGCGCTCATCTCCCTCAAGCTCCGGACCAACTTAGAGGCCGTCGAGATGGTCGCGCAATCCCCGGCCTTCGATAACGCGGTGGTGGATACCGACCGCTTCGTCAAACTCGCGCGGCGTATCATCGCAACTCGGGGTAATTGGCGTACCCTGTCGGTCTCCGACACGCGCGGCCAGCGGCTCATCGATGTTCCTGAGCCGATTGGTGGGCTTAAGCGCGGCCGGGTGGTTGAGATGGCGAGTTGGCGTCGTACGATGACCAGTGGCCAGCCGCAGATCGGCGACGTGGTAAGGGGACCCAAGGGTGGGCTCGCCTTCGCGGTGCGCGCTCCGATCATACAGGCGGGTACGGTCCGGTATATCGTTTCTGGGGTGTTGCCCGCTGATCGGCTGAGGCAGTTCCTGGAATTCGAACCACTGCCCCATGGATGGATCGCATCGGTCATCGACGGTGCAGGTCAGGATGTGGCGACGACAGGCGACCGCCTACATCCACGCACGCAAGGGTCCGTGGTCGAGAGTTGGGCGCCAGTCGCTGGGACACCTTGGAAGGTTCGCATCACGACGCCCGCCCAAGCATTCTCAGCCCCACTCCGCAGTGCAGTCCTGCTTCTGTCGGGCGCCGTTGTGCTTTCCCTGCTGCTTCTGGCTGTACTTGCGCGCTTGTTGGCTACTGAGGTCAAACAGATGCGCTTACGAGAGGCGTCTGAGCTACAGAGACAGCGGATGGAGGCGCTTGGACGCCTCACTGGCGGCGTGGCCCACGACTTCAACAACTTGCTGACGCCGATCGTCGGTGGGCTCGATCTGATCCGGAGGCGCGTCGATGACGAACGCACTCTCCGCTACGTCGATGCAGCAGCGACAAGTGCTGATCGCGCGAAGGCACTTGTGGGCCGTCTGTTATCCTTCTCACGCCGGCAATCCCTAGCGCCTGAAGCTGTAGACCTCGGTACCTTGCTTGTTGGGATGACGGATCTGATCGAGGGCTCACTCACACCTGCAGTCTCATTGAATATACAGGTCCCGCCAAGCCTCTGCCCTGCGCTTGCCGACAGAGGACAGCTCGAGCTCGCAATCCTGAATCTTGTGATCAATGCGCGCGACGCCATGCAGGAGGGAGGCGCGCTCAACATTCAGGCGGGCGAAGCAACGCGCGAGCAAACCGCCGTCCTGGGATGCGCCAAGGGCGTTTTTGTAGAAGTTGCCGACAATGGTGCGGGGATGGATGAAGCAACGCTCAAGCAAGCTATCGATCCATTCTTTACGACGAAGCCTCCGGAGCGGGGCACCGGCCTTGGCCTTTCGATGGTACACGGCTTTGCAGCACAATCCGGTGGCATGCTTCAGCTCGTCAGCAAGTCAGGGGAGGGCACCATTGCCCGGATCGTCCTCCGCTGCAGCGCGGAACGTGATCAGACGAGAGCCGCAGAGGACTCGTCCATCTCGCTCGCGAACGCCCGCGTTCTTCTGGTTGATGACGAGGAGCCCGTGCGGCGAGCGACGGCTGAGATGCTTAAGAGCGCCGGCCACGACGTCATCGAAGCACCGGACGTGGATTCAGCACTTCGGGTCCTGAGGGCCGTACCGGACATCGACGCGGTGATTACCGACTTCATCATGCCGCGACGTTCCGGGGGTGAATTGATCCAGTCGCTGCGGTCGCACTGGCCTACGAAGCCAATTCTTCTCATCACAGGCTATGTAACTGCGGAGGAGGAGCTTCCACGCGGCGTCCCCAGGCTCATGAAGCCGTTCAATTGCGACGAGCTTCTTCGGGCGCTCACGCGTGCCATCAGGAGCGATCGCTAGGCGGGCCTTCCTGTAACGAATCGACTGCGCGCGAGCTTCTACGTCGAGCTGCCACTTGATCGTGCTCCTCGGCCGAACCCTGCTGACTCGGCGCGGTCAGGTTGTCGCCATCGATCACGCTGGCAGTCCCGGTGAGGTTTACGCGGGCGCGCGTTGAGCGTACCGCGATGGTATATCACGGACGATTATCGGGCCGTTGATCTCATCCGCACTTGGTAGCGGTATGTGGTCTTGGGCATCGTCTCAGCGGCCGCGAAAGCAAGCGCGCCACAATGGGGTAAACTCATGAGCTGGCTTGCACGTGGCGAAAGTTGGACCGCTCAGAGCGAGGATGCCAGGGAAGACGGCGACATCGACTACGCAGGTCGTCCACTCCGCCTCCTTCAGGCGTTTGCAAGGCAATACCTAGATCCTCAGCCTTGACGATAGCGATTTCTATCGCACTCGGCTGACCCACTCACTTGTGGTTGCGCAGATCGCCGGTGGGATCGCGCGCCAACTGGCCAAGCTGTTCCTCGGGCATGCCGCGACGCGCGTTTTGCCCGACGGAGCTATGATCCAGGCGCTCGGGTGCAGTCATGACCTGGGCCATCCGCCTTTTGGGCATGGCGGCGAGGTGGCGCTCAACTACTGCATGCGCAACCATGAAGGCTTTAAGGGGAATGGCGAGACATTGCGGCTCCTCGCGCGCCTCGAAAGCTTCCCGCAAGCTGCCCGCGCCAATCTGACGCGGCGCACACTGCTTGGCGTGCTCAAGTACCCCCACTAGTTTTCAAGCCGTGGCCAATCCCGCGATCGCGCCTGCCCTCGTCGTGGGCTCGACCGCGGTTCAGTTGCTCGATTTGAACGCCTGCAAACCGCCCAAGTGCTACCTTAATGGCGAGCAGGACGTAGTCGAATGGATCCTTGATCCTCTTGCCGCGGGCGAGCGCGAGCAGTTCCGGCAGTTAGGAGCGAGGGCAGGGGGGCATGGCAAGACGAAGCATAAGTCGCTCGACTGCAGCATCATGGATGTCGCCGACGACATCGCCTATGGCGTTCACGATCTCGAGGATGCCATCGCTCTTGGGCTAATTGCGAAGGATGTGTTCGCTGCTGCGGTCGCCGAGCGATGTCCTTCATTTCTGGACGCCGTGAAGGCCAAGTACCCTGGCGAGAGCCGCAACGACGTATTCCCCCGAATGGTGGATGGCCTATTTGGTGGCGAGGGCGAGCGCAAGCGGTACAGTAGCCGCCTGCTTCACCACTTCATCACCGCCGTGTCGTTCGAGGAACATCGGGCGTTTGCCGAGCGCCTGACCCGGTAACGCATAACGCTCGCGACGGCGCAGCGCGAGTTCCTGAAGGTACTACAAGATCTCGTGGTTCTCCAGGTGATCCGCTCACCTGAGGTGCAGCATCTCGAGTTTAAGTGGCGGGCATGGTGGTGGCCGTATTCGAGGCCTTGCAATCCAATCCCGAAAGGTTGCTTTCTCGTGACGCCCTCATGCGCTTCGAACCGGGTGCGGGCATGCGGGCGATCTGCGACCACGTCGCATCGATGACCGATACCCACCGCTGAAGATCTTGAACCCCTGTTTAGCTCTCGCACAGGCTCCGTACTCGACAAGTTTTTACAGTCGAACACGCGGTGGCGCGGAGGAGAGCAGCGGACGAAGATTTTTTGCCACTTACTCGCCAACTGCACCGGAACCTCTTGCGCAAACATGCGATCTTCTTCACCGGATGTATTCGCAGCAATAATCCCACCGAGAGAGTGCCTCATCCATGTCAGATGTCGATACCCAGCCCGATGTTGCCGCACTCACAGTACAGCTGCTCAGCGCTTACCTGAGCAACAACTCCGTTCCGTCCGGAGACTTGGCTGACCTCATCCGCTCGACACGAGATGCACTGACAGGTGAGGGCGCCGCTGCGGTCGCGGAGCCTGAGGTTCACACCCCTGCAGTCTCGGTGCGCAAGAGCCTGGCATCGCCTGAGCACATCATCAGCCTGATCGACGGCAAGCCCTACAAGACTCTGAAGCGGCACTTGTCCTCTCACGGCTTGACGCCGGCGGACTACCGGAGCCGTTATGGTCTGCCCGCAGACTATCCGATGGTTGCCCTCGCCTATTCCGATCATCGCCGAACGGTCGCGCAGCGTACTGGGTTGGGCAGCAAGCGTCCAAAGCCTGATGCAGGCGCGATTGACCTCGCGCTTCCTGATGCGGAGATCGCGCCTCCGGTCGTCGAGGAGCCGAGCGAAGGCAGCAAGCCCAAAATCAAGCCGCAACGAGCGAAAACGAAGTCGAGCGCTGCAGCTGTGCAGGAGGCCCCAACAGCGGATCTCGATGCGCCGCTTGAGGATCAACCCGCGTCGGGTGAGCCGGCGCCATCACAGGCAGCTGCGGCAGAGGAGAACACGGGCGTAGCCGCGGCCCAAGACACTCAGGCCCCCGCCAGCGGATCGGCGGCCGACGCAGAAACGAGCACCAGCGGCACAGGAGCGTCGGAGACAAAGGCGCCCGAGACGAAGGTGGAAGACAAAGCCGGTGCAAAAGCGCCAGCAAAGAATTCCGCAGCAAAGAACGCGAAGGCGTCGGCCAAGGGCCGTAAGGCGCCTGGCAATCAGAAAGCCGAGGCCGCTGCTTCTGAGGACGTGACCTCCGCTGCTGTTTCGCCAGATAAAGGCGACGAACAGAAGCCGAAGCGTCGCGCCAAGATCGGATTGTTCACAAAGCTAAGCTCAAGTGACGCCGAGCAGACAGCCGACGCAGCGAGCTCTGCCGAGGTGCCGCCCTCCGAAGAAGCTTCAGAGGAGACCGGGAGCCCCTTGGAAAGTGCACAGGCACCTGCTAAGCGAAAACGGTCCCCACGTATGGCTCGACCCGCTAGGTCCAATCAACGACCGGAAGAAACCGGCGAGGAGCTCCCGGAAGCGTAGGCGATAGCAAGCTGGAGAAACAAGCCGTCAGTGGTGCTTGGTGAGCGGTAGCGCCAACCTCCAGGGCCATTCTCCCAGGGGACACAGGAGCGAACTGGGGCAAAGCGCTTAACAGCTCTTTTGGGGCAAGATCACGGTGGTCGATCCACCACTTGGCATCCTGAACCGCGCTTGCAGCGTGGACGGCGGCTTCGCCTATCGCGCTGCTAACGAAGGTGGCAAGTCGCTGCGTCCGGGTGGTTGCCGCCCAGCTCACCTGGCGTTCGCTGCCAACCAGTGCGCGAAGCTCGAGGTGACAACCGTTGCGCTGTCGCGCGAGGCAGCCGCGGCCCGCTCGAGTCGTCACCGGTCGGCAAAGCAGCTGCGGCAGTGGGTGGTAGCCAATCAGCGCACCTTGCGTTGGCGCTTGCTGGCAAACTCGTCGATGTGATGATTCTGCATATGTCCGCAGGCGTGCGTGTTGCGCTGATTTATGCCCTCATGATGCCGGCAGTCCGCTTGGCTGCAACGAGCTTGAGTCCAGGTGAGTCATACTTGCGGTTAGATGCCAGCGAAGGTTGTTCTCGTCGTCGCGAGGCCGGTCTAGGCCCGATAACAACGTCCAGGGGCGCAAGTTCAGCGGATCGCCACGACCCTCACGTGCCGCTCCAGCCACCTTCTTCCAAGCGGGATCGTTCGTCCACGCGGGCAGCCCTCGCGCAAGGCAGGGCAAGGCAGACGCGTTCGGCGAGCGACAATCTCGCTTCCGCCGTGACGGCCCGCAAGCGCCCGGCCAGCTGCGCCAGCGCCTTGTCCACCGGCACCACGGTGATGGTCAGCGGGTCGAGCATGTTGTCGGCTTCGCGCTTGGGCGTGCCGGCGTGGATAAAGAGGCTGATAACTTCGGCATAGTTGATCGCGCTGATCCGCGCGCCGGCGGTTGCGCCCGCGCCCTTGGCCGCGCCACGCTCACCCTTGATCATGGCGAGCAGCGCCGAGGCATCGAGCACGACCTCGCTCATTCGCCGCTGTCCTCACGGCGCTGCGCCAAGAAGGCATCCACCGAGCTGTCCGGATTGTCGCTGGTGTATTGCCGGGCGAGTGCCTGCGCACGTGCCACTGCTTGCGCGGCTGTGCGCAGCACGACACCGTCGTCGGTTTCGTCCAGGTACACCACGCCGCCGCTGGCCAGCCCCAAACGCTCGCGGATGTCGGCCGGCAAGCTCATGCGTCCGTTGGTCGTTATGTTCACTTTGATGGTCATCGGACACTCACGGTTACAACTCGATATTGCGAGGCCTTCTTGTAGCCGTGCGGCATTAAGCGGCGATGGCTCGGTGGTATGGCATAATCTCGAAGAAGGGAGACCCGCCCTGCTCCGTACCACACATCACAATGCACTTTCCATAATCGGACATTATGGTATATACAGCAGAGTTATTGTTGAGAACAGAACGGCAGGGTAGGGCGTGAGTCACGAGAGCACGGATGAGCCAGAGAGCTCCGATCATGACAGCATCAAGGCGAAGAACCATGATCAGCCGAATGGGCTAGAGAGTGCGGCTGACGGAGCGGAGGTGGCCACTGCGCCCAATTCTGCACACGGTGTCAGCACGACGACTATCGTGGTCCGTGGCGCCGGTCCGTTACCGCGGCGGCACGCGCGCCGTGCTCATGCGCTCACGCCCGATCAGCGCCTGATCGCCACGCTCGGCAGAGCCGCGCCCGCTGATCTACCGCCCATTAGTCAACTTGGTCTCGAGACTGCGCTCGAGGCAATGGCGCCGGCCTCCAAGCTCGCGATCGCCGCGGACCTCGATTGCTGGATCGCGTGGTGCGCCCATGAACATCGCCGGCCGCTTCCCGCAAATCCGGAGGACCTGGTGCGCTACCTGCGCGGCCTGGAGGCCGATGGCAAGAAACCGGCGACGCTGACTCGCCGGGTCGCCAGCCTTGCCACAGTGCATCGCATGCTCGAGCTCGGTGGCGAGATGCGGCCGACCTCGGCACCGATGGTGCGCAATGCCCTTCGCGCCAATCGCCGCCGCATCGGAGCGGCGCAGCGGCAAGCGGCGCCGTTGCGGTTTGGCGGAGAGCTCGGTCAAGCGCGAGGGTTCACGATTTCTGCCCTGCTTGCGGCGTGCAGCGGTGACGTCCAAGGAATGCGCGATGCCGCCCTGCTCTCGCTTGGCTACGATGCAGGCTTGCGAGTAAGCGAGCTGACTTCCGTGGAGATCAAGGACCTGCGGCCGCAGCCCGATGGCACCGGCCTGCTCCACCTGCCGCGTTCGAAGACCGACCAGGAGGGGCTCGGGGCGTGGGCCTGGCTGTCGGCGGACACGATGCGCCGGATAGCACTTTGGCGCTCGGAGAGCGGGATCGATGAAGGGGTGCTGTTCCGCCGTGTCGGTATCGACCGGCGCAGACAGCGCGCCAAGGAGATCGCCGATGCACGATGGGGCGAGGCTTCGGAAGATGCGGTGCTGCTCGTCACGTACACCGTGGGCGATCGCCCGCTTACGCGTCAGGGCGTGACGGCGATATACCGGCGCATCGCCCTCGCGGCGGCGCACGCCGGCTTGGTCGACCTGCCTGCGGGTGAGTTGGACGCCCATATAGCGGCGCTGTCGACGCACTCGCTTCGCGTCGGGCTCACCCAGGATCTGTTTGCCGCCGGCGAGGATGGTGCGGGTATTGCGCTGACTCTACGCTGGTCCTCACCCTCTACCGCGTTACGGTACGGACGCCAACTGCAGGTGCAGAGCGGCGTTGCAGCGCGCGTTCTCGGACGCATCCGCTCCTAAACGGGACGATGAAGACGGCACACCTCACCCAAGTGGTGTCGTGGATTGGCCTTCCTTAAGGCACAGAACAGGTGCCCTGTCGACCGGTGCGGCCTCATCCACGCTATGGTGCGCCGGTGCGAAGGACAGGCGATTGCGATGGGGCCATGGACATCGGCATTGTTGACGTTCAGGTCCATCCACGCACTCGCAGCGGATGATGCGCTTGCCGGAATGAGCCGTTGTGCGCATGCGAGCACGCCTTCACTCACCATCCCTATTAGACACCAGCGAGTATCAGCGACCCCGCCATCGGCGAACGCGACATCCGCAAAGAAGCCCATGGACTCATCGGTCCGCGAGGTGACGCTGCGGTTGCTGACGATGTTCTCGCCTGCTGCTTGTGTCATCGAGGCTGGAGTTCCGTCCAAGCCGAGCGAGACAATGCCCGCCTCTGCCATCGCCAGGAACTCACTGGCCTCGACGCTGCGGTTGCGTTGGCATCCGCCCATAGACTCAACCGCACAGACGCCGACGGGCGAGAAGGCTCGGGCGCAGCCTTCGGCGACTGACCAGGCGCATCCCGCTTGGTTGAGCCCTCTCGGGCCCTGCGGAGGCGCTGACATCCATTCTCAAGGAGGTTCGCTTGTGCGCAAGGGCACCTGCTAACGCCTGGCATCAGATGGTGAGCCTCGTAGCACGGTCCTAGCCGCTCAACGGCCTCCCGAACAGCCGGGGGTCATCGTTAGCCTCTCTCGGCTCTCGCCTGTTCGATCCTTGAGGTACGCGTCGGGTACTTATAACGGTGGGAACGTGTATGCCACCATCGCACCCTCCCGCTATTCTACCGGTTGTACCATGCTGATGAATGCCCACGCAGGTGGCATCGATCGTCACCAACTCGCGATTGAATAACTGGAAATCAGTGCCGGCAGCCCGTTCGAACCTCGGCCTTGCGCTACCGGATGATCCAATTGTACCAGCTTGTCAGTGGCGCGTAGCGCTCCGAGATTGCTGCCTATGTCGCACCGGAGCGGAAGCGCCACATGATGCCGTTCGCCACCACCCAAACATCCGCTCGAGCCACTCGGCGCGGCTTGTTGGGCAACAGCGGCTCGGTTATCTCCCATTCTCGATCTGTCAGTCATACCGTCCGATAGTCTTGCAATGCCGGAGAGCCCGTGGATCTCCGCGCGATCTCAATCCCAAGACGTGCCATGAGTTTACGCGCTAGAAGAACATAAAAGGAAGCACGCAAGTCACCATGCGCTGCCTGCTACCATCAAGGAAAGCTCACCGGGCCTAGATGAACTCCGCTCCATTCCATGCACGGATTACGAAGAACTAACGGCCAGCGAGCTATCCTGATGAAAACCAAAGACCTACAGCTTCAGCCCGCTAGCGCCGGGCTGCTCCACCAGCCGCACTCGGCGAAGGCTGGGAACGTCTCCTGACTCGGGCATGGCCCTCGGCGAGTACGAAGGCCGCTACTAGTCTGACCATTCCCTGCTGTCCTACTGCCCAATGCTTGCGAGCGGATGGGCGCCGTTCCACCACAAGCCGAGCTTTTCTTTTGTCCGAGCGTCGATTGTGCCAGCGTAAGGCTGCGCGTCACGCAAGTCGAAGATCTCGGCCTTTCTCGTGAGGAAATCTTCGACAGTTGCCGGCTGGTTTGGGTCGAGTACGACACCCTGTGACTTCATGATCTTGACGATGCCGTAATATCCGGCACCCGCAGACAGGATCTCACCGTGCACATCACAATCTTCGCTGCACAGCCAGGCGACCGCCGGTGCTACGTGGTCAGGGTCGGCCAGGCGCATCACCTGTGTCGGGATCAGGCCATCGGTCATCTGGGTGCCAGCGAATGGTGTGATAGCATTCACAAGCACGTTCGACCTGAGGCCCTCGTTCTTAAGAGACACCATGAGCCCAACGATGCCCGCCTTGGCCGCTCCGTAATTTGCCTGCCCAAAGGCTGATCCAAGGCCCGATGCCGAACTGGTCACCACGACACGACCGTAATTCTGCCCCATCAAGTGGCCCCAAGCGGCCTTGGTCACGTAAGTCGTGCCAAGCAGATGGACACGCACGACATACTCGAAGTCGTCCATGTCCATGTCGATGAACGGCTGGTCGCGCAAGATGCCGGCATTGTTGACCACGATGTCCAGCCGGCCAAAATTGTCGAGGGCAGCTTCGACGATTCGTCCCGCCCCAACCTGATCGGCGACACTCTCGTTCGCCGCGGCTGCTTCGCCACCTGCATTCTGGATTTCCTGCACGACGGCGGCTGCAGTGGACGGGCCGCCAGATTGCGGCGCGAGATCGTTGACGACGACTTTGGCACCGCGATCAGCCAGAAGTCGCGCATAGCTTCGGCCGAGCCCAGTGCCTGCACCGGTCACGATCGCCACCCGACCGTCGAACGAAATTGCCATGTCTGCCTTGCTCCAAATACGCACGCCGCCACTGGAACGGCGATGAGTTCAGGGATCCGCGATCAGAACTCGATGACCGCCCGGATCGCCTCGCCACGGCGCATCAGTTCGAAACCTTCGTTGATACGCTCAAGCGGCAGCCGATGAGTGACCAGGCTGTCGACGTCGAGGTGTCCGTCCATGTAGAGGTCGACGATTCCAGGCAGTTCGGTTCGAGGGCGAACATCGCCCAAAAGCGATCCCTTCCATGTTCGCCCTGACAGGATGGCAAACGAGGGCACTTGCACCGGATTGTCCATTCCGGCAGCTCCGACCGCAACGCTAACTCCCCAGCCGGGCCGAACCGTCTCAATAGCCTGCAGCATGAGTTGAGGGATGCCAACGCACTCGAAGCTAAAGTCTGCACCGCCGCCGGTCAACGCTTGCAGGTGGGCTACAAGATCGCAGTCTATCGTTTTCGGGTTCACACAATGCGAGGCCCCGAATTGTTGGGCGATCTCCAGCCTCGCAGGATTGATGTCCACCGCTATGATCTTCGTTGCGCCGGCCATCCGGGCAGCCTGCAGAATGTTGAGACCAACCCCACCGATGCCGAACACGGCAACGCTCGACTGCGGCCGCACCGCAGCTGTCTTGAAGACAGCACCCACCCCGGTGATCACGGCACAACCTGCACAGCAGACGGTCCCGAACGGTGCGTCGTCCCGGATTTTTACGACGGCAATTTCCTTTACCACTGTGTGGTTGGCGAAGGTGCTGACGCCCGAGTACATGAAGATCGGCTGCCCGTTGCGGCTGAACGGCGTCTCGGTCCTGGAGAAGCTGGCGAAGGACTCGCTGCACAAGTTGGTCCGGCCCGAAGTGCAGGCGGCGCACTGGCGGCACTCAGGAATCGAAACCGGAATCACGTGATCGCCGGGCTGCACCGACGATACTCCCGGTCCAACCTCCAGCACGACCCCGGCGCCTTCATGGCCGACGATTATCGGATAGGGATAAAGCGGCAGGTCGCCGCTGATCTGGTGCCAATCCGAGTGGCAGAGACCGCTCGCGCGGATCTCGATCAGCACCTCGCCCGGCCCAGGGCCGCGCACATCGACCATGTCGACTTCGAGCGCATGCCCCGGTTCCACGCAGATCGCAGCCCGCGTCTTCATCGCGCTGCTTCCACTCTTCGGTCGTTGATAGTGCCAGGCTTCACAGCGCGGTCATGACCGTCTTGGTCTGCATGAAACCGTGCAGACCCTCAATGCCGTTCTCGCGGCCCCAGCCCGACTGCTTGTACCCGCCGAACGGAGCTCCAGGGCTCAGAACCAGTTGGCAGTTCACCCACACGGTTCCGGCCGCGATGCTGTTGGCGATCAGCTGCGAACGACCGATGTCGCGCGTCCACACCGCAGCGGCGAGACCATACTCGGTGTCGTTGCCGATCGAGAGAGCCTCTTCCGGGTCGTCGAAGGGAATGGCGGTGATCACGGGACCGAAAATTTCGTCACGCACCACGACCGAGTCCGGCCGTGCGTTGGTGATGACCGTCGGCTCCACAAAATAGCCACGTTCAAACGGTAAACCGCCGCCCAAGACCTGAGCGCCCTCGTCCCTGGCCACGTCGATCATGCCGCTGACGCGCTCCAGCTGCTTCGCGGAAATCAACGGACCGATCTGCGCCTCCGGATCAAAGCCTCCGCCCAGATGCAGGCTGCGGCCAACTGCCGCCATCCCCTCGACCACCTGATCGTACACCGAGCGCTGGACCAGCACGCGAGTGCCGGCGATGCAGACCTGCCCGGTGTTGTAGAAGGTGCCAAGCGCAGCGCCGGGGATCGCCTTGGATAGATCGGCATCGTCGAAGATGATCGAGGGCGACTTGCCGCCGAGCTCCAGCGACACCTTCTTGAGGTTGCCGGTCGCGGCGTTCGCGATGAGCTTGCCGACCTCGGTTGATCCGGTGAAGCTGATCTTGCTGACGTCGGGGTGGTTTGCGAGTGCCGCACCGGCGATGTGGCCGTGCCCGGGAACGATGTTGACCACGCCGGCCGGAATGCCGGCTTCGATCAGCAACTCGCCAAGCATGAGCGCGCTGAGCGGGGTTTCTTCGGACGGCTTCAGCACGCAGGTGCAGCCCGCCGTCAGTGCAGTCGCGACCTTCATAGCGGCCGAAGCAAAGGGGCCGTTCCAGGGCACGATCAGCCCAGCTACGCCGAGCGGTTCCTTGCGCGTATAGGTGTGGAACGGCGCGCCCGGTTCAGAGATTTCGATCGTCTCGCCGTTGATCTTGTCGCACCAGCCTGCGTAGTGCCGGAAGAACTTGGCGGCATAAGTGGTGAAGAACGCGGCGAGCGAAGCCGGTGCCCCGTTGTTGAGTTGCTCGACAGCCTGGATCTTGGCAGCGTCACGTTCGATGAGGTCGGCCACGCGCCACAAGCGCCGCGACCGCTCCTCGGCGCCCAAGTTGAGCCAGCGACGATCGTCAAAGGCGGCCTTCGCCGCCGCCACGGCAGCGTGGATGTCGGCCGCGCCACCGGCAGGAGCGCGCGCGATCACCTCGCCGGTGGCCGGATCACGCACATCAAGCCAATCTTGCGTGCTGCCGTCGAGCCACTCGCCGTCAATCAACATCTTCCAATCGCGCGACGCCATGCGGACGGCAGCTTCACGCGATTGTAGTGGGGAATGCACGTTCATGTTCGCTTCCTTGGCTGGTTGCGCGCGCGACGCTAGGCGCGGGCCGTTTGGCTGGTTCTTCTCGTGCAGTTCAAGACAGCTACGGTTCGCCTGGATTGCCTGACGCGAACCGCGAAGGGCTGATCTGCGCGCGGTTCACTCTCCCTTCCTCTTTGGGAGATGCCCCACGAGCAAGTTGTCGATGACCAATTCAGCGCACTCCTGAATGCTGCTCTTCGCCAGCTAGCTCCACGGATATGCTTCTTGGCATGACGCACTAACACTCGCGAGGGTCGATGGCGGTCGCTAAGCCATATTACAAATGCATGCAGCGAGGTGGTGCCACCGAAGAGATAAAAAAGGCGCTGCCACCCCAGGAGCAGTATACATATGCAATAAGGCGGATGAGCCCCGGCACGGCTCTTGCCGATTACGATACAAGCCGTGAACATGAGGGCCGATAAGGTGCGACCAGCGCCACAGGGGGAGTGAACAATGTTCAGGCAATTTTCTACCGCTACTCTAGCGGGTGCGTTCTCAATCACCTTACTCAACTCGACCTGCGCCTTTGCGGCGCAAGATCAAGATTCGGCGGCAGCGCCAATAGTCGAAGATGAGATCATCGTAACCGCGCAGCGCCGGGAGCAATCACTTCAGCAGGTGCCGATCGCTATCACAGCGCTGGCGGCAGACACACTGTCATCGGGCGGCGTTTCAGCAGTATCGGATCTCGACCAGATGACGCCTGGCCTTGTATCCACCACGTCGGCAGGCGCGCCTCAGCGGTATCTTCGCGGCGTTGGCGCTCAGACAGTAGCGTTGTATGAACAGCCGGTCGCCACCTATGTCGACGGCGTCTACATCGCTTCTTCCTCCGGCTCGGTTTTCAGCTTCAACAACATCGAACGCGTTGAAGTCCTGCGCGGGCCGCAAGGCACGTTGTTCGGCCGTAACGCTACTGGCGGCGTCATCCAAGTCGTGACTAAGAAGCCGAGCGATGACCCGGAGCTGCGGGCCAAGGCAGCTTACTCGAGCTACGAAACCGTCGAGCTGAATGCTTACGGCAGCAACAGGATTAGCAACGGCGTCGCTGCTAGCATCGCCTTCTACTTACGCAATCAAGGAAAGGGGTATGGGACAAATCTGTTCACTGGTAAGCGGGTGAACTCCGAGGACGACGTTGCCCTCCGCGGTCAGTTGCTCATCGAGCCAACAAGCAACTTTTCCTTGAGATACGCTGGAGACTACGTCGAGCAGGAGAGCGATTTCGGATTGGCTCGCTACGTGATCCCTGGCGCTCGCAACGCACTAGGCGCAACAAGGGTCGGCGGATTTCAGGATGTAAACTACAACTATGATGCGACGGGCAAGAACTCGCAGTGGGGCGTGTCTCAAGACGCCCTCCTCACGCTCGACACCATCAGCATCCGAAGCATAACGGCTTATCGCAAGTACAAGTACTTCGCCGACTACGACACTGATGTCACGACATCTAACATCTTGAATGCTACGCGCCACGAGAATGGCAAAACTTTCCAGCAGGAATTTCTTGCATTCGGCTCGGCAGGACAACTCGACTGGACCGCAGGACTCTTCTACTTTAGCATGGATAGCATCCAGGATCCTGTAGCGACCTTCGGCGCCAACGCCGCCGGCAACTTTGACCGCTTCAGCGTCGCGTCAGTCAAATCTTACGCAGCTTATCTACAAGGGACATATAGGGTAACCGACAAGCTGAGCTTGACTGCCGGCGGACGCTACACGATCGACAAGGCCAAGTTCAACGGTGAGTTCATCTCGCGCCCGGGCTTTCCTGGCGGTGCAGGACAGATACTGCAGGTCGCGATTGATCGCAGCTTCGAGACCAAGAAGCCAACGTGGCGCTTCGCCCTGGATTATCAGGCCACACCCAACCTCCTGGCTTATGGCTCGGTCAGCCGTGGGTTTCGTTCGGGCAGCTTCAACAATGGCTCTCTGACGCAAGACCCCACTCGACCGGAGGTCCTCGACGCGTACGAACTAGGTCTTAAATCTGAGCTGTTCGACCGGGTGGTGCGTTTCAATATCGCGGCCTTCAAATACGACTACAAGGACCTGCAGCTCAACTCGGTCAACCTTCCCGCAATCCTTATCCTGAACGCGGCGAGCGCCAAGATTAAGGGTGCCGAGATCGAGATGCGTGTTGCCCCGCGGATCAGCACCGGCTCGCTGAACTTTGGAGGCGCTGTCACGCTGCTCGATGCCAAGTACGGTGACTTCCCAAACGCCCAGTACTACCTGCCCAACCCGTTTACTGCACCGCCTGCCGGACTGACGTGCGCGACGGCGTTCTCGGGAGCCCCGGGCGGCAACACGAACTGCACATTTAACGCGAGTGGAAATCGTATGATCCGATCGCCGAAGTGGACGCTGAACCTCAATGTCGACTATAGCGTGCCCGTGTCGTTCGGTGAGTTGGGCTTCCACGCCAACTACTATCACAACGATGGCTTCTACTGGGAAACGTCCAATCGCGTTCGCCAGGCTCCATATGATATAATCAACGGAGACATCTCGCTGAAGCTCGAGTCCGGTGTGGAACTTAGCGTTTTCGCCAAGAACATCACCAATGAGAAGTACTATTCCTCGGTAAATGAATCGGGCGTTGGTGATGTCGCAACACCGCAAGCGCCGCGCATTTACGGAGTGTCGCTGGAATATCGTTTCGGCAGTTAACGGGCCGTGACGGCGATGATGTCGTCATGCGCTTCCGATGCGGTCGAGCTCATTTTCGAAGGAAGCGCAATGAGCAAAGTTACGGGTACCTGCAGCCTCTGCGAGGCGAGTTGCGCGGCCGTCATGGACGTTGAAGAGGGCCGCATCGTCCGCGTGCGGCCCGACCCCGAGGACGCTCTGTCGGCAGGGTTCATCTGCGCCAAAGGAGCCGCGATTCCGGAAATCGAGGCAAACCCTGCACGCCTCGATGGACCGCTGCTGCGACGCAATGGCGTGTTGGAGCCGGCCACCTGGGAGGAAGCCTTTCGCTTCATCAGTGACCGTCTGCAGGCGGTTCACGAGCAGCACGGGCGCGACTCCGTGGCCGTCTATGCCGGGAATGGACTTTCCCATAATCTGGGCATGCAGACGTACATCGGTGATCTCATCCGTGGGCTCGGTACCAAGAACCTCTTCACCGCCGGGACATTGGATCAGATCCCGCGTCAGGCCGTCTCTGCGTTGCTCTACGGCAGCGCCTCTTCAGTTACTATTCCTGATCTCGATCGTAACCAGTTGCTGTGGATCATCGGAGCCAACCCGGCCGAGTCGAACGGCAGCCTCATCACCGCGCCAGGCTTCCTGCGCCGACTGCAGGCGATCCAGGAGCGCGGCGGGCGTGTGGTTGTGATCGATCCGCGTCGTACAATGACGGCGAAGCGAGCTAGCGAGCATATTGCGATCCGGCCCTCTGCCGACGCCGCCTTCCTGGCCGCCGTGGCGCACGAACTCCTGCGGCTCGGCCCCGTGCCCTCTAGGGCCCTGTCGCTGTGCGGCGACCTGAGTGATCTCTCGGCCATGTTGGCACCGTTCGCACCTGAGGCGGCCGCGGGGCACTGCGGGATAGATGCAGACACTATCAGGCGGCTCGCCAAGGAACTGCGCGATACCCCCTCTGCATCGCTTTACGGGCGAATGGGCACAACGACGCAGGTCTTCGCTTCACTGGTGTGCTGGCTGATGGACATCGTCAACATTCTAGCCGGCAACATGGATGCGATTGGCGGCGCGATGTTCTGCACCCCCCTTTTCGCGCAGGATAACACCATCGGGACGCCGGGAAGAGGCAAAGGTATGACCTTCGGGCGCTGGCGATCGCGCGTCCGGCAAGCACCCGAAGTGCTGGGCGAGTTGCCGACTGCGTGCCTCGTCGAGGAGATCGAAACGCCTGGTGAAGGACAGGTGAAAGCCTTGTTCGTTGCTGCGGGCAATCCCATCATTTCCAACCCGAATGCGGCGGACGTGAGCAGAGCCTTGCGGTCGCTTGACCTGCTCGTATGTCTCGACATTCACGTCAACCAGACGGGCTCCCTGGCGGATGTCGTCCTCCCTAGCCCGCCGCGGCTGGCGAAGAGCAACTACGATGTTATGTTCTATCAATTCGCGGTACGGCTCTACGGGCGCTACACGCCGGCGTACCGGCCACTCGAGCCTGACGAGCGCAGCGATCGCGAGATCTTGCTCCGACTGGCGGCGATCGCCCGCCACGAAGACCCGGCGAACTTCGAGGATCACGAGCGTGAGGGTTTGCTCAAGCAAGTAGAGCGCGAGGTTAACCGCGTTGGCTCACGCATCGAAGGCCGCGATCCCTTAGAAATTGTCGCCATGCTCGAGCGCTTGTCCCCGCAGGAGCGCAAGCTCGACTTCGCGTTCCGCATCGGCCCGCATGGCGACGCATTCGGTGCTCGTGCCGGAATAACCTTTGAAACGGTGCGGCACGCTGAACACGGCCTTGATCTCGGCCCCCTGCAACCGCGCTTGCCTGAAGTGCTGCGTACGCGCTCTGGCACAATCGAGTGGCGCCAGCCGTTCGTGGCGGACGAACTCGCCCGGTTAGATGATTGGCTCAAGGCCGAGCAGCCACGCTTCATCATGGTTGGGCGGCGCCAGCTGCGATCCAACAATAGTTGGATGCAGCATATTCCGAGCCTCCAGCACAAGACTCGGAAGTGCCGCTTGCAGATGAATGATGGCGACGCGCTCGAGCTTGGCCTGGCTGATGGCGACCTTGCCTCGGTGTCCACGGGATCTGGTCAGATCGAAGTCGAGGTTGCCGTCACGGAGGATATCGCCTCCGGGGTGGTTTCCATGCCTCACGGGTGGGGCCCAGGACCCAACGGGACGATCACGAATCCTGCGGTGCAGGGCGCGAACATCAACACGCTCACCGACGCACAGGCAACCGATCCCCTTACCGGGACTGCGTGCTTGAACGGCTATGCCGTCCAAATCACGCCAATCCTTGCCTTGCACGATCCTCAGGTCGGACCAATGACCGCATGAGATGACATGAGCCTGGCGGCGACTTCAAGCGACGCCACGCCGGCATCGACAACTCTGAACACGCGAAAAAGCCCGAGCGCCGAAGATCGGCGCTCGGGTTTCGTGCTCACATCTGGCGTATCGTCAGACGTTGTAAGCCTTCATGCGAACAAGACCGCGAGTCAACGACTTCTTGAAGTCGTCCGCGGGCGGGTTGATTGTGTCGAGCTCAAGCTTGGGCAGCCGCTTGAGCAATTGATTGAGACCCACCTGAAGCTCAAGCCGCGCCAGCATGTTGCCGACGCAAACGTGGGCGCCGCCGCCGAAGCTCAGCCCGCTGGTGCTGCCACGCGACAGATCAAGTCGGTCAGGATCGGGGAAGATCTTGGGATCGCGGTTTATTGCGCCCTGCAGCAGGAGAACGAACGTGCCCTCCTTAACCAGCTTGTCACCAACCATGGCGTCTGCATAGGGGGATCGCGAGAAGCCCTGCGCTGTGCTGTCGTAGCGAAGCAGCTCCTCGACGCCGCTGCGGATAAGTGTCGGATCAGCGCGGAGTCGCTCCATCTCATCACGGTTGCGGAAAAGACTATAGAGGCACAGCGAGAAGCTGTCGGTAGTGGTCTCATGACCAGCGATATACATGAGAAGGATGTTAGCGAGCAGTTCCGTCTCATCGACGTACTTGCCGTCATCGAAATCGATGATCATCGCTGAGAGAAGATCATCGCCGAGGTTCTTGCGACGCTCCTTCACGACATCGGCAAAGAAGTCGCGCAAACGCAGGAGCGCGGCATCAGCACGCGCCTTTACGTCTGGTGCTTTCTGAACCGACTCGATCACCGAGACGAAATCATGTACATCGTGCGCTATTGTCGCGGAATACTCTTCGGAAACCCCGAGCAATTCACTGATGACTGTCAATGGAATCGGGTAGGCGAACTGCTTTACTAGGTCGAACTCGGTCTGGTTTTGCAGGTTGTCGAGTACGGCATCGACGGCGCGCTCGACCATCGGCGTCATTTTCCGGAGCCGCTCGGGTCCCATGAACCAGCGCGAAAATAGTGGACGGACACGCTTATGATCCGCCCCGTCCATCATGAACATCATCTTGGTGATCATTTGGAAGTAGGGCTGCTCGCGCACTTGCTCGCCATTGCGGGAAACCTCCCGCAAAGCGAACCGCTGCCCGAAATGCTCGTCGTCGCGCATCACTGCGCGTCCTTCCTCATATCCGGTCACCAGCCAAGTCTTGGTCGGCTCATGCCAGAATACCGGATCGCGCTCGCGAAGCGCGTGATAATATGGGTAAGGGTCGACGAGCGGAGTGCGCGGATCGTAAAGATCCGCATCAACGTTTGATAGCACTGCCGAGCTGGAATCCGACATGGTCTCTCCTAGTGTTCTTTTGGCGGTCGTAAGCAGCCTGGCCGACCGGGGCGTCGCATCAAGATAGCCGCGGACGACACGCTTCCGCCATAGTTCGACAGGGCGCAGGCGCGGTATTACAGATGCACAATGGAGCCGCAGGCCGCCTACATCACATGGTCACGCTAATCTTCCCGAAGTGGCTGCCGCTCTCCTGGAAACGAAAGGCGTCGGCGATATCCGCCAACGCAAAGCTATGGCTGATCACCGGTTTGATACCCGTGGCCTCGATACCGGCGACAAACTCAGTCTGCTGACGCCGGCTGGCGACGACCACGCCCTTGATCTTCATCTGCTTGGAAAATATCGTGCTTATCGGAAGTGGCGCCTCACGGCCCGAGAGGGCTCCGATCACGACGATAACACCCTGCACGCGAACCGCCTGAATGGATTCCAGGATCGTGGATGCCCCGCCAACCTCGATAATCGCGTCAACACCGATGCCGTCAGTCAGCCGCAACACTTCCTTAGACCAGTCCGGGAAGGTGCGATAATTAATGACGTGGTCGGCGCCCATTCTGGTCAACCGCTCCAGCTTGGCGTCGGACGAAGAGGTAGCGATCACCTTCATGCCCATTGCCTTGGCGATCTGCAGCGCAAAGATGGAAACGCCGCCGGTTCCCAAGACCAGCAGCGTACCGCCTGGCTTGACCTCAGATTCATCCACGACCGCCCGCCATGCCGTCACGCCCGCAGTAGGCAGGGTCGCAGCTTCGGGTAGCGAGAGGTTACGCGGCGCTCGCGTGAAGTAGCCGGTGGGCATTGTCACATACTCGGCGGCGAAGCCGTCGACCCGGTCACCTGGCATGATCGTTGTCATCGGGTCCGGAGATCGGCCGTCGACCCACTCGGGCATGAACACGGAGATCACCGTATCGCCAACACTGAACTCGCGAACGCCCTCACCGACCTCAATCACCTCACCGGCCGCATCGCCCAGCGGCACGATCCCTTCAGCTGCTGGAAGTCCGCCGGTCACGATCCGAAGGTCGTGAAAATTTAAGGAACTTGCCACAACCCGCACCAGCATCTCGCCTTGACCGGGCCGGCGCGGTTCTCCCACATCGACGGTACGAAGCGTCGCGATGGTCGCGGGCTTGGCAATCTGGACGACCTTCATGATGCTACCTTCTCGAATTGCGGTGTTGGTGGAACCCGCGACGGACCTATCAGACTGGCGCGCCGACCTCTGCCGAGGAACTCAGGACTTCCTCAATGATCGATCGCGGTACGCCTGCCTCGACAAGGTAATGCTCGGTCTGCTCACCTAGATAAGGGCTGCGTCGATCAACACGCCCGGGCGTGTCCGACAGCTTTATAGGAACGCCAGCGATGCTGATCGGCGCACGCTGGGGCTGCTCCACCTCGACGATCATCTCGCGCGCTGCAAAGTGATCATTCGCAAATATTTCGGAGATGTTCAGCACAGGACCGAACGGCAGCTTTCCGCCGAGCTTCGCTTCGAGTTCATTCTTCGTGAACTGACGCGTGCGTTCGCTAATCAGGTCAATAAGCGCCAAGCGGTGTTTGCTCCGATCCCCATGACTTCCGAATCTGGAATCGGTCGCGAGTTCTGGCGCGCCGATCTCCTCACATAGCAGACGGAAGAAACTGTCCTGATGGGCAGCCACGGTGACGAAGCCATCGGACGTCGGATACATGCCGAAAGGACACAGGAACGGATGATGGTTGCCCTCGGGCCCTGGAACTTCGCCCTGGACGGAATGCTGCCAGACAGCGCGCTCGCAAATTGCAAGCACTGCATCGACCATCGAAACGTCGACGAACTGCCCCTTGCCTTCCCTCTGCGCACGATAAATCGCGGCAAGGACGCCAAAGCCCAACATCATGCCGGGCAGGATGTCGCCCACCCCGGGGCCGACCTTGGTAGGCGTCGATGCATCCGCGCCGGTTATGGCCATGATGCCACCCATCGCTTGCGCCACGACATCAAAGGCCGGCCACTTAGCAAACGGAGAAGCGCCCGTGCGCGGATCGCCAAAGCCCCTGAGTGCGCCGTAGACCAGCTTGGGATTGATCTCTCGCAGCACTTCGTACCCGAGGCCCAAGCGCTCCATCACACCAAGTCGAAAATTCTCGACCACTGCGTCCGCATCACGGACAAGCGCCTTGAATGCTTCCTTGCCTGCCGGTGTCTTCAGATCGAGACAGATGCTGTGCTTGTTGCGGTTGATGCTTTGGAAGTAGCCTCCGAGCAAACGCTCGGGATCGTCGTCGGCGAAGGGTCCCCCGGCGCGGGTCATATCGCCTTCGGGTGACTCGATCTTGATCACTGTGGCGCCATGGTCTGCAAGCATCATCGTGCCGTATGGACCAGCCAACATCTGGGTAAGGTCTAGCACGCGGATGCCGCGTAATGCCCCAAAGGTCTCATTATCTGGCATTCCGTGCTCCTGCACATTCACTTCAAGTCATATCGGGCACGTGGGCAGCGTCTTAGCTCTGCTCAGCCTTTGCAGCGCCCGCTTCGCAAACCTTGTGCTACGCGCCTCAAAAGTCTTCTTCCGCGAGCGCCATGATCGATCCAGCGCCGCCCTCGATCCGCTCACGCAGCGTCATGGCTTCCGGCACCAGTCGGTCGAAGTAGAAGCGCGCTGTGGCAATCTTCACGCGGTGGTAGTCCACGTCCTCACCGGCGTCGAGGTGGCGATGCGCGGCAACCGCCATGCGCAACCACAGCCAGCCAAGGGCAAGGTAGCCGACCAGTTCCATGTAGGAGTATGCCCCGGCTGCCGTCGCATTCGGATCACGCGTCATGTGTTTCGAAAGCCAGGACGTCGACTTCTCAGCGTCGGCTGCCAGTCTATCAAGTTTCTGAGCGAGATCGGGGAACGTGGCGCGGCCCGTGTTCGCTTCCTCCCTGACCATCGCCAGGAAGGCTCGCATTGTCTCGCCATCCCTCATGGCTACCTTGCGCGCCGCGAGGTCAAGCGCCTGGATCCCGTTCGCGCCCTCGTACAGCTTGGTGATGCGGGAATCGCGGACAAACTGCTCAGCACCAATTTCGTTGATGAAGCCGTGCCCCCCAAACACCTGCTGGCTGAGCGTCGTGCAACGATACGAGATGTCGGTGACGAAACCCTTCACGACCGGCGTCAGCAGCGACACGAAATCACGCGCCTGCGCGCGCTCTTGCGCATCGGGGCCGCGCTCGCCGCGGTCGACCTGCGCAATGGTCCAGAGACAAAGCGCACGCGACCCCTCGATCAATGCGCGGCACTCCAGCAGCATACGCCGCACGTCCGGGTGCACGATCAGACGATCGGCTTTGTGCTCCGGGTTGCTTGCACCAGTAGGCGCCCTACCCTGCCGACGCTCGCGCGCGTAGGCCACTGCGTGCTGATAGGCGGCGTCCGCCAAACCGAGCCCCTGCATGCCGACGTGAAGTCGAGCCATGTTCACCATCACGAACATGGCCGCCAGGCCGTTGCATTCCTCGCCAACGAGGAAGCCGGTGGCGTCGTCATAGTTCATGACGCAAGTCGCGCTGCCCTTGAGCCCCATCTTGTGCTCGATCGAGCCGCAGGCGACGCCGTTGCGCTCTCCGGCGTTGCCTGCAGCGTCAGGCAGGAACTTGGGCACTAGGAACAGTGACAGCCCTCTAACGTTGTCGGGGCCACCGGTTGTCTTGGCGAGAACCAAGTGGACAATGTTTTCGGTGAGGTCATGCTCGCCGGCCGTGATGAAAATCTTGGTGCCGCTGACGCTGTACGTGCCATCTTCGCGACGAGTGCCAATTGTCCGGATCAGCCCTAGATCGGTGCCGCAGTGCGGCTCCGTCAGGTTCATCGTGCCCGACCACTCGCCCGTGACGAGCTTCGGCAGGTACGCCGCCTTGAGTTCCTCAGACGCGCTTGCCAGCAAAGTCGTCGCGGCTCCGACGGAGAGCACGTTGTAGCATGCGAAGCTGAGGTTCGCGGCAACCGCGTACTCCTCAACGGCAAGCCAAATCGTGCGGGGCAGTCCTTGCCCGCCGTTTTCGACCGGCGCAATGAGCGTGGGCCAGCCGTCGGCCCTGTATCGCTCGAACGCTTCCTTGAAGCCAGTGGGAGTCGTGACCACTCCGCCTTGCCACGTGCAGCCTTCACGATCGCCAGACCCATTGATCGGCTCAAGTACCTCTGCTGCGAACCGACCAGCCTGTTCAAGGATAGCTTCGGCCGCGTCCGGATCCAGGTCGAACGACGGGTCTGCCTGCGAAAACAGATCAAAGCCGACGATTTCGGAAAGCACGAACATCGTATCTCTGACCGGAGCTTGGTACTGCATGATTGTCGTTCCGAACTTTCGTTTAGAAAGAAGATGTTGCTTCCTGCGCCTTGATGATGCTTATCAGAGCAGCCTCAAACACGAGCAAGGGGCTTGGTAGCTTATTACAACCCTGATGAGGCTGGCAGTGGGAGCAGTTTAGCTATCCCCATTGATTGTGCGGCCCCCATCGATCACAAGCGATTGCCCCGTCATGTAGCTTCCGGCCGCCGAGGCTAGGAACACTGCGGCACCACCTATCTCCGCTGGTTCGCCTGCGCGACGTAGCGGCGTCACCCGCTCGATTGCCTCAGACGCGTCCTTGCTTTCGTAGAGAGGCTTGGCAAAATCTGTCTTGATGATTCCTGGCGAGATTGCATTAATACGGACGTTATGGGGACCAAACTCGACTGCTAGGTTCCGCACGAGCTGCAGATCTGCAGCCTTGGTTATGTTGTACGCGCCGATCGCCGAAGAGCCGAGAGATCCTCCCACGGATGAGATAACAATGATCGACCCATCCTTTCGCTCGATCATCTCGGGAGCGACCATCCCGATCAGCCAATGATTGGATAGGACGTTGTTGTTGAACAACTTGACGAAGGTCTCGTCCGTAATTGATGCGAGTGGGCCGTAATGCGGATTGGAGGCCGCGTTGCAGACCAGCACATCGATTTTGCCGAAAACTCGACGCGTCTCATCAACGAGGTGCTGCAGATCCGATTTTGAAGAGATGCTGGCAGCAATCGCAACGGCTCGCCCTTCGCCGAGGTCGGCATTGATCTCATTCGCGACCAAGTCGCAAGCATCTTGCTTGCGACTTGAGATCACGACCTTCGCGCCCGCTTGAGCCGCGGCCTTCGCGATCGCACGGCCGATGCCCCGCGACGACCCAGTGACGACACATATCTTGCCGTCAAGATCAAATAGTTTCATCCCGAAACCCTTTAAGCTGGCGCTTTTGCCTTAGAACTTGATGCGTCCCTCGACGGTGAATGTGCGCGGCTCGCCTGGGATCAAGGTGTTTATCTGGTAAAGCTCGCCGGTGGGCAGACCGCCTACGTAATACACCTTTTTAAAGGCATTCTTCAGGTTGGCGGTCAAAGACCATCCATTTTCAGTGTTGTTTAGGCCAATACGGAAATTCGCAATCTCATAGCTGTCGATTGTCGTACCAAGGTTGTTGGTGGAACGCGGGAAGGTATAAGCCTTGGTCTGCGCGTAGACGTCGCCGTGCAGCTGGACTTCGAGATCGCCTGATACCGGCACAGTGATGTCGGCATAGGCAATCCCGGTGTAGCGTGGCGTATCCGGAACCTGGTCGAACACTTGCAGCTGGCCGTTGGCCGATACCGGCTTGGACAGGAAGTGGGAGTGGATGTAGTTGAAATTGCCACCAACTGTGAGCCAGGATGCCGGACGAAGTGAGCCATCGAGCTCAAGACCGTAAGCGCGGCCGCCAGGCACGTTTACCGTCACAGCGGCGGGTCCGTCGGCGGCCGAGAATGTGTAAGCGGTGCGCTGACTATCGACGATCCACTGATGGTAGAGCGCCAAATTTAAGGATAGCGGCATGTCCGCGACACGCCCGGCGAACTTTGCGCCGCCTTCCACATCAGTTACTCGCTCAGCGCGGAAGGCGTCGCCAGATACATCGGCGTAGCCAACCTTCGGCGCGGAGTTGCCGACAAAGCCGCCGCTCTTGTAGGCGCGACGGGTAACCGCGTAGAGAAACAGTTCCGGTGTAGCCTGGTACTGCGCACCGAATTGCCAACTGATACGGTTGAAGGTACGCGATTGATTATAATCGAACCCCGGAGGGGCAATACCCGATGGATCGTAGCTATTATCACCCGGGAGGAGCACCTTCTGCACCTTTTCACTTGTGTAGCGTACTCCTGCGGTCAACGAGAAGCCGCTGTCACCGAAGCGATAGGTCGTCTGCCCGAACCCTGCATTGGTGGTATTGCGCAGAATGAAAGCGTCGTTCGGCGTCTGACCTCCGAAGAATATGTCGAAGAATCTATTATCACGCACGGACGTCAGCTTCTCTTTTGAGAAGTAATATCCGACAATAAAATCTAGATTTCCGCCGATGTTGGTGCCAATGAGCTGAAGCTCGTTCGAGAACTGCTCCGTCTTCTCCCGATATCCATCATTGCTACCTTTCAAACCGGTTCCGCTTATGTCGAAAGGCGTCCCGTCCGATTCAAATGACGTCAAGGAGGACAGACTCGTATAGCCAAGAATGTTCTTGATTTTCAGAGTGTCGCCGAGATCGATGGTCGTGGCATTGGTCACAATTGCGTTTGATGCACGATAGTAATTGCGAGCGTTTGTATCGACGACGTAGGGTCCGCGCGTCTTTTGGTCGGCTACGACGCCTAGAAGCCCGGTCGAAGGGTGCCGTGGATCGGCGAAGTACGCGTCATAGAACCCCGCCGCTGCCGCGGCAGGCGCGCCGGTGAAGGCGGCGAGCGTGGCGATACCAGTTGCGCGGGCTTCGGGAGTAGCGTTGCCGGCGTAGAGGTACTGCAGAGGCACAAACGGAGGTGTTCCCGGCGTGGCAGAGGGAGGCAGGAGGCCTGTGATGACACCGATCATGCTGCCGCCCTTGGCATGATAATAGTCAATCACGAGCTCGTTATGAACATTCGGTCCAAATTCCGCGGTTAAACTCGGCCTGAAGCCGTAGCGCTCCATGTCACCTTCACGCGAGTCATCGTACAAGTTGTGCTGGTAGCCATGACGCTTCGACCAGAAGCCTGCGATACGGAACATCAGATCTTCGTCGGACAGCGGTACGTTCAGCATCGCTTCCCCCTTGCGCGCCGCGTAATTGCCGACGAGTGCACTGGCGTAGCCCTCAAATTGATCCACCGGCTTCGCGGTCGAGAACAGCACGGCGCCTCCGGTGGCACTCCGACCAAATAGGGTGCCTTGTGGCCCTTTAAGCACCTGAACAGACGCCAAGTCGTAGAACGCAGACGAGCCACCAGAACCGCCGATCTGCACTTCGTTGAAATATGGGAGGACGCCCGGACGCGTGCCGCTGAAGGCATCCTGGGAATTGCCGCGCATTGAGTAGTTCAGCTGGTCGGAACTAGTACCAGCCCTAACAGACAAGCCCGGAACGGTAACACGCAAATCCGCCTCGGAGTTCACCTGCGCTTTGGCAAGCTGCTCACCAGATACGACATTCACGGTGACCGGCGTCCGCGACAGCAGTGTGTCGCGCCGCTGAGCAGTGACAACAATGTCTGATGATGACATTGCAGTTTGACGATCGGGTGAGACTGCAGCCTGATTATCGGCTGCCACCTGCGCGAATGCAGGGCTAGCAGTAAATGCCATGAGGCTTGCGCCCGCAAGAATAGCCGCATCGAATTTGACTTTCATGTCACCTCAACCCTCAGTTTGTTCTTAAGCAATACAAGCAGCACGATCAAAGCAGCGATCTGATCTGCTCAGGTGAGCCGTGGGCAACTTAGGCGCACACCGGGTCCCGGACTGCCCGTTTGATGCAGCCACTCTCGTCCCGATCTCTAGTACAAGCGAGAGGCACCACGCTAGATATCCCGCTCATAATACAACCGTAATGACCGACAACTTTCCTTGATTGCAGCTGTGTGATCGAACACTCGCGGCGACAGCTTTTTTAGCGCCTTGGCGGTCCTCGCGTCCCGAGCCACGACCGCTAACTTCGCAAGTTGGAGAACAAGCATGCCCCAAATCGAGCGGCCTCGCCGCAGCGCTCTTTATCTTCCGGCATCGAACGCGAAGGCTCTTGCGAAGGCCAGGACCTTGCCTGCCGACGTCATAATCCTCGATCTTGAAGATGCCGTTGCCCCGGGGAGCAAGATTGAAGCCCGTCGGGCCGCCGTCGCGGCGACGCAGGAAGGTGGCTTTGGAACGCGCGAGGTAGCTATCCGCGCCAATGGCATCGATACGCCATGGGGAATGGATGACCTTGTTGCCATCGCCAGTTCCGGTGCAGCCGCAGTGCTTGTTCCGAAGGTTTCCTGTGTCGACGACATTGCACGCTATGAGGAAGTACTCGAGCAGGCCCCGGCTGAGATGCAGCTTTGGGCGATGATCGAGACATGCGCCTGCATTCCCCATCTTCACGAGATTGCTGCGATGGCTCGAACTTCGAGGTTGTCGCTGTTCGTGATGGGCGTCAACGATCTGGCGAAGGAGATGCGGGCGAAGCTCACGCCCGAGCGCACGCCTTTCCTTCCCTTCTTGTCGATGACTGTGGCCGCGGCTCGCGCGCATGGGATCACTGTATTGGATGGCGTTTGCAATGAGTTCCGCGACGCGGGGGTCTTCCGCCAGGAGGCGGAGCAAGGTCTGCTATTCGGCTTTGATGGAAAAACGCTTATCCACCCGGACCAAATCGCCGTTTGCAATGAGGTGTTCTCGCCATCGGTCGAGGAAATCGAGTGGGCGCGAGCGGTTATTGATGCATTCGCCCTGCCGGAGAACAGCGGCAAGGGCGCCATTCGCGTGAACGGCAAAATGGTCGAGTTGCTGCACCAAGAACAGGCGCGGCGCCTGCTGACGTTTGCCGAGCTGACCAGCCCTTCCGACATTTGAAGCAGTCTGCGTCGCGGAGCTTAAAACCATCGTAGCCTATGCTCGGAGCCGACCTGCTCGCAGGCAGCAGCGCGATATTCTTCGGGCACACAATGCTGGAGGTCCACCTTCCCAATTATATATGTAATCCCCGCCGTCTGTCGCTTCAATGTGTTTCTCATGAGTTAAGGGCGATGTTAGTCGCGCTGCTTAGCTGAGAAGGGAGACGGATCGCGTGGGAGCATTGGACGGGATCAGGATCATTGAGATCGCGGGTCTCGGGCCAGCACCGTTTGCAGGGATGATGCTGGCTGATCACGGCGCCCAAGTCATACGTATTGAGCAGCCAGGCAAACCCGGGTGGGACGTCGACATTTTGTCGCGTTCACGGGACGTCCTACAGGTCAATCTGAAGGCGCCCGAAGGGCGTGACATCGTCCGCCGACTTGCGGCGAAGTCTCACGGACTGATCGAAGGCTTTCGACCGGGCGTGATGGAACGGCTTGGCCTCGCCCCTGAAGTGCTGCTCGGCGACAATCCAGCACTTGTATACGGACGAATGACAGGATGGGGCCAGAACGGTCCTTACGCCCACGCTGCGGGACACGACATCAATTATATCGCGATGGCCGGCGCTCTGGCTCACATGGGGCGCCAAGGTGAGAAGCCGACCCCACCGATAAACTTGGTCGGGGATTTTGGCGGAGGCGGCATGTTGCTCGCTTTCGGGATGGTCACCGCACTCCTTTCCGCATGCCGTACAGGCGTGGGACAAGTTGTCGATTGCGCCATGGTGGACGGCACTGCCCTGCTAATGGCGATGACGTGGTCCCTCAAGGCGACGCAAGAATGGTCGGACGAGCGTGGGAGCAACCTGCTCGACACCGGCGCGCACTTCTACGAGGTCTACGAGTGTGCGGATGGCAATTACATAAGCGTCGCGGCCATAGAGCCGCAGTTTTACGCGGCGCTGCTGCGCGTCCTCGAGATGGATGCGGCACTTCGTGAGACACAGATGGACAGGAGCCACTGGCCCGAGATGAAGGCCCGATTTGCAGCCCGGTTCAAGGATCGATCTGCTGAAGAATGGTGCGCTCACCCCGAGGCCGCAGAAAGCTGCCTTGCGCCAGTCCTTACCATGAGCGAGGCGGCCCGGCACCCGCACAACGTCGCGCGCAGCACGTTCACCGAATTGGCCGGTGTCATTCAGCCAAGCCCCGCCCCGCGGTTCTCAGCAACACCAGCGGCGGCCCCACGTGCTTCGGATGATGACCGACTTACTTTATCAAGCGCCCTGCTCCGGGAAGTTGGATTAGAGCACGACGCAATTCACCGCCTACAATTGGGCGGCGTGATCGGCTGATCAGCCCAGGCCCATAACAAACGAGAGGACCCAAGATGTCGAATTTAGACGTGAACGTCGCGCGGATCACTCGTGAGGTTGTTCTCGACCGCACGCGCGTCAAGGCAGATTTATCAAACATCTTCGAAGATTCGCTGGGCGGGCGGTTGGACAAGCTCGTCAATTACCTGAACGAAGCCGCCCTCGACGCAGAGGGCCAATCAGCCGCTATTGAAACTGTCAGCGACCTGCTGTCGCGCCGTGCACATCTCCTGCAGGATCACATCGATCATCCGGAAATCGGCGAGGAGGTCATCGACAGTCCCATCATCGTCACGGGTTGTCCTCGCTCGGGCACGACCCTGCTCAACATGCTGATCGGGCAACACCCAGACAATCGCATCCCGGAATGGTGGGAAACTACTCGCCCGTCTCCACCGCTCGGTATCATGCAGCCCGATGACCCGCGACGTGCAGACGCAGATCAGGAGGTGGCCGACTTGGTCCGCACCGACCCGAGCTTGTTGTTGTCGCACCCCTATTTTGACGAGGGTGGAGCCGCTGCCGCCGAATGCGAGGCTTTCGGCGCGTTAAATCTGCAAGTGATGCGCCGGACGCTCTACTTTCGCGTCCCCGCCTTCCTTTCAATCGATCTGATGGACGATCCGGTGGAGTACTATCGCTTCCACAAGAAGCTACTCCAGTCTCTGCAATGGCGCATGCCGAAGCGGCGCTGGGCTCTTAAGGGTGTTGAGCACCATGTCCGCCTGGAAGCGCTCAAGACTGTCTATCCAGATGCCAAGGTTGTGTGGGTGCATCGCGATCCGCAGAAGATCTTTCCTTCGGTATTCGAACTCAACGCGAGACTGGTCGAGGGCACTATCGGCAAACCCGTCGATCGCAAGGAAGTGGGCGCTAGGTTGATGGAGGTTTATGGAGGTCAGCTTGATCGAGCAACGCAAAGCCCATTGATCGGCCACCCCGACATCCACCACCTGCTCTACGCCGACTTCGCCGCTTCCCCGGTGGCGCAGATCGAAGCGATCTACCGGAAGTTCGATCTCCCCTTTGACGAGCGGGCGAGCGCAGCGATGACCCAATGGCTCGAGCGCAACAAGGGTGATCGGCACGGCAAGTTCAGCTATTCGCTAGAGGCATTTGGGCTCACACCAGAGGCCTTGGAAGAGCGGTTTGGAGCCTATCGACAGCGGTTCGGCATCCCTGTCGAGGGCGTTCGAGCGTGAGCACAGTTCAGCTCCAGCAGGCGATGTTCGCATTCAAGGCAGCGATCTCGGGCCTGGAGGCCTTCCTCGTGGGAACGCGCGACTTGCCCGACGTAGAACGAGCGGCGGGCTATCGGCTGATCTTGGGCATCAACAAGTGGGTCACCGACAGGTACTTCCTAGGCGCTGACACTGCGCGGCCGCGATTCATCAAATTCATGGATGAATTTTCGCAGTGGGGCCTCGGCAATCCGGACAACCTCTACTTTTCGGCGCAAGTAGATGGAACTCGGCCATATGTCATCCGAGGCGAGCGCGGCACGACTGTAGATATATGTGTTGAACTGCGAACGGGCATAGGGCGCAACCAAAACGGTCAGCATTCGCGAACGTTAGGTGCACTCGATGCGGGAACGCTCGTGGTGGACCCTGACGGCACATTCACTGTTCACATCGGCGGGCCCGACAATGTGGCAAACTACATACCCCAGCATCCCGAAGCAGACTTGGTGTTCGTGCGCCGAACGTTCGGGGACTGGGACGCTGAACATGGCGGCGAGCTATGGATCGAGGCAGCCGGTGAAGCACTTGACCCCGCTCCACCGCCGAGCAGCGCGGACATCGCGCGCAGCATCGAAGCGCTTGCGCAGCGTCTCACTTTCGTGACTACGATCAACGATGAGCAGGTAAGTGAATTTCGCTCCAACGCGCCCATCAACGCATTTCCGCCTGCCCCCCAAGAGGGGCCCTCGATCAAGACCAAGAGCGGCGGCGGGGCTTTCCCGGGCCAGCGCAATTCAATCGGCTGGTGGCACTTGCCGGACGATCAGGCTCTGGTTATCTCCATCACTCCGCCTCGTTGCCGCTACCTCGGCTTCATGATCGGACATCCCTTGTGGTTTGCCGCCCTTGACTTCGAGAACCGTCAGAACAGCCTCAATCTCATGCAGGCGCATCACTCAGAGGATGGGCAAGTGCATCTTGTTCTGAGTGCCACTGATCCCGGCTTCGCGAACTGGATTGACCCGGGTCATTTGCGAGAGGGCTTCATGTTCGTGCGTTGCCAAGGGGTCGAAGGTACATACGTCGAGCCAAGCGTTCGCGTCGTGCCATTCTCCGAGTTGGCGAGCGTGCTCCCGCTAGAAACACCGACGGTCGGTTTCGAGGAACGCCGCACGATGTTGCAGCAACGGCGCATTGCGGTTCAACGCCGATCGCTTTAAAGCGAGGACGCGCGGCAGACCTTGTTGCGCATTGAATTCGCTTTTTCGTTGTGCCGTTCTGGTGAAGGGGACTCTAGAGCGACAAAGCAGCACCGCAAGGCTACGATGAAGACACTGCCAAACGTCGGAGGGGAGCAATACGCACCGTGGGATATCGAGGATATCGATAAGTCCACTCGGTCTATCAAGTCGGCTGAGCGTACCTTGGCCTTGTTCGAACTGTTCAGCCTCCACCAAAAAGCGCTGACAATCGGGGAGATCTGCCGCGCCCTGGACATCCCCCAGCCGAGCGTCACGATGCTCGTCCGAAACCTGGTGAAGATGGGTTACCTCGAACACGACCGGGGTGCCCGCACCTACATCCCAACCATTCGGATCATGCTGCTCGGCAGTTGGCTGCACAGGCTCGCAGGTCGCAAGGGAGACATGGAGGCGCATCTCGACGCTCTCATGAACGCGACTGAAGAGACGACCATCATCGGGATCCAGAACGGAATATACTCCCAATACGTCAGCGCACAGCTTCCGAATCAGCCGACCCGGCTCGAGATCCAATCGGGCATGTTGCGGCCGATGCCCCGCACTGCAGTGGGCCGAGCCTTGCTGAGTCGGAAGACAGACGCGGAGATCGCGCTAATACTGCGCCGCTATAACGCCGAAGTCGATGCCAGCCTTCGTTATACACTTCCCGAGTTCATGGATCTTATGAACCAAATTCGGGAGGACGGGTTCGCCCAGACGATGGGAGACATGACCGGAGGCTTTTCGGCAATCGCGATCGCAATCCCCGCACCGATCGGAAAAATTCCGATCGCGGTTGGAGTTGGCGGTCCGATCGATCGCATTACCGTGAAAAAGACGCTAATCCTTGAAGCGCTTGCGGCTTTCTCGCGCGATTATAACAGTTCGCTCTGATGCCTGTGACAAATCACATCCCTAAGATAGGTAGGATGCTCAAACAGTGAGAGCCGGACCGTGGGTGTAAGCGTCTACGTTTATTAGAGCTGCAATATAGACTGGAACCGCCTGCTCGTTCTGGACGGAAGGACAAACTTCCGCTTTGCTGCTTCAGCATAGGGCCCGATCCGGGGCAAAAACATTCGGGAGCCAGGAAAAGCGTGATTACATTGGAGCGGCGCGGTGCAGTTGCACGGATTGCGCTCGACCGGCCTCAAGCCGGAAACGCCCTCAATGCCGAGATGGGTGCTCGTCTAGTGGAGATCGCTCGCGAATGTGACCATGACGATACCATCCGATGCGTGACACTGACAGGCAACGGTAAGCACTTTTGTGCCGGTGGCGACATTTCATTGATGGCGAGTGCTGGACCGGCCACCGGAGCAACGGTCAGCGGCCTCGCTGGCATCGTGCACCAGACGGTGTCGTACCTGGCGCGCATGCGCAAGCCGCTGCTAACCGTTGTGAACGGACCCGCTGCTGGGGCTGGGCTGGGCCTAGCCCTTCTGGGTGATATCGTCATCGCCGCGCCTTCGGCCCACTTCTCGATGGGCTATCCCGCCATTGGCCTCACGCCGGATGGCGGCGCGACCTGGCTCCTGCCACGCCTAATAGGCCTCCGTCGTGCGCAGGAGATGACTCTGACCAATCGCAGGGTCGGTGCCGAGGAAGCGCTTGCCATAGGCTTGATCACAGAGCTTGCCGCCGACGAGGCCACCTTGACGACCCGAAGTGACGCAATCGCCCAGCAGCTCGTGGCGCAGCCGGTAGCAGCGGTGGGTACGGTCCGGTCTCTCTTGCTCGAGAGTTATGGTCGGTCATTAGAAACACACCTTGAATATGAATCCCGCGGCATTGCAGCTGCGGCAGCGGGTCGTGAAGGCCAAGAGGGACTGCGAGCCTATCTCGAAAAGCGTAAGCCCGACTTCACCAGCTGCTGAGCTGCAACTTGCATCCGCTTTCGTGCGGCAATCTTGATTATCTAAGGACATCACGTGAGCAACTTCGTCCTGCCCCGCGCCACCTTCCTCGAAGATGAGGACTTCACCATGTTCGCGGACATGGTGAAACGCTTTCTTGCCGTCCACATGCCGGCCGAGCGTGTCAGCGAGTGGCGAGAGGCCGGCCTGGTGGACCGCGCATTATGGCGCGAAGCGGGCGCGGCGGGCCTGCTCGGGGTTTCGATCCCGGCTGAGTATGGCGGTGCAGGTGGTGACTTCCGTCACGAAATGGTACTTGCCGAAGCGCTCGGCCATGCCGGCGTCGAAGGATGGGACATCACGCTGCACAATGCAGTCGTCGCGCCCTACGTGACCTCTTTCGGCACCGAGGAACAGAAGCAACGCTGGCTGCCAAAGATCTGCTCGGGTGAGATGGTGTTGGCAGTCGCCATGACCGAGCCGGGCACCGGATCGGACCTGCAGTCCATCCGAACCCAAGCGCGGATCGACGGGAACGAGGTCGTCATCAGCGGTAGCAAGACGTTTATCACCAACGGTCAGCATGCGGACCTGATTTTGGTCGTGGCAAGGCTTGACGGTGAGCCCGGAGCCAAGGGCATCGCGCTATTTGCTGTCGAGACCGCGGATGCACCCGGTTTCGAGCGGGGGACCAATCTAGAGAAGATCGGGCGTGAGTACGGCGACACCTCTGAGCTGTTCTTCAACGACGTGCGCGTTCCGCTTGAAAACATGTTAGGCGCACCTGGCGCCGGGTTTGGCATGCTGATGGCAAAACTGCCGCAGGAACGATTGATTATCGCAATCCAGTCACTCGCCGCCATTGAGTACGTGATTTCGCTGACAGTAGCCTACGTCAAGGAGCGCAAAGCCTTCGGCAAAGCCATCTTCGATTTCCAAAACAGCCAATTCGTTCTTGCCGAGTGCAAGACGCAAGCAATGGCGGTTCGCGCCCTCATCGAGCGCTGCACGGAGTTGCACCTGAACGACCAACTTGACAGCGCAACTGCTTCAGCTGCCAAGCTGTTCGCCACGGAGCAGCAGGGGATCATCGTCGATCGCTGCCTGCAACTGTTCGGCGGCTACGGCTACATGAGCGAATACCCCATCGCACAGGCGTACAAGGACGCGCGCGTCACTCGTATCTACGGCGGCACCAGCGAGATCATGAAGTTGCTGATCGCCCGTTCGCTCTGAAAACGGGCTGCTGGCTTGTGCGGGCCTCGCGAATGCGAAGGGGGCGGTCGCAACTCGTAGCGGCATTGCTAGTTATCCAATCCGATCCGTTGCTCTGCAGCAGAGCAACGACGCTAGATCACCGCGCAGCCGCACGCCGGGGATGGGCGCGTATAGATGGGATGGGCTCGGGCGAGCCGACGATCATGACCCTTGACCCAGGCTTTCTCCCGTCCACGGGTGCGTCATAGCGCCGAGCTAATGTTCGCCGAAGAGCGAGCCTCTTGCCCCCGCGAAGGTTTTACGGGCAGTGAGCGGTGCGAGGCATCAGCGGAACTGCAAAGCGCGTTTCGCTGATGCCTCGCACCGGTCTGTCTCGAAAGTTAGCTATCGGCAGCCGGGCTTGACCCGCCAACCGATAGGATCAAACGCGCTCGATGATCGCGGCGATGCCCATGCCCCCACCGACACACATGCACAACAGCGCACGCTTGAGTGAACGCCGCTCGAGTTCGTCGAGTACGGTCGAGACCAGGGCGCCGCCGGTTGCGCCGAGTGGATGCCCCATGGCGATGGCACCGCCAACAACGTTCAATCGCTCATCCGGAACGTCGAGCTGCCGCTGCAGCATGAGAGCGACGGAGGCGAAGGCCTCATTGATCTCGACGAGATCGATATCGGCCATCGTCAACCCGGCTTTGCGCAGTGCCTTGAACGACGCTGGGCCAGGGCCAGTCAACATGATCGTCGGCTCGGTCGCGATCACCGCGGTCGACAGCACGCGTCCGCGTGGGGTCAGGCCCAGTTCCTTGCCGATCCGCTCGTTCCCAAGCATCACCAGCGAGGCGCCGTCCACGATGCCCGAGCTGTTGCCAGGGGTGTGCACGTGATTGATGCGTTCGACCTTGTTGTACTTGGCGAGCGCGATATCATCGAAGCCGAACGAGCCCAGGCCGGCGAAGCTCGGCTTCAACGATCCGAGCGTCTGCATATCGGTATCGGGCTTGATGAAATCATCTCGCTCAAGGATGACGAGGCCGTTCTCATCCTTCACGGGGACGACCGATCGATCAAACCAGCCATTCGCCTGCGCGAACGCAGCCTTTTTCTGCGATGATACGGCGAAGGCATCAACGTCATCACGCGAGAAGCCTTCGATGGTGGCGATGAGGTCGGCTCCGATACCTTGGGGCACGAAGCTCGTCGCGATTCCGGTCGCGGGGTCTTCGGAGAACGGGCCACCGTCCGATCCCATCGGAACGCGGCTCATGCTCTCGAAACCACCCGCGCAGACCAGGTCCTCCCATCCCGACGCGACCTTTGCGGCGGCGGTGTTGAAGGTGTCGAGGCCTGAAGCGCAAAAGCGATTCACCTGAGCTCCAGGCACGGACTCGTCCCAGCCAGCCTTCTGCAGCGCGATCTTTGGCAGCACGGAGCCCTGCTCCATGACTGGCGAAACGCAGCCAAGCAAAACGTCGTCAACCTTAGAGGTATCGAGGTCATGGCGCGCCTGCAACTCGTTCAGCAGCGTAGTGACCAGATCGATCGGTTTGACTTCATTAAGCGCACCGTCGGCCTTTCCGCGCGAACGCGGCGTTCTGATCGCGTCATATATAAAAGCCGCCTCGGCCATAAATCCTCCTGCAAATGCGCACCTTATGCGCAGTTTCGTAAAATCAATGAAGGGTAAGGGTAAAAGAGCAAGTACGGGTCGCAATGATTACAGCTGTACGAAGAGGTTGGCTGCTCGGCGCCCGCTCCAACGCCGCTTACGTGCAAATGACGCGCCCCTGCCTTTTAATGCGTAGCACATGCGGTGTTGCCCGTAGCCAGACGAGCGATAATGTGCGCAGTTGGTCTTGCTAGTAGCGAGCTGCCTGAGGGCGGCGTCAGGCAGCAGGACGACGCTTCAGCAGAACCTTGCGATCAACCTTGACGATCGGGTCTTCGTCCTGATTGAAGCCATAGTGCCGGAATACCACGATCCCGGCATCATCCCGGTCCGAGGGTGAAGCACTGAGAACCTCGCTGTACGCGTAGATCGTGTCACCGTGGAATACCGGCTTCATCAGCTTGACGTTGTCAAGGCCAAGCTCGGCGATGGCATTCTCGCAGCAATCCTGAGAGGCAAGCCCCAGCACCATCGAAAAATTCACGCCGCCATAGACCACGACTTTGCCAACGGGATGGCGGCTCATCAGGTCGTCGTTGAAATGACCCTCTGCGGTATTCATCACGAGGTTGGTGATCAGCACATTGTCCAGCGGCGTCACGGTCTTACCGCGCGCATGCTGGATTACGAGGCCAGGCGTGAAATCCTCGAAGTAGTTCGTCGCGGCGGTTAGCTTAGTATAGTCCATCACTGCCCTCCCGGAGCGTTGCGGAGCCGCACCAGATTGGAGCGACGGAAAGAGACGAGCGCTTCGCCCTCTGGCGTCGCGCCCTTCGTTCGCCAAGTCACGATCCCGTTCGCTGGATTGCTTTCGGAGGTCCTCACGTCGACGGTCTCACTGGACGCTATGACCGTGGTACCTGGATACACTGCCCGATGATATTCGAGCTCGAATACGCCGAGGAACGGACCGCCGATCTCGCTGCAATCTTCAACGCTCAGTCCAAGGGCAATGTTGAACACCAGCTGAGGACACACGACGATATCACTATGACCTTCGGCCAAGGCAAAGGCGCGGTTGAAGTAGATCGGGTTATAGGCCATAGTCAGACTTGCGAACAGAAGCGCATCGGCCTCAGTAATCGTACGACCCCAGTGATGGTCGAAATGCTGTCCAACCTCGAAATCCTCGAACAACCGGCCCTTGGGCCAAAGCACCGCCCGGCTGCGCACATCGTCTGGCATACCATCTCCTAAAGGCGGCTTTGCCGCCGGTCCGTCTACTTAGGGAGTCAGCTGCAACCCCAGCCGGCAAAATGGCTGAGCCACACACCCCCAGGAAAGTTATATCGAGCTTCCGGCGGTCCCAAAATGCGGGTAGCCGAATATTACAGGTGGATAGGACTGTGTGTGTAGAATTTCGTCAGTTGAGTTGTCATCGAACTCGCAGTGGGATCAACGTGTTGTACTGGTGCTCACGGCCGTTGTGACGGCTTCTACGTGGTCAACCAACCCTCCACGGGCTAGTCTATCGGCCAGGCGCTGACTTTGAAGCCGAGCCGAGCGCCGCCATGTGGCGCTACAGTGGGCCATAACTGACATCGCGACGATGCCGATCTGCGCCAGCTCGTGACCAAGATCTGCTCCAACGACGCCATTCTAAGCCACTGTCAATGCCGATTACCAGAGGACCGAGGTACGCGGCGCACTGCCATCATCGCCTTGAGCTACGCGTCAACCGACCCTTACGCGAATATCTAAAGCAAGGGGCATGCGGCATTTTGCCGCATGCCCCTTTTTGCTCACTCGGCGAGTTCGGGAACCGGCACAGCGGAGAGCGACTGAAGCTCGACAACCTGGCCAGGGTAGTCGCCTGAAGGCTGGCCGTGATCCATGATCACGGTTCCGTTGACGAGCACGTAATCGACGCCACGCGCTGGGACAGTCCGGCGCCAATCACCGCCCGGAAGGTCATGCGCGATCACGTAGGTCGTGTCGAAGCCCAGCTCCTCGAGATCGTAGACGACAATGTCCGCCGCATACCCTTCGATCAGGAGGCCACGGTCCTGCAGTCCGAGCAGCCGCGCCGGTCGCGCGCTGAGCATGTGGTGCATGTCCTCGAGTGGGATGCGTCCGTCTTCCTTGACCATCCACCCGATCAGGTCGCTCGGATAATGGCCACCGACGAACTGCTTGACGTGCGCACCGCCATCGGAGGCGCCAGGGATGACGCGCGGGTGGCGCAGGACTTGCTCGACTTTCTCACCGTCCTTCGACTGTGCTTCAGTCAGCTTGAAATCGACCTGCATCTTTGTCTGCACAAGGATGTCGAAGAAAACGTCGACCTTGTGTCGGCCTTCGGCTTCGACGATCTGACCGATGGTCTGCCCCACGTACTTCTGATACACGGGATGGCCATAGGCGTTGGCGAGAACATACTTCTCGAAGCCTCCGCCAATCGACACGAACTGTTCGTCACGATAAGCTTCCCGGGCGCGAGCGCGCCATTCGGGGTCTTCGGCAATTGCCATGCGCGCCTCGTTCGTCCGACAATGCGCAAATTCTTCGAGAACCGGGATGGCGTTGAAGAGCGTGCTGTCTTCGATCTTGAACTCGGCCCAGCCTCGCAACGCGATCGACTGCAGATAGATCTCCAGACCTTCCGCCTCAGCGCGATCGACCCATTCGAGCTGCTCGCGCCAGCGGTTGGTGATCTTCAGCTCCTCCGGCGTCGGATTGGCCGTGCCGTCGACCACGGTGATGACGTTGTGGATCACCGGCCGCCCCGAAATACGCGCAAGATTTTCGGAGATCTCGCGACGCGATTCCATGCGGATCTCGACGAGTGACTGAATGACACCCTCGCCGCGCTCGCGCATGACGCCAGCCAGATAGTAGGCATCCTCGGTATCCATCACATCGGTCGGCACCGGCGTGCCGTCGTAATCGACGTGCCCGTTGCCGTTTCCGAGCAGCGAGAGGCTGAAGCCGAGCGCGCCGGCGTCCATCGCCTCGTTGAGCAGCTCGCCCATGCGCTGACGTTCCGCGTCGGTGGTCGGACGGGATTTCACCTCGTCGCTCTTGACGTACACGAGCAAAGGATTGAGCGGCAGGAACATCCCCACATTCACACCCTTGGGGATGTTGCGCAGGTTCTCCATCCACTCAGGGAAGGTTTCCCAGCTCCAGTTTAGCGCAGTGCGCTGCGACTCATAAGGAATTTGCTCGGTGTTGACCATCATCCACATGTACCGATCGCGGTCGGCGGGGCGGCACGGCGCGTAGCCGAACCCGCAATTGCCCATTACGATGGTGGTGGTGCCATGCCACGACGAACTCGTGACGTAAGGATCCCAGTGGAGCGGCGCATCATAGTGCGTGTGCGGATCTATGACACCCGGTGATACGATGCGCCCGGTCGCATCGATTTCGCGCTTCGCGGTGGCATCGCCGAGAGAACCGATCTTGACGATCTTCCCTTTTAAGACTGCCAGGTCCGCCTTGCGGCGCGGCTGTTTGGTCCCGTCGATGATCGTCCCATTGCGGATGATGAGATCATAGTCCTGCATTTCCATCTCCACGTTCTCGACGTGCCACGAAGGCACACGTTGTTTCTGAGATAATGCGCATTGCTCCAAACGACATCGCTCAGGCGCCTGACTTCGCAGCAATGAACAAGATTACATGTATATTCTGGTCATATGTCCATCAGGGCCGTTTGGCCCCTTTCAGGCCTCGACCTTCGTATGCTTGGCCAGCCCGTCCAGGAGCCCGTCTTCCAAGGCGAAGCGATTACCAAACTTGTCTGCCAGCTCGGCAGCCCGTGCCGCGAACTTCTCAGTGCCGTACCAATCGACGAACTGGATCGAACCCCCGGTGTGCGCCGGAAAACCGAAACCGAAGATCGAGCCGATATTCGCTTCGGCTTCGCTGCGAAGGACACCTTCGCGATAACAGCGCAGCGTTTCGATCACCTGGCGGAACAGCAGACGATCGCGAACGTCCTGCGGAGATACTTCGAGGTTCCCGGTGGCGAAATCAGCCAAGCCTTCCCAGAGGTTCTTGGTGCCATCGGCGTTGTAGCGGTAAAAGCCGCCGCCGTACTGGCGCCCGCCGCGGCCCTGCTCGACAAGCTTGAACGTGACCTCGCGGGTCGCCGTCATGTCTGCCGGATACCCGTTCTTGACTTGAAGCATCTCGTCGATCGCCTCGTGCGTATCGAGGATCTTCTTGGGGAGGCTCAGCGAGGTTTCATCGGCGACCGCTAAGGGGCCGACCGGCATGCCTGCCCTCATCGCTTCGCGCTCGATCGTGACCGGCGCCACGCCGTCACGCACCAACGCTGCGCCCTCGTCGATATAAGTGCCGAAGACTCGTGACGTGAAGAAACCGCGACCATCCTTCACAACAATCGGAATCTTGCCGATCTGCTTGCAATAATCGTAGGCGATTGCAGTGGTCTCATCCGAGGTCTCCTCGCCGCGGATGATCTCGACAAGCTGCATCTTGTCGACCGGCGAAAAGAAGTGGATGCCGATAAACCGTGACGGATCGGGAACATATTGCGCCAGCAGCGTGACGGGAATGGTTGACGTGTTAGTGCCGTATACGCCGTCGCTGCTCAGGCACGCGAAGCTCTCCTTGAGGACCTTCTCCTTCAGGCCGATCTCCTCGAATACTGCTTCCACGATCAGATCGACGCCCTGAAGGTCGGCGTAGTCGGCGGTCGGGGTAATGCGGTCCAAGATTTCCTGCTTCTTCTCAGGAGTGAGCCGCTTTTGCTTGATCTGCTTGTCGGCGACGGTGGCGGAGTAAGCCTTGCCCTTCTCCGCTGCCTCGGTCGTGATGTCTTTCAGCTTGACCGGCAGGCCACGCAACGCGTGCGACCAGGCGATGCCCTGCCCCATCATGCCGGCGCCGAGCACGGCGGATGAGCGGATCTTGCGCCCTTCACTCGAAGGGCGGTTGGCGCCTTTGGAAAGACCGTTCATCTGCAGGAAAAAGGTCGTGATCTGGGCCCTGGCCTCTGGACTACGCAGAAGCGAAACGAATGCGCGGCTCTCCTGGCGCAAAGCGCTGTCGAAGCCCATGCGCATGGAGTTCACGGCGACATCGAGGATCTTCTCGGGCGCTGGCATCAGCCCCCGCGTCTTGGCTAGCAAGCTAGGGGTCGCCATCGCGACGGTTGTGCGCACGCCCTGCGAGGTCGCATCGCCTCCAGGATACTTGAAGGTCTTGCTATGCCACGGCTGCACCGCTGCCTGCGGATTGGCCTTGATCCACTCTTTGGCGGCCGGCAGGAGTTGCGCCGCGTCGGAGACCAGCTTGTCGACGAGCCCCATACCCAGCGCCTTGGCAACAGGGACGCTCTTGCCCTCCAGAAGGAGCGGCAGCGCCTTCTCCAGACCGAGAAGAGCGACAGATCGAACAACGCCACCGCCGGCGGGAAGCAGGCCCAGCGTGACTTCGGGCAGCCCGACGACGACGCCGGGCGCATCGACTGCGACGCGATAGTTGCAAGCCAGGCAGATCTCGTACCCACCGCCCAGCGCCGCGCCGTTGATCGCTGCGACCACGGGGACAGAGAGGCGCTCGAACCTGGTCAGGTAGCCCTTGGTCTCAGTAAGATAGTCGAACAGCTGCTGCGCAGTCCGCTCGCTCTCGAGCATTTCCTTGAGGTCGCCACCTGCGAAGAACGTCTTCTTCGCCGATGCGAGGATGACCCCCGTCACATCGCTATCCTGTTCGATCGCCTCGAAGACTTCGCGCATCATCGTGCAGAAGTGCACGTTCATGGTGTTGGCGGACTGGCCGACCATGTCCATCGTAATGGTAACGATGCCGTCCGCATCCTTGTCGTACGTAAAACCGCTCATGTTGCGTTCCTCATGTCCCACTCGATGATCATAGACGGCGCTTGCCCCTCGCATGGGCGGAGTTCCAGCGGCGAGGGTTGCTGCCCTACCCGGCGCTCGTAGCGCGAGCGACGCAGGTGGACGAGGCGAACGCACGATCCTGGAGCGATGATTACAAATGCATGGAGTTGGCAGCGGCTGGAAAACTCAAGCCGAGGCGAGCTGACCCGCCGTGACGCCGCCATCAACGGCGAATGCCATGCCGGTGATGAACGCGGCCTGGTCGGAGCTCAAGTACACGGCCATGCTGGCGATGTCTTCGGGCGAGCCGGGCCGGCCAAGCGGCACGCCGCTGCCAACCACTTCGGGGGTCGCGTGCGCGGCGGTCAACGCGGTCATTATCGGCCCAGGGCAGATCACGTTGATCCGGATGTTGTCCGGTGCATACTCGAACGCGGACTGCCGAGTCATGCCGACAACACCGTGCTTCGCGGCACCATAGGCGTTACTGGCTTTAGGAAAGCCGATCAGGCCGGCGATGGAGGCGTTGTTCACGATTACGCCGCCCTGCCCGCGAGCGACCATATGCTCGAGCTCCGCCTTCATACATAGCCACACCCCCGTCAGGTTGACACCGATCAGCATGTCCCACGAAGCCCGGGGTAACTCGTGCAGACGCTTGCCGGAGGTTCCTGCCTCGGCCACCCCAACGCCCGCGTTGTTGAAGGCACAGTCGAGCTTGCCGAAATGGGAGACGGCCTGCGCCACCATGTTGCTCACGTCACCCTCGCTGGTGACGTCAGCGCGCACGGCAATGGCATCCGTGTCGGGCCTCAGCAACGCCGCCGTTTCCTCAGCGGCGGCAAGGTGGCGGTCGACCACGACCACGTCCGCACCGGATGCTGCGTACGCAATGCAGGCCTCACGGCCGATCCCCGAGCCGCCGCCCGTTACCAAGACAGTCCGTCCGCTTAAGTCGATCAACATTGTAGTAATCCTCTCAAGCCATGCCGGTCTTCGGGCGAGTGCCTAGGCACTCTCCTCTTCACGCAGGAACCCTGCGAGGTTCCCCCTCATGAATTCCAGAAAGGCGGTGCTTACCGCCTCTCTCTCAAGCTCGGCCACGCTCACCGGAAGCGCCGGCGCTTTGTAGAGCGGATCGCGCTGCACGCGCATGGGGAAGTCGTGCCGCACGATGCCGGCCTTGCCGATCACCGCGAAGTCGCATCCTGCGTCGAGCAGGGCCGCCGCTCCCGCGCCGCCCATGATCTTGCCGGCGGCGCCTAGCCGCACGTCACCTCGCGACAACGAAACGAAATGGCTCAGCAACGAGTCATCGCCATACCCGGGCTCGGCCGGCCGCTTGTTCACGTCCCACAACGACAAGTCGAGGTAGTCGATTTTCGCTTCTCGCAGAAACTCGGCGGCGACGTCCTTCACTTCGCCAAGTCGCATGCCGTAGCGCTCTGTCGACAGCCGCAGCCCAAGCTGAAACTGCGGGCCGCAAGCGCGCCGGATGTCATCCACGACCTCGAACATGAGGCGCGAGCGGTTCGCCAAACTGCCGCCGTACTCATCGTCGCGCTGGTTGAGTTCGGGCGAGAGGAACGCACAAAGCAAGTAGCCGTGCGCGCCATGGATCTCGACCCCGTCGAACCCCGCGCGTTCGGCGCGTAGCGCCGCTTGGACGAAGGCTGCGCGCAGTCCCGCGATCTCGTCGAGGGTCAGTCCGCGAAAGCCGTCCGACTCGAGCGGGGCGCCCCCAGTGCCGTAAACCGACCCGCCTTCCGAACTGGACGGTCCGAGCGGCTTGCCGACCAGAGCGGGCGGAGACCGCAGGCCGCCGTGATAGAGTTGCAGCGACGACACCGCACCCCGTTCGCGCAGGGTCGAGGCGAGCGTGCGCAAGCCGTCGACATGACAATCATCATATGCGGCGATCTGGCCCGGGAAACCTTGCCCTGAAGGCTGGACGTGCGCCGCGGCCGTCATCACCAGGCCAAACTGCCCTTCGGCGCGCTTGGCCAGCCAGCGGGACTCGTCCTCGCTTACGGTGCCATCCGCGTGGCTCTGCTGATTGGTCATGGGCGCCAGGACAAAGCGGTTCTTCATCTGGGGGCCGCGGATCATCGTCACCGGCTCAAAAAGACTGGTCATCGCTCACCACCTCTCCTCGATCCCCTGTTCTGTCGTTGCGATCGGGCTATCATGACGATGTGCCGCAATCAAAGCGTCTGCACGCGTCCCTCACTGCATTACACATGAACTTGAAACCAGCGCCTTCCCCGCTCGCTAGATCCAATGGCAGTGAGTCTAAATTTGAGATGTTGCGGCGGTAAGATGAGACGCGAGGAGCGTGACTATTACAAGCCTAATGCCTAGGCGGGTGAGCATACCGGACCGCCGAAGACTGGCGTAGCTGTCAGGTGGCGGACACAAGGCAGGCAGAGCCCGGTCGACGTGACTTCGATCAGGGCAAGAGCAGAGGAACTTCAAATGCCGGTTACGCGACGGTCGTCCAGCCTTCCTCCCCGCCACGCGGCGCTGGTTGCGGTGCTGTGTTCCGCGGCGATCTGGACCGGCAGCCACGCGCAGGCCGCGGTGCAAGCGACGGAGGCGGCATCGAGCGCGTGCCCGACGCGTCAGCCCACCGCCACCCTTGCGACGCCGGAGCAGCTCGGCGCAGAGCGCGAGGCGTTGCGGATCCTGGCCGATCCGAAAGCCATTGCAGCCAAGGCCCGGTTCAAGGAGCGGCTCAATCAGGAGTCTCTCGCCAATGGCGTCGACGACAAATGGTTGAGCTATGCCGTGAACCAGTGGGCTACGTCGCTCGCTCTGCGCGAGGCAGGGCCGGACGCGGCGCGGCCCGCCGTGATCCGGGACATAGAACCCGCTCTTCACACGTGGCACGGCATCAGTTTTCCGGGAGCGGGCACCGCCGGCGATAGTCCCGACAACGTCTACCGCTTCACGGGTCTCGACGGGCGCTACAAGTACATCCTCACCGGCCACGTGGCGCCGGATAGCGTCCGGCACTACAGCCTCGATGTCCGTGCGGGATCGGTCCGTCACTCCCTCGGCATCCCGGCAGCAGGCAAGCGCGTGGACAGCGGAGTTCAGCTCGGAATGCTGGATGAGACGGCGATCAAAGTCGATCCATGCGGCAATTTCGAGATCGCGATCGACGGTGAGAGTGCACCCGGTCGCAGCAACCACATCCAGATCCCGGCAGGTCCGGCCTTCGGGATCCTGAGAAACATCTTCGACGACTGGCGCGAACGGCCGACGCACTTTTCCATCCGCCGCGTCGACAGCGAGCCTACGCCGCCGGCGCTGACCACCGCGGCGCGCGTCGACCAGTTCGTCGCCGATCTTGCCGAATGGTCGCTGCACAACTTCTACATCACCAAGACGCTGATGGGTAATCCACCCATCAACACCGTCCCGACACCCGCAGTCCGCGATGGCGGGTGGGGCCGCCTGACCATCACCAACTTCAAGCTGGCGGACGATGAGGCCCTTGTCGTCCAACTAGACCGGGCCGGCGCGCCCTACACCGGGGCGCAGGTGACAGGGCCCTACATGGTGTCTCCAGACCACAGCCTGCATCACAGCAGCCTCAACATCAGCCAGAGCAAGGCCGATGCCTCGGGCGTCGTCACGTATGTCCTGTCCGGCACCGATCCGCACGTCCCGAATTGGCTGGATACGACCGGGCTGCACCAAGGCACGGTCGTGTTTCGCTGGACCGGCGTTCCGACCTCAGTGCCATCGGAGAAGCTGGTCCGGAGCGTTCGGGTGGTCAAGCTGAATGCCGAGACCACGAAGACGCTGCAGGACCAACTCGGCGTCGTGACCGCGAAGGAACGACACCAGGAGATGACGCGGCGGCGGGCGGAGTATGTCGCAAGGTCGTTCAAGTAGCCGGACTGCAGTAAGCCCCGCTTAGGCCCAAGCCCCTTCATCGGATCACGCCTTCAGGGTGCCGACCTCTCAAGGTCGGCAGCCATGGCGCTGCCGACTTTCCAGAGTAGCGGGGCGGCGACGGCTGAGGCCATGAAGGCGATCATTAGAGCCCAGCGGATCGCCTGGACACCCATCGCGAAGTCATCGGTGAACCAGTCGCTCAACATGCCGGTGATCCAAGGCCCACAGCCCGCTCCGACCAGAGCTGGGATGACCAGCAGCACCGCGGATGTCAGCCCGCGGATGTTGGAGGAGACCATCGCCTGGGCAGCCGCATTGACCGTGGACACATACACCGAGCCGACGAGCATCCCGAGAAGACCAAAAGTCACCGCCGCCCCGTAGGAATGCGCGAACAGTTGCGCCCCGAGCAGTGGCAGGCAGCCCAGACTCGTCAGCGCGGGCCAGCGTCCGTACCATCGCACATCGCGGACGATCAGCCGGTCTTGGATCATGCCCCCGGCGAACGATCCCACGCTGGCACCAACACCGACGATCAGGGCAACGGTGATGGCGACGTGGGACAGGTCGAGCCCGTGCACGCGCGAATAGAACGGAGCGAGCCAGGCGATAGCCGTGGAATAGGTGAGACCTTGCAGCGAAGTGCCAAGCACCAGGTACCGGAACGCGTGATTGCGCCAGAGCAGGCCCAATCCTGCGACCAGGCCGACTTGCTGGGGCGCAACGCCGCCGGGCTCGAACCGGCCGCGACGAGGCTCCGGTTGCAGCAGCACCATGGGAAAGATCAGCAGTCCGGTAGCGCCGGTCAGCGCGAAGCTCGCTCGCCAGCCCAGATCCTGCCCGAAGAACCCGCCAGCGAAAAGCCCGATCATCATCCCGATCGGCAAGGCCAGCGCCCACAAGGCGAAAGCCTTGCCGCGCTTCTCGGGCGGGAAGTAATCGGCGATCAGCGAATGCGTGGCAGGCGTGGCCGCCGCTTCGCCCAGCGCCACACCGACCCGCAAGATGACGAGCGACGCGAAGCTGAAGGCCAGCGCCGACAGCGCTGTCATCGATGTCCAGAGCGCGAGAGCAACTCCGAGGATGAGGGTTCGCCGTCCGCGATCGACCAGGCGCGCGAGGGGAACCGCCGAGAAGGCATAGCAGATCGTGAACGCCAGACCGGTCAGCGCGCCGAGTTGTCCGTCCGAGAGGCCGAGCTCAGTCTTGATCGGGATCTGGAGGATCGACAGCAGCGATCGATCGAGAAAATTGAACAGCGCGACGAGGCACAGGACGAACAATGCCCAATGGGCTTGCCGCTCCGACACATCTTTCGGCTGGATCACCTCTCCCGGGACTTTGCCTCGGCTGAACGCGGCAGTGGGACTCGCACTGGCTTCTCTACCTGTCATGTGCGCTGCCGACCCGCAGCTCAGTCAGTCGCGACCTGGAGAACTGAACGAAAGTCTCGGTCGCCGCGTCCCATCGGTCGGTTCCGACCGGTAGCTGAGAAGCGCGCTGCGGATACCGCCCAAGGCGCGGTGCGTCTAAAAAAGCCATAGTCTCCCAACATCTTATCGGATCAATCGACGCAAAGCCGGAGATCGCGGGGCACTGTTCCCGCAGAGACCTGGCATGTACATCCCTCGGTGGACGGATCGGCTCAGTCCTCCTCGGCTATTACATGTGTACTACTCGATCATCCCTGTTTGAAGCTTTCGTTCATCCGAGACTGAAAGCATCTTTCAGCTTTAGATGATGCGCCGGTTCTGGACGCAGGCGGATTGCGAGTAGCTAACCGGCGCGGCGACCCATGGCACCCAGAAAAGAGAGGAAGGGAAGGGCATGACCCAACAGGCGCGAGAGTTCGGACCGCAGAGCACGGCGGCCGAGGTGATCGACGGCATTGATCTGCGTGGCAAATTCGCGATCGTCACTGGCGGCGCTGCCGGCCTTGGCCTCGAAACGGTGCGGGCGCTCGCTGGCGCCGGCGCTCATGTCACCATAGCCGCGCGCAATCTCCCCGCCGCGAAGCAAGCCGCAGACTCGCTGAACCGCGAGATCGGCGAGGACCGCATCGACGCAGGGCGCATCGATTTGGGCGACCTTGCCAGCGTGCGTGCCTTTGCGGCCGAATGGGGCGACAAGCCGCTCCACATCCTCGTCAACAACGCAGGCATCATGGCATGTCCGCTAGAGCGCACGGTCGATGGGTTCGAGATGCAGCTGGGGACAAATCACCTGGGCCACTTCCTGCTCACCAACCTGCTCTTGCCGGCGCTGATCGCCGCGTACGGCGCGCGTGTCGTCAGCCTTACCTCGGTCGGCCACAAGCGGGGTGCCATCGACCTCGAAGATCCCAACTTTGAAGAGCGGCCCTACGAGCCCTTCCTCGCCTATGGCCAATCGAAGACGGCCAATGCCCTGTTCGCGGTCGAACTCGATCGCCGTTATCGGGATGCCGGCATCCGCGCTTTCGCCGTAATGCCCGGCTTCATCGAAACCGACTTGGCGCGCCATATGACGCCCGAGTACCGGGAAAAGATGGGGCTCAACAACAATGAGCGCACCCCGTTCCAGTTCAAGTCGATCCCGGCGGGAGCGGCCACTTCGGTCTGGGCTGCAAGCGCGCCCGAGCTGGACGACCAAGGCGGCCTCTATCTCGAAGACTGCGCGGTCGCCAAACCGCACAGCGAGGAGAAGCGGCCGGGCAAGGGCGTGATGCCTCATGCGCTCGATGCGTCAGATGCGCAGCGCCTCTGGACAGTCTCGGCCGAAATGGTCGGCCTCGACGAGGCTGTCGCATGAACCCGATGTACATCGTGCTGATCACGTACATCCGGCCGATCGAAGAAGTCGACGCCCGCTTGCGAGATCATGCAACCTGGGTGCGCGAAGGTCTGGCGGACGGCGTATTTGTCGCCTGCGGGCGCGAGCCGTCTCGCACTGGAGGAGTTATCGTCGCGCGAGGCGAGAGCCGGCCTGACTTGGAGGCACGTCTCACCCGCGATCCCTTTCAGATGTACGGTCTCGCCACCAACAAAATCGTGCCCTTCGAAGCGACCATCGCCATCGACAGCCTGCAAGCTAATGGCTGAGCCGGTGGCGCCCCTGCCTATTCGGCAAACTTCGCGGGCCGCTTTTCAAGGAAGGCACTGATGCCCTCCCTGGCATTGAACGTGCGCCCGATCGCGCTCTGGGTCACCGTCTCGTGTTCGAGACTTCGATCCCAGGTGTCGTCCAGCGCCGCCCATGCGAGTTGGCGGATCGCTGCCAGCGACTCCCGTGGGCCCGCTGCCAAGGTCCGCGCAATCTCGATCGCGACGGTCTCCACGTCCGCATCGGGCACCACGCGGCTGACCAGGCCCCAACCGAGCGCCTTGGGTGCCGGCAGCCGCTCGCCCAGCAGCATCATCTGCATCGCGCGCACGCGCCCGATCGTGCGCACCAGCATATGGAAGGCGCCGCAATCGGGAATGAGCCCGATGCGCACAAACACCTGCTGGAAATAGGCACCCTCGCCTGCCACGATGATGTCGCCTGCCAGCGCCAGCGAGCTTCCACCGCCAGCACAGGCACCACGCACCGCATGGATGCACGGGATTGGCATCGCGCGGATCTGGTCGATTAACGGGTTCAGATGCGTTCTCAGGAACAGGCCGAGATCTTCGGGGATATCCGTCGAGAGACGCGCACCTGCGCAGAAGGACGGACCCGCTCCCGTCAGCACGACTGCACGATACGAGTCCGCCGCCACGCGCAAAGCGTCGCTCAACTCTTCGACAGAGGCTTCACTCAGTGCGTTGAGAACCGCGGGTTCGTTCATCCGGATCAAAAGGACCGGGCCAAGGTTCTCGAGGATCAGCGTCTGATAGCTCATTTGAATTCACCCACATTACGGTGCACGCCCTCGATCCCCGCCTGCCGGCTTGTTCTCGGGCCGCACATAGATGACAACGTAGCGGCGCGTTACGCCGGACGACGCAAGCTAGGGGTCCAGCTTTGCGAGAGCGGCGCCGGGCGAGAACCTGTCGCACCGCACGTCGCTCAAGATCATTGCACCGCTTCGGCGTCGACCTTCGCCGAGGAGTTTTCGAAGCGCCGCAGGTGATACTCGGTGCTGCCGAGTTCCTGGGCAATCTCGGTCAGCCGAGCGAACATGTCAGCCACCGGCAGTTCGCGCGTGATGCCCATGCCGCCATGGATCTGAACTGCGGATTCCCCCACGACCTTCGATGCCTGATCGACCGCGACCTTTGCAGCGGAGATCGCCTTGGCACGCTCGTCCTCGGGTTCATCCAGGAACAGGCACGCCATCATCGCCATCGATGCGGTTTCCTCCACCTTGATGTACATGTCGGCCATGCGGTGCTGCAGCACCTGGAAGTCGGCGATCGGGCGCCCGAACTGCTTGCGCTGCTTGGAGTAGTCCACCGTCGCGACGAGCAAGCTGCGCTGGATACCGAGCGCCTCGGCACAGAGTGCCGCAACGCCGCGATCCAGCGCCAGGGCTATGTCGCGAGCGCCGAGGCTCAAGGACGGGACATCCTGGAACGTCAGGTTGGCCATCGACTTGCCGCTGACGAGCGCATGGTGCTCGACCGCAAGGCCCGGCGCATCCGCCGGCACGACATAGACCCCGGTCTCGCCGGCAGCGTCGACTGCCGTCACCAGGAAGTGGGTGGCTGCCGAAGCGCCGCGCACGAAGTCCTTCGGACCGGACAATCGCCCCTGAGCATCGACCTTGAGGCCGCCCTTCACGCGGCCATAACCCGCCAGACCGTCATCGATGGCTGGTATCACGATGGCCTCGCCGGAAAGAACTGTCTCGAGCAGCGCGTCGGCTTCTTCGCCTGCTCCAGCGAGCAGCGACGGCGCGATCACGATCGCTTCCAACCACGGTTCCAACGCGAGAACCCTGCCGAGCTCCTCCATCACGATCATCGTCTCGAGCGCGCCGCCACCGATCCCGCCCTGCTCCTCGGGCAGAGCGGCGCCGAGAATGCCCAACTGGGTTGCAAAGGCACTCCAGATCTCCGGCCGCCAGCGAGGCATGGTCGCAGCCGCGGCGCGCCTCGCATTGAAGTCGTAGTGATCTGCAAGGAACGCCGAAAGGCTGTCACGCAGCAGGATCTGTTCGTCGTTGAAGGCCAAGTCCATAGTTTTGATACCGTTCAGAGGCCGAGCGCGTGCTTGGCGATGATCGTGCGCTGGATCTCGTTGGATCCACCGTAGATCGAGACCTTACGCGTGTTGAGGTAGCGGTCGGCGGCGCGTCGTGCTTCGATCGGCCCGAGCTCGGGCGCATTGTCGCCGAAAACCAGATCTTCGTAAGCGATATGACCGTAAGGGCCGGCAGCCTCCAGCATCAGGCTCGTCACCTGCTGCTGGATTTCGGTGCCGCGCGTCTTGAGCATGCTCATCAATGGTCCGGGATCGCGGCCGGCGTTCATCTCCGAGAGCCCGCGCAGCTCCGTATATTCCAGGGTCATGAGCGCGATCTCGGCTTCGGTGATCTTGCGGCGGAACGCAGGCACGTCGAACAGACGCTCGCCTGTCTCGGTCACCTGCTCCTTGGCAAGCGCGATCACGCTGCGAAGCGAGTTCTTTGACCGCGCCACTTCGGTCAGGTTCGACCGCTCGTGCTCGAGCAGATACTTGGCGCAGGTCCAGCCCTTGTTCTCATCGTGGATGCGATTGTCGACGGGAACAATCACGTCCTCGAACCAGACCTCGTTGACCTCGCGCTCGCCGCCGAGCGTGTCGATCGCGCGCACGGTGATGCCGCGGCTGCGCATGTCGATCAGCAGGAAGCTGATGCCTTGCTGCGGCTTGGCCGAGAAATCGGTGCGCACGAGGCAGAAGATCCAGTCGGCATGCTGCGCAAACGTCGTCCATGTCTTCTGACCATTGACGCGATAGTACTCCTTTCCGTCTTCGCCGGTGAAGCGCTCCGCACGGGTTCGAACACTCGCCAGGTCGGAGCCGGCGCCGGGCTCGCTGTAACCCTGGCACCACCAGAGCTCGGCGTTGACGATCGGTGGCAAGAAGCGCTCGCGCTGCTCGGGCGTGCCGAACTTCTGGATCACCGGCCCGCACATCACGACGCCCATGGAGAACGGAGCAACCGCGCCGATACGCCCGAGCTCCTCCTTGAAGATGTGCCGTTGGCTGAGGCTCCAGCCCTGGCCGCCGAACTCCTCGGGCCAACCGCCCGCGAGCCAGCCCTTGCGCGCGAGAATGCGCTGCCAGTTCATCTGATCCTCGCGGTCCAACTCCTCGCCACGCTCGGTCTTGATCCGCAGCGCCTTTGGGTACTCGGCGGCGAGGAACGCCCGCACCTCGTCACGGAACGCGAGTTCATCGGCGGAAATTTCTAGGTTCATGCCGTCGTCACCTCAGACTTGTTCGAAGGGTATGCACGTGCCGTCGGGGGAGATGCGCGAATAACCGATCCTCGGCAGAGTTCGTCGGAGAATGTGGAAGCACTCTTCGCATGGCAGGATCGAGACACTTTGATTATCGACCCGCTGATGCAACAGTGGGCTGAACGATGAACGGTATCCTCCACCTCCCTCTCTAAACCGCTTGACGGAGCCAATCTGCGCGGTCGTCGCTCATCGACGTCTTGCATATTGCGCCTTTAAGTGGCGAATTTCTTGCATCTCCGCCAGATGCCGGCGTCCGACAGGTTGCTTTGGCGTTTCAGATTACAACAGTGATGACAAGGGTTCCGCCATCGCCAAGCAGTGATCATGCTTGGTCTGGTTCGGCCTGCCGGCCGCCGCACAGAGCCTTGCGCTGTACGGGTGCTAGAACTTGCTCCACCGCTATCACGCGAACAACGAAACGCGCATGCGGACAGCGGCCGTCAATTGATGCATCCATGACCGACGGCGCTGTTTTTGCGTTATCATTAGCCGCTCGTTTAAGGCGGCAGGCTGTGACGGGCTGGGAGTAGGGCCGAGTGGCCCACCGCTCACTCCGCCAGAGCGGCCACTTCCGCCAGCACGCGCTCGGCATGCTCCTTCCGGCAGATCAGCAGGTCCGGCATATAGACGTCCTGCTGGTTGTACACCAGCGGCGAGCCGTCGATCCGCGAGGCGTGCAGCCCCCAGCCGAGCGCGACTGCGACCGGCGCGCAGCTGTCCCACTCGTATTGCCCGCCTGAGTGGAGGTAGATGTCGGCCTCGCCGCGCAGGATCGCCATGGCCTTGGCACCAGCCGAACCCATCGGCACCAGCTCCGCGCCGAGCTTGGCCGCCACTTCGGTCGCCTCGCGGGCGGGACGCGTGCGGCTGACCACCATGCGCAAGGTCTCGGGCGCGGCGGGCACCTCGCCCGGCTGGTCGGAACGCAGCACTTCGTCCAGGCCCGGTAGCGCCACGGCGCCGAGCACCGGCTGGCCGTCCACCGCCATGCCGACATGCACCGCCCAGTCGGCACGCTCCTCGCCATACTCGCGGGTGCCGTCGACCGGATCGACGATCCACACGCGGCTCTGCGCCAGGCGCTCGGCGTTGTCCTTTTCCTCTTCGGAGAGCAGGCCATCGTCGGGCCGCTGCTCGCGCAGGGCGTGGACCAGGAACTGGTTGGCGGTCTGGTCACCCGCCTTGCCCAGCGCCTTGCCCCCGAACACGCCAGAGGCACGGACCTGCAGCAGGATCTTGCCCGCCTGGTCGGCGAGGTGCGCGGCGAGATCGCCGTCGTTTTCAATCGGCATCAAGCGTCTCCGAGCAGTCGGTCAATGATCAGGTCGGCGGCCTGCTCCGCCGTGATCGCCTGGGTATCGATGCGGATCTCCGGGTTGCGCGGCGCTTCGTACGGACTGTCGATGCCGGTGAAGTTCTTCAGCTCGCCCGAGCGCGCCTTCTTGTAGAGGCCCTTGACGTCCCGGCTCTCGGCCACACGCAGCGGGGTGTCGATGAACACCTCGATGAACTCGCCTTCGGGCAGCATCGAGCGCACCATGTCGCGCTCGGCCTGGAAGGGCGAGATGAACGCGGTGATCACGATCAGCCCGGAGTCGGTCATCAGCTTGGCGACTTCGCCGACGCGGCGGATGTTCTCGATGCGGTCGGCCTCGGTGAAGCCCAGGTCCTTGTTGAGGCCGTGACGCACGTTGTCGCCATCGAGCAGGAAGGTGTGCCGGTTCATGCGGTACAGCTTCTTCTCGACCAGGTTGGCGATGGTCGACTTGCCCGAGCCCGACAGACCCGTGAACCACAGCAGCGCGGGCTTCTGGTTCTTGAGATCGGCGCGCTGCTTGCGGCCGATATCGGTCGCCTGCCAGTGCACGTTCTGCGAGCGGCGCAGCGAGAAGTTGATCATGCCCGCCGCGACCGTGGCGTTGGTCATCTTGTCGATCAGGATGAAGCCGCCGAGCGTGCGGTTGTCCGCATAGGGCTCGAACACCACGGCCTTGTCGGTCGTCAGCTCGGCGACGCCAATGGCGTTCAGCTCCAGCGTCTTGGCCGCCATGTGCTCCATGGTGTTCACGTTGACGGTGTACTTGGGCTCCTGCACCGTGGCCGAGACTTGCTGCGTTCCGAGCTTCAGCCAATAAGCGCGGCCTGGCACCATCGCCTCGTCCGCCATCCACACGAAGGTCGCCTCGAACTGGTCGGCGGTCTGCGGCGGGTTGTCGGCGGTCGCGATTACCGAACCGCGCGAGCAGTCGATCTCGTCGTCGAACGTCACGGTGACCGACTGGCCGGCGACCGCTTCGTCGAGATCGCCATCGAAGGTCACGACCTTGCCGATCGTGCTGGTCTTGCCCGAGGGCAGGACGCGGATCTTGTCGCCCGGCTTCACCGAGCCAGTGGCGATGAGGCCCGAGAAGCCGCGGAAGTCGAGGTTAGGCCGGTTGACCCACTGCACCGGCAGGCGGAACGGCTTGTCGGCATCGACCGAGCTGAGGACTTCCACCGTCTCCAGGTGCTCGACAAGCGTCGGCCCCTTGTACCACGGCGTCTTGTCCGACAGCGTTGTGATGTTGTCGCCCTTGAAGCCCGAAATCGGCAGCGCAGTGAAGCTCTCGATCCCGATCGAGTGCGCGAACTCGGTATAGTCCTTCACGATCGCGTCGAACACGGCCGGATCGTAATCGACCAGGTNGAAGTAGTTGGCGCACTCGGCGGGCTTGAAGAGGTCGACGAGCCTGCCGATGAGATCCCACAGGCCAGAGACGGATCGCTCACCGGCTTTTCGCAACATGGCCTTGAGGCGGGCAAAGGCTTTCTCGATCGGGTTGAAGTCGGGGCTGTAGGGCGGGAGGAAGCGAAGGGTTGCGCCTGCAGCCTCGATAAGTACCTGGACCGATGCGCGCTTGTGGCTCGACAGGTTATCCATGATGATGACGTCGCCCGGCCGCAGTTCTGGGACGAGGACTTGGGCAACGTAGGCTTCAAACCAGTCGCCGTTGATCGGCCCGTCGAGAACCATTGGCGCGATCATACCGGTCATGCGTAGGCCAGCGACCAAGGTAGTGGTCTTGCGGTGACCGTGCGGGAAGCCCATCCGCAGCCGCTCGCCTTTCGCGCAGCGGCCGTGGCTGCGGGTCATGTTGGTGGCGGTCCACGTCTCGTCGATGAACACGAGGCGTTCCGGGGCCAGATCGAGCTGGCCGTCGAACCAATGCTGGCGCTGCGTCAGGACGTCGGGGCGGTCCTGCTCGATCGCGTGCCCGGTCTTTTTTTCCACGTTATCGCGTGACGCACGAAGAAGCGATGCAGCGTGCCAATGCCGACCGACACGCACCGCTCGACGAGCCGTGCCTGGATCTCAACCAAGGTCATATCACCCTGCTCGGCAACCAACTCCCGGATGAAGCCGCCATGCGCCTCGATCCTGCCGGAATGCCGGTCTCCTCCGCGCGGCTTTGCGACCGCCTGGCCATGCTGAAGGGCAAGTTGCCGCCAGGGATCGCGCTCGACGCGCTGACACCAAAGCGATCGGCCGCCGCGCGGCAACTCAATCCGCCATCAATCACTGTGATGACCCTATCCCGAAGGTCCTGTGAAAGCGTACGCGCCATCCATGCTGGCCTCCTCCAACCAGCAGAAAGCGTGAATCACATCAGCACGGGCAAGGGGATCCCCAGCGATTCAGTTCGTGTGGAAACCGCTCTAAAACACGCCCCTCAGCAGAGACGGTTTCGCGGGATTTTCGGCCTGATAATGGGCCATTTTCCGGTAGCAGTTTGGGGTAGCAGATGCTCTCTGGGGACCGTTTTTTGGACGATCCCCCAGAGATTTCAAGCACTTGAGAAGTGCTGGTGCCCAGAAGAGGACTCGAACCTCCACGCCCTTGCGAGCGCCAGCACCTGAAGCTGGTGCGTCTACCAATTCCGCCATCTGGGCACGGGGTAGGAGGGCGCCGATACGGGGTGACTCGGGGGTTGTCAACGGCGATCGGGTGGGATCGATGCATTTGCAGGGCGCCTCGCCGGTTGCCGTGGGCGGGTGCTTATGCCAAGGGCGGCCAGAGTGACGGCGAGGTCGGCCGCGCGGGCTTGCGCGTGAGGCAACCGGTGCCGCTTAAAGGACTTATCTGGGCATGAGCGTCAACGCGAACGGTTCTCTCAGCGGCAGGGTCGTGACGGTACTGGGCGGCACCGGCTTTGTCGGCTGCCACCTGGCCCAGGAGCTGCTGTCGCGCGGCGCGCGGCTGCGGCTGGTCAGCCGTCACCCGCAGAAGGCCTGGCGCATCCGTCCGCTCGGTAACCTGGGGCAGATGCAGTCGGTGCCGCTGGACGTCACCCGCACGCAGGACCTGTCGCGCGTGTTCGCCGGCACGGATGTCGTCATCAACCTGATGGGCGCGTTCTCGGGCAATCTCGACGCGCTGCAGGGCAAGGGCGTGGGCCGCATCGCCGCTGCCGCGCGCGATGCCGGGGTCGGGCGGTTCATCCACGTCTCGGCAATCGGAGCCGGCGCGGGGTCCGCCGTGCCTTATGCCCGCACCAAGGGCGAGGGTGAGGCGGCGGTGCTGTCCGCCTTCCCGACCGCGACGATCGTGCGCCCGTCGATCCTGTTCGGCGATGATGACAACTTTGTGATGATGTTCGGGCGTCTGATTGCCAAAGCACCGGTGCTGCCGGTGTTCGGGCCGCAGGCGAAGATCCAGCCCTTGTTCGTCGATGATGCGGCCGAGGCGATCGCCAACGCCATCCTGTTGCCCGAAGCGCAAGGTCGCACCTACGAGATCGCCGGCCCGGAAATCATCACGATGCTGGAGCTGAACCAGCGCATCGCTGCCGCGCAGTGCCGCAAGCGCTCCTTCATCGAGCTGCCCGACGGGGTATCGGGCGCGATTGCTTCGGTGCCGCTTGCGCCGATCTCGCGCGATCAGTGGTCGCTGCTGAAGGCTGGGAACGTGGCCGATGCCTCGCAGCCCGGGCTTGCCGAGCTGGGCGTCATGCCGCGACCCCTGTCGCTGTTTCTGGAGCGCTGGATGGTGCAGTTCCGTAAGAACGGGCGCTTCAACGAAGGCAGCACGATGCCAGCCGAGGGTCCGAAGTTCTGAGCCTCTAAAGCCTCTTGTCTCCTTCCGTTCGTCAGAGCTGAGGAACGGACGGGACCTCAAGCGTCCACTTCGGCGTAGTGGCTGGGCGGCTGGATCACTTCCATCCGCTCGGACAGCAGGGGGCGGAAGCTCGGCCGGCTCTTGATCACCAGGTACCAGCCGCGCGCCGGCTCGTGCGTCGACCAATCGATCCCGCCCAGGTAGTCCGCTACCGAGATCTGCGCCGCCGCCGTCAGGTCGGCCAGCGTCATCGTCGCGCCGGCCAGCCAGGGTCGGTTGTCGATCAGGTAATCGATGTAGTCGAGCCAGTCGTGCGACAGCTTCATCGCCTCGCGCAGCATCCGGGCGTCGGGTGCCTGGCGCAGGATCAGCCGCTTCTTCATGCGCTCGTGCAGCAAGGGGCCGGACACGTCGTTGAAGAAGTTCTCGTCGAACATGGCAACGAGGCGCCGCACTTCGGCGCGCTGCTGGGCAGTGCCGCTGATCAGCTGGTTGTTCTCGACCGTCTCTTCCAGGTACTCGCAGATGGCGCGACTATCGGCGAGCGTGATGCCGCGCTCTTCGTCGTGGAGCACGGGCACCCGGCCCGCCGGGTTCATCGCGAAGAAACCGTCGCGACCCTCCCATGGCTTTTCGGTCTGGAGTTCGTAGGCGATGCCCTTCTCGCTCATCAGCAGCCGGACCTTGCGGCTGAACGGGCAGAGCGGGAACTGGTAGAGGTGCCACATGGGTTCCGCGATGCCAAAGCCTTGCACGAGCGTCCAGCACTGCAAGCCACGCCCGGCGGGCGACTGGTGGATAAGTCAACAATCCCGCAAAGCGAACGCATGTTCAGCCGAGCGAACTTGCGATTGACCCTGTTCGGGTGAGGCGACATGACACGCGAGCACAAGACGGGAGATCACGATGCTCAAGAGTTTGCGGTTCGGTTCGAACGACGTCGCCAAGTCCCGCGCGTTCTACGACGCGACGTTCGAGGCCCTGGGTGTCGGCCCTTCGGCGACGCCGGCCGAATACCCACTGGTGCTCTACAACCTGCCCGGCGGAGCCCGCTTCCTGTGTGGTCCTGCGCGCGACGGCGAGCCGGCGACGCACGCGAACGGCGGCACGGTGATCTTCGAGGCGCCGAGCCAGGATGCGGTGACCGCCTGGCACGCGGCGGGCCTTGCCAACGGCGGCAGCGACGAGGGCGTGCCCGAGCCCAAGCCGCAGGCACGCGGCGCTTACGGCGCCTACTTGCGCGATCCTGACGGCAACAAGATTGCCGCCTATCACGGGCTCAGCATGGGCTGATTCGCAAGGAGCGGGAGTGGCAGAGGCGGTCGAGGTCAAGGCAGACGGGAGCCGCCGGATTGTCGCGCGCGAGTGGGTGCCAGAGGTACCAGTCGCGCTGGAATTCAATGGCGTCGCCTATGCTGTAATGATGGCGACGCCGGCTGACCTCGAAGATTTTGCCACTGGATTTGCGATCTGCGAAGGCCTGGCGGATAGCGCTGCGCAGGTGGTCGACGTGGCCATGGCCGAAGTCGAGAACGGCTGGATCGTGCGAACGATGGTCGAAGGCCTCGGCGCCGAGAAGCTGGGTGAGCGGGTCCGCACGCGTGTCGCCGAATCAAGCTGCGGGTTGTGCGGGATTGAGAACCTGGAGGCGGTGGCGCGCGCCCTGCCCCCGATTGCGGCACATGAACCGATTGCAAGCGCGGCGATCTTCCGGGCCTTGGCTGCTTTGCGGGGTCGCCAGCCCATCGGCCGGGCGACCGGCGCTGCTCATGCCGCAGCGCATGCCGATGCCGATGGGACCCTGATCTGCGTGCGGGAGGATGTCGGGCGGCACAATGCGCTCGACAAGCTGATCGGGGCTCAAGCCCGCGCAGGCACGGCACTCTCGCCCGGGTTCCTGCTGTCGACGGCGCGATGCAGTTACGAGATCGTCGAGAAGGCGGTCAAGGCAGGGGCGACTTCGCTGGTCACCGTGTCGTTGCCGACCAGCATGGCCGTTGAGCGCGCGAGCGCCGCGGGGTTGAGCTTGTGGGTGCTGGCGCGCGACGACAGCGTGCTCTTGGTAGCTGACTGAGGTCAGTGCCTCAGCGCGAGAGCAGGAACACCGCGTGCTCGGCGCGGAAGCTCGCCGCCGCCGGGGCGCAGCGCCGATCGCCGCGCAGGAACCAAGCCTGCTCCACCTTGATGCCACGATCGCGCACCATGTCGCGGAAGTCATTGACGGTGGCGTGGTGGATGTTCGGCGTCTCGTACCAGGCGACCGGCAGCAGCCGCGTGACGGGCATGCGCCCGGTCCACAACAGCGAGGTGCGCACCTTCCAGTGCGCGAAGTTGGGAAAGCTGACGAAGGCACGCCGGCCGATCCGCAGCAGTTCCTCCAGCACCAGGTCTGGACGCATGGTGGTCTGCAGCGTCTGGCTGAGGATGGCGTAGTCGACCGAGGCCTCGGGGTAGAACGCCAGGTCCTTGTCGGCATCGCCTTGGATGACCGAGAGCCCGCGCCCGACGCATTCGGCGACGTTGGCGGCGTCGATCTCCATGCCGCGCGCGTCGCAGCCCTTGCTGTCGCGCAAGGCGGCGAGCAGCGCGCCGTCGCCGCAGCCGACGTCGAGCACGCGGGCACCGAGCGCGACATTGTCGGCGATCACGGCAAGGTCGGGGCGCAGCGTCATGGGGATGGCACCGTCGAACCTGCGAGCAAGTCGGCGAACTCGCTCGACAGCCGCTCCATGTATCGCTCCGGCTTTAGCGGGGCATGGAAGCCGAGGTCCTGGTACACGCCGTGCGCATCCGCCGTGACGAGGGCAAAGCGGCGGACCGTCGCATAGTCGGGATGGTCGAGGAACCACCGCACCATGCGCCGCCCCAGGCCCTGCCCGCGTGCTGCTTCATCGACCCAGACGTCGGCGATCCAGGCGAAGCTAGCTCTGTCGGAGATCACGCGGGCGAAGCCGACTTGGCCGTCCTCTGCGTGGTAAGCGCCGAGGCAATGCGACCCGGCGCTCTGCTTCGCCACGCGCTCGCGCGAAATGCCGGGCGTCCAGTAGCTGGTGGTCAGCCAGCCGTGCACGCGATCGAGGTCGACCCGCGCCGGATCGTCGGACAGGGCGATCATTGCGCCTCGCCCAGGAAGCCGGCGACCACGCGATCGAGCGCAGGTACGTCGAGGAGGAAAGAGTCGTGCCCGAACGGCGCGGACAGCTCGACGAAGCTGACCGGCAGGCCCGCGGCGGTGAGCGCATGGGCGACGTTGCGCGACTCGGCGGTGGGATAGAGCCAGTCGGTATCGAAGCTGACGAGGCAGAAGCGCGCCTTGCTGCCGGCAAAGGCGTTGGCGAGCAGGCCGCCGTGCTCTTCGGCCAGGTCGAAGTAGTCCATGGCGCGGGTGATGTAGAGATAGGCATTGGCGTCGAACCGGTCGGTGAACGACAGGCCCTGGTAGCGCAGGTAGCTTTCCACCTGGAAGTCGGCGTCGAAGCCGAAGGTCTTCTCGGCACGATCCTGCAGGCGGCGGCCGAACTTCTCTGTGAGCCCGGCTTCGGACAGGTAGGTGATGTGCGCGGCCATGCGCGCGACCGACAGGCCCTTCTCCGGTCCCTTGCCGTGCGAATAGTAATCGCCCTCCCGCCAGGCGGGATCGGCCATGATCGCCTGGCGGCCCACTTCGTGGAAGGCGATGTTCTGCGCCGAGTGCCGCGCGGTGGAGGCGATCACCAGCACCGCCTTGGCGCGGGTCGCGAAGTTGGCAGCAAGGCTGAGCGCCTGCATGCCGCCCATCGATCCACCGACGACCGCGTGCAGTTGCTCGATCCCGAGCGCATCCAGCAGCGCGACATGCGCGCGCACCATGTCGCGCACGGTTATGACCGGAAAGCGCATGCCCCAGGGCTTGCCGTCGGGTGCGATCGAAGCAGGGCCGGTCGTGCCCATGCAACTGCCCAGCACGTTCGCGCAGACCACGAAGAATCGGTTGGTATCGATCGGCTTGCCGGGGCCGACCATGCGCACCCACCAGCCGGGTTTGCCGGTCTTGGGATGCGGGCTGGCGAGGTGGTGATCGCCGGTCAGCGCATGGGCGACGAAGATCGCGTTGTCGCGCGCGGCGTTGGGCGTGCCGTAGCTCTCGTAGGCGATGCGCACGCCATCCAGCTCACGCCCGCTGTCGAGCGGCAGCGGCTGCGCGAGGTTCAGCACCTTGCTGGGATCGATGATCGGGGCGGTCGCCATGGTGAGCGGGTGAATTGGGCGTGGGGGGCCGCGGTGTCAATCGCGGGGGTAGCAAAGCGAGGCAGTGCAATCGTTAGCCCCTTGCGGCTCGCCCCACCACCGCCTGGGCTAAGCTTGTCGCAGCCTGCCAGCAAACGGTGCGTCTTTTGTCGACAACACGCCACCTCAGCCGGCATGCTTCGACAAGCTCAGCATAGTCGGTGTGGTTGGAAGCCGCTCTGAAACATTGGCTCATCGAACCAACAGGCAATCGACCAAGGGGGTGCCAATCTGCCGCTTCCGCGCTAAAGGCGGCCGATCATGAGCGACACGATCACCCGCAGCCGAGCCCCGGAACCAAAACCCTGGATCGAGGCGATCCATGCCTACGTGCCGGGCAAGTCGGCCGGCGCGGACGGCAAGCCGCTGATCAAGCTGTCGGCAAACGAGAATCCACTCGGAACCAGCCCGCTCGCGCTCGCGGCGAAGGCGCAAGGGCCGGCGCGCTATCCAGACCCCGAGAGCAAGGCGCTGCGCGCCAAACTTGGCGAGGTCTACGGGATCGATCCGGCGCTGATCGTCATGGGCACCGGCTCCGACGAGCTGCTGAACCTCGCGGCGCAGGGCTATGCCGGCCCGGACGACGAGGTGATCTACGTGCGCTACGGCTTCTCCGTCTACGACATCGCCGCCCGGCGTTGCGGGGCGACACCGGTCGTGGCGCCGGACGCCGACTATGGCACTGACGTCGACGCGCTACTGGCTCTGGTGACGGAGCGGACACGAGTGGTGTTCGTCGCCAACCCTAACAACCCGACTGGCTCGTACCTGCCCAAGGCCGAGATCGCGCGATTGCACGCCGCCCTGCCTGCCGACGTGCTGCTGGTCCTCGACCTCGCCTATGCAGAATATGTCGCCGCGGAGGACGACGATGGTGCGATGCAACTCGCCGCCGCGCACGAGAACGTGCTGGTGACGCGCACCTTCTCCAAAGCTTATGGCCTCGCCGGAGAGCGCATCGGCTGGGCCACGGGCGCACCCGGGCTGGTGGCGACGCTGAACCGCATCCGCGGGCCGTTCAACGTGCCGAGCACCGGCCAGGCGATGGCGCTCGCCGCATTAGACGACCCTGCCTTCATCGAGGCGGCCCGCGTGCACAACCGCGACGAGCGGGCTCGCTTCGTCACCGCAGTCAAAGCGCTGGGCAACCACGGCCTGCGCGCTCTGCCCAGCGAGGCGAATTTCGTGCTGGTGCTGTTCGAGGGCGCGCTGACTGCCGAAGCCGCGTTCAACGGGCTGGCCGATCGCGGCTACATCGTCCGCTGGCTGCCCGGCCAGGGCCTGCCCCAGGCGCTGCGCTTCACGATCGGCAAGCCGCACGACATGGACGCGATCGTCGCGGGCTTGCAGGAAATGGTGCGCGAAGCGGCGGGGCGCTGATGTTCCAACGCGTCGCCATCATCGGCCTTGGCCTGCAAGGCGGCTCGATCGGTCTTGCCGTTCAGGCCTACCTCCCCGACGCCGTCACCACCGGCTATGACCGCGACGCGATCACCCGCTCGCGCGCGGCCGAGCGCCATCTGGTTCACAAGGTCTGCGACAGTGCCGCCGAGGCCGTGGCAGAGTGCGACCTCGTGATCTTCTGCGTACCGCTCGGCGCGATGGGCATCGCCGCCGAGCAAGTGCGCGCCGCCCTGCCTGCCGATACCCTCGTCAGCGATGTCGGCTCCAGCAAGCAGGTCGTCGCAAAGGCGCTGAGCGAAGCGCTGCCCGACCATCTGGTCATCCCCGCCCACCCCGTCGCAGGCACCGAGAACTCGGGCGCGGACGCGGGGTTTGCCGAGCTGTTCCGCAATCGCTGGTGCATCGTCACTCCCCCGCCGCAGACCAACCTGGTGAAGCTCTCGCAGCTCGTCGCCTTCTGGGAAGCGCTGGGCGCCAACGTCGAGATCATGGACGCGGCGCATCACGATCTGGTTCTCGCCGTCACCAGCCACCTGCCGCACCTGATCGCGTACACCATCGTCGGTACCGCTTCTGATCTGGAAGAAGTCACCCAGTCCGAAGTGATCAAGTACTCAGCCGGCGGCTTCCGCGACTTCACCCGCATCGCCGCCTCCGATCCGACGATGTGGCGCGACGTATTCCTGTCGAACAAGCAGGCGGTGCTGACCATGCTGCAGCGCTTCACGGAGGACCTGACCGCGCTCCAGAGGGCCATCCGCATCGGCGACGGCGAGACCCTGTTCAAGCACTTTGAGCGTACCCGGGCGACCCGCCGCTCCATCATCGAAGAGGGGCAGGACGACGACCGGCCGGACTTCGGCCGTGCCGACCACAAGTCCGATCGCAAGCCCGGTGAAGGCTGAACGGCAACTATACTTCGCAGCTGCGGGAGCCGGACCGCATCTCGCGCTTTGAGCGGCCAAACCTCTTCCCGCAAAGGCGCTGCATGAAACTCTCGATATCGTCCGAGCTCCAATACGACGTGCCCTCCGAGGCCGACCTGCTCCTGCAGATCGAGGCCGCGATCATCCCCGAGCAGCGCGTGGTCAGCGCACATATCGAGCTGCCGCCGGTGCAGCACTTCGCCCGGGTCACCGGTCACGACACCATCGGTGACCGCATCTGGCTGCGCATGCAGGGCGCGCTGACCGTGCGCTACAATGCCCTGGTCGAGATCAACCGCCTCACTGCCGACATCGCGCAGTTGCAAGCCGTGCCGCCGCACCTGCTGCCGGGCGAGACGATCGAATACATCCTGCCGTCACGCTACTGCGCGTCGGACCAGTTCCAGCAGATCGTCGGCGACTTGTTCGGCGACACGCAAGGCGGCGCTCGCGTAGCTGCGATCCGCGATTGGATCGAAGCGAACCTCACCTATCAGGCCGGCAGCTCCAACGCCTCGACCGGCGCGATGGACACCTACAATGCCCGAGAGGGCGTCTGCCGCGACTTTGCGCACCTGATGATCAGCATGACCCGGGCGAGCGCCATCCCCGCGCGCTTCTGCAGCGTCTATGGCCTGGGCGTCGAGCCGCAGGACTTCCACGCGGTGGCCGAGGTGTTCCTCGACAACACCTGGTACATGGTCGACGCGACCGGCATGTCGACGCCGGACACGATGGCCAAGATCGGCGTCGGGCGCGACGCGGCGGACGTCTCGTTCCTGACGAGCTACGGCCTGGCCAACATGCAGAACCAGTCGGTGCAGGTAACTGCCGGCTAGCGTGTCGTCTCGATCGGGTTCAGGACATTGATCGCGTCCTGCACCCGTGCCTCCAACTCGTCGCGGGGGAGGCCGGCGGGAATGATCTCTCCCACTCGCATCGTGATCAGGCCCCGTCGCTTCCACGTGCGATGGTACAGCCTCCCGCTGTCGAGCGCGATCGGCACCACCGGCAGGCGCAGCATCTTGTAGAGGCCCGCGAAGCCCGAACCGAGCGGAGCCACCTCTCCATGCGGCACGCGCGTGCCTTCGGGAAAGATCGCCATGAGCCGGCCTGCCGCGATCATGCCCCGCGCCTGGGTCAGCATGGTGCGCAGGGCGCGGGCGCCCTGGTCCCGCTCCACCCCGACGAGGCCGTAGAGCCGCCCGGCGCGGCCCCACAGCGGGATGCGCAGCAGTTCTGCCTTTGCGATGATCGCGGGCATGGGCAGCAGGTTGGGCAGGTCGATCGCCTCGAAGAAGCTTTCGTGCTTCATCGCTACCAGCACGTCCTTGCTCGGCAGCTCTCCCTCTACCACGACGCGGATGCCCAGGATCCAGCGTGTGCAGCGCCTGTGAAAGCGCGACCAGCCCAGCACCACGCGCTGGAAGGCCCCCTCGCCGAACGGCAGCATGCCGAGCGCCACCAGCACGTAGCCCACCGATCCGGCGTAGAAGGCCAGGTAGAACACCAGGCTGCGCAGAACGTCGCCGACGCGCGTCACCTCCGCAGCCTCTGCCAGGTGTCGACGGCGTAGCGTGCCAGCAGCTTGTGGTACTCCAGGAACAGGATCTGGAGCGAAGGATGGCTGCGCACCGCATCCTCGATCATCACCGTGCCCTTGGGCAGCTCGCGACCAAGCTCGAAAGCGGCGCGCCGCATGTGCCAGTCGACCGTCACCAGGCGCACGGTGCGTGCCTTGCGCTGCTGCAGCCAGTTGGCCGCTTCCACCGCGTTGGAGCGGGTGTCGAAGGCGCGATAACCCAAAGTGATGCAACAGCGCATCAGCTGCGGCGGCACGTCGTACTCCTGCATGAACTCGCGCGGAAGCACTTCGGGATCGACGCCCGAGACCAGCAGGCGGGGCGCTAGCCGTTGGCGCAGCACGACCAGCGAACGCGGGATGCGCCCGGGGCCGCCGGTCAGCACGATCACCGCGTCGGTCCGCTCGTTGCCCGCGGGACGCGGCAAGGCGACCGCGAACCAGAGGAACCCAAAGACCCATACGAGCAGGACAAAGGCGGCAATGCGGCGAAACATCGCTGCAGGCTATAGCATCTTGCGCAAGGCGTGCATCACCGTCAGTCGGGCAGTCAGCATCGCCAGGCCGGTCGCCAGCAAAGGTACGAGGGCGAGGAGCAGCCAGTCGCTCCAGACCAGCGCGCCGCTGCTGACCATGCCCGCACCCAGCCCCGAGAAGCGCCGACCGAGCGAGAGGATGACGACCATCGCTAGGGCCAGCCCCACCGCACCGCCGCCCGCCGCGTCCACCGCGATCGAGCGCTGGAACACGCGGGCGATCTGGCTGTCGGTACCGCCCAGCAAGTGCACGATCTCGATGGTATCGCGGTTGGCGCCCAGGGCCGAGCGGGCAGCCAGCAGCACGGCAGCCGCGAGCGCAGCGGCAAGCAGCGCCACAAGCGAGATGGCGAGCCACTGGAGCGAAACGATCGCGTCGAACACGGGCTTGAGCCACTCGGCCTGCGCATCGACGCGGGCCGATGGCGCGACCGCGGCCAGTGCGTGCCGGACCGCGAGGATCCGCTCGCGGTTGGCCGAGCGCGTCAGGCGCACGTCGATGAGCGCCGGCACCGGCACGCCGATGCCTTGCGTCGAGTCCACTCCGGTGCCCAGCCAGGGCGACACCAGCGCGTCGAGCTCTTCTTGTGGAACCAGGCGCATGCTGGCGACGCCCGGCACCACGCGTAGTGCGTCGAGCGCGCGGGCAGCTTCGCGCTGGCGCACGTCGGCACGCGGCTCGACCAATTGCACGGTGATCCCGCCGGCGATCTCTGCGCTGGCGGACGTGACGGTGTTGCCGAAGGCCAGGCCAGCGGCGAGCGCGATCGCGGTCAAGGCGACCATGATGGCGATGACCCAGGGCATCGGCCCGGAAAGGCGCGCCTGCGGGACCAACTCCGCCTCGCCGCCGGCAAACAGCCGCCGCCCACGCGCGATCCCCCGCCGCTTGTTCGCGCGCGCCTTCAAGACGGCCGCCGCGGCGGGTAGCGCAGCGCGCCGGTGGGATCGGACAGGCGCCCGCGGTCGAGCCGCATGATCAGCGAGTTGGGCACTTTGGCAAGCAGGTGGACGTCGTGGGTGGCGACGACGATCGTCGTACCTTGGCGGTTCAGCAGCTCGAACAGCCGCATCAGCTTGAGCGCCATCTCGGGATCGACGTTGCCGGTCGGCTCGTCGGCGACGAGCACGTCGGGCCGGCCGATCACAGCCCGGGCGATGGCGATCCGCTGCTGCTCCCCGCCCGACAGGGTGGCCGGGCGGGACTCCTTGCGGTCGGCCAGCCCGACCCATTGCAGGATGTCGCGGACTGGGCCGGCGATGTCGCGCTCGCTGAAGCCGGCGACGCGCAGCGGCAGCGCTACGTTGTCGAAGGCGGACAAGTGCGGGACGAGGCGGAAGTCCTGGAACACCACGCCGATCCGCCGCCGCAGCGCGGGCAACCCGCTGCGCGGCATCGTTATCGCGTCCTTGCCGAACATGCGGATGACGCCGCGCGACGGCCTCTGGGCGAGGTACAGCAGGCGCAGCAGCGTGGTCTTGCCCGCGCCGCTGGCACCGGTGAGGAAGTAGAACGAGCCAGGGAACAGCGTGAACGACAAGTCGCTCAGCACCTCGCGATCGTGCTCGTAGCGCAGGCCGACGTTGTCGAAATGAATGATTTCGCCTTCGGCCTTGCTGCTCATCGCCTCGTCTTCGGTAACGGGAATTCGTGAAGACGGCGGTAAGCTGCCGGTGCCGCTCAGGCAAGCGGCACCGCGGGCACCGCGAACCAGCGACGGCGGGCGCCCAGTCGGGCTTGTGTATAAGCGACCATGAATGTGGAAAAAAGCAGGTCGGTGCCAAGAACCCGGGTGTCACCGCCTTGTCGTGAGCCACGCTCCCGTGCTTAGTGTCGCGACCATGATTATCGCCTGCCCCGCCTGCGCCACTCGCTATGCGGTCCCGGACAGCGCGATCGGCATCGATGGACGCACCGTCCGCTGCGCCAAGTGTCGCCACAGCTGGTTCCAAGACGGACCCGTGCTCGAAATGGCAGAGGGCATCGCGCCTGCGCACGCCACACCGGTTGTCGATGCGGCCGAAGCGGCACCCCGTCCGCAAGTCGCCGAACCCGTTCCCCCGCCGCCCGCGCCCGAGCCGGCGGTGGCCCGCGAGGCGCCCACACCGCGTCCGGTGTACGACGATACGGCCGGCACCCAGTTCACCGACGAAGGTCCTTCCCGCTTCGACTTCGCGCCACCCTTCCGGCCCCGGCGCAACTGGGCCAAGATCGGCATGGCCGCGGCGGTGGTGTTCGCGGTGGTGACGCTCGGCCTGGCCGGCGTCGTCGCCTGGGCCGGTCTGCCTGATTGGGTACCCGTCGCCCGCCCGACCTTCGCCCAGGCGCAGCAGGACCTCGCGCTCGACTTCCCACCCAAGCGGCAGGACCGGCGCACCCTGCCCAACGGCACCGAGTATTTCGGCGCAAGCGGCACCGTCAGCAACATCGGGCGAGAGACTCGCTCGGTGCCCACCATCCTCATCGTGCTGCGCGATGCGCGTGAGCGGATCGTCTACAGCTGGGAAGTCGTGCCGCCCAAGCGCGAGCTGGCACCTGGTGAGACGATCACCATCAACGAGGCGGTGACCGATGTGCCCAAGTCCGCCAAGTCGGCCGAAATCGGCTGGAAGCCGGCCTGATCCGTACCGGTTCTCGCGCGGAGCAGGCACCTCTGAGAAAACAATCGCCATCGCGCTTGCAGCCCCCGCATCCCTTTGCTAATGGCGCGCTCCTGCCCCGGGGACAGCGCTTTCGCGCCGAACCCAAGACTGTGCGGTCATGGCGGAATTGGTAGACGCGCAACGTTGAGGTCGTTGTGGGCGAAAGCCCGTGGAAGTTCGAGTCTTCTTGACCGCACCAGGCAGTTTCAGCAGCAGCACTGATTTTCGCCTTCGGGCACCCGCCCGGTGTAGAGCGGCGCAGTCCTGCGCCCTCCACCGCTCGATTTCAGACGCGGTGAGGGTCGGGGCGGCCATGCGATCGCACGCACTCTCGCGGGCCACTCAGTCCATCAGATATCAGCACCCGAGAGCAGCGCCAACCGGGTCCAGTCCAGCGGCAAGTTGCCGGTGAACTGGGCGATTGCAGGGCTCGTCGTGACACCCTCGATCGCCAAGGTCAGCACCATGGACCGACCTTGGCGATCGCCGAAACAAGCCGGCTCGGCAGTTGGATCAATCCTCGGAGATGGATATCGCCCGCGCCGGGCACTGGCTTTCCGCCCGGCGCATCGTGTCCTCGTCGCCGGGCGCCACTTCGCTGACCAGCACCACTGCGTAGCCGTCCGGGTGCAGCTCGAACACCTCGGGCGCGATGCCCGTGCAGATGCCGAAGCCGGCGCAGATCTCCGAATCGATGTGGACCTTCATGGTCAGCCCGCCTCTTTCGCGTCGAACTCCAGGCCGATATGCGTCAGCCCCCGCAGGATAAAGGTCGGCAGGTAATTGTAGCGGCGCGCGCTGGCGGGGCCGTGAACTTTCTCGGACACGCGAATGTCGCTCGTCCGGTCGAACATGCGGTTGAGCGCAACGACAGTCTCCGCCCGCGCCAGCGGCGCGCCGGGGCAGGCGTGGCGGCCGGCACCGAAGCCGACGTGCAGGCGGGCGTTCTTGCGATCGAGTTGGAACTCGGCCGGGTTGTCGAACTTGCGAGCGTCACGGTTGGCAGCGCCGTTGGCGATGAACAGGAAGGTGCCGGCCGGAACGTCGATGCCGCCGACGGTCGTCGGCTTCTTGGTCAGGCGGAAATCGCCCTTGACCGGCCCTTCGGTGCGCATGCATTCCTCGACGAAGTTGGGGATCAGGCTGCGGTCCTCACGCAGGCGCTGCTGGATGTCGGGGCGATCGCCGATCAGCTGGAAGGCATAGCTGAGCAGCCGCACCGTGGTCTCCTGCCCGGCTGCGAAAACGTTGGCGGCGATCCGCGCCACATCCATCGGATCGGGCACCGAGCCATCGGGGAAGGTCGCCTTGGCAAGGCCGGTGAGGACGTCGTCCTTGGGGTTGGCCCGGCGGTCCTCGATATAAGCCGAGAACTTCTCGTAGAGGAATTCCAGCGGTCCATGCGTGACTTCGCCGTCCGTGCCACCGACCACGGCACCGCCACTTTCCTGCTCTACCCGGATCAGATGCTGGCGGAACTCGACCCGGTCTTCGGGCGGCACGCCAAGCAGGTCGGAGACGACGAGCACGGCGAACGGCTGGGCAAAGGCGTTCATGAATTCGCATTCGCCATCGGCGATGAAGGTGTCGATCTGCTCGTCCGCGAGCTTCCACATGAACTCTTCGTTCTCTTTGAGACGACGCGGCGTGATCAGCGACATCAGCAGTGAACGATGGGCGGAGTGGACCGGCGGGTCCATGGTCGGCAGCTGGTCATGGAACGGCGTCTTGTCGCGCCATTGCTCGATCAGCTCGGATATGTCCTCGTTGCGATGCTCGTCGAGCGGGATGGGACAACCCGCGAAGGGCCCCGTGGTCGACATGCATGAGGAAAAGCGTTCGGGATCGTTGTAGATCTCCAGCGCCTCGGCATAGCCCGTGACCATGAGGATGCCGTGATGCGGCTCGCGGTGAACCGGCGACTGCTCACGCAGATAGTCGAAGTAGGGATAGGGATCGGCGACGTACCGGTCGCTCAGGAAGAAATCGTGCGCTTCGAAGTCATGGGCCTGGTCGTTCATGTTGGCTCCTTGTCGGACGCTGCTGGCGTCCATCCGATCCCGGCTTGACGATAGCCGAACTCGTTGGACGTGTGCAAAAACATCCGACGCTATTGGCGCAGCACTGGCGGCGGGACGGGACGACTTCGCCGGGGCGATGCCGGGCCCGAGAACTCCGCGCTATGCTGAGATGGGTCGGCCCGTTGGCGAGAATGACGAGATCGACCTGACCTCACGCTCGTGTCAGGAACCCATATCCTTCAGCAGCGCCAGCGTTCCAGGGTCCTTTGCGCGGTATGCCAGCGCGGCTTGGGCCTCGCGCTTCGCTCCTTCCCGGTCGCCACTCGCCAGCAGAGCCTGCGCCAGATCGCGCCGGACCGGATAGTACCAGCCGGGAGGGTCGGAGAGCATTGAGAAGCTCTCGCCCTCCTGCTCCTCCGCCGCCTGGCGAAACGCGATCGCGGCGGTGGCCGGGCTCTTGTCGAGCATGGCAGCGCGACCCAGCAGCACGTTCCTGGCGATCAGCGTCAACTGCTGCGCCTGGCGCGATCCGTCATCGTCGCTGAGCTTGCCGGTGAGCCCGCGAATGGCCGCAGCCTCCGTGCGGACGCCATTGGCATCCGCCTGCTTCGCCAGCGCCTCACCGCGCGCATAGTGCCAGGCCACGACCAGCGTCGGCAGCTTGGGCTGCGGCAGTGCCAGCACGTCTGCCGGACTGGCGAAGCGGGCCATGGCGAAATAGCCGCTTGCGGCGATGACCTGAGAGAAGGGGCTGGCGGCGCCTTGCCCTTGCGATCGCTCGACCAGCGGCCGGCCAAGCGCCAGCGCCGCCTTGGCATCGCCCGCTTCCAGAGCGCCGCCGAGCCCGTACGTCACGTTGTGGACATGGTAGGGCAGGCCCCAGACACCGTCGGGCGGCGGCAGGCCCAGCGCCCGCGCGTTCTCCACCCCGATCTCGACCGCACGGACGTTGGCGTCGGCGGCATCCTGGTAGCGCCCGACCCAGTAGTACGTATGGCTTGGCATGTGCACGAGATGGCTCGCACGCGGCGCCAGGCCTGCCAGCCGGACGGCGTAGCGCTCGGCCAAGGCAGGCGCTCCGGCCGCTTCGGTGGCGTGGATGTAGAAGTGAATGGCCGCGGTGTTGTCCGGATGGCGCTTCAGCACGCCTTCGAGCAGCGGCATCGCCGTCTCGGCGTTGAGCTTCCAGTCGGTGTTCGCCTTGGCTTCGGTCATCAACCAGGCGTCGGCCGCCATAACCGCGATCTCGTCATCTGTCGGATAGCGCGCTGCCAGCGTGTTCATCGCCTTGGCAAACGCGAGATCGCCCGGCTTGCCACCACCGCCATCCTGGTAGCGCAGATTCAGCGCGCGGATCAGCCCGCGTTCGCGATCCGTGCCGCTCGTTTTGGCCAGGCCTTCCGCCTTGTCGACCAAGGCGGCCAGCGGCGTCAGTTCGTCCGCCGTCTTGCCGTAGTTGATCGTCGGCCCGGACGCCCACGCCTGGCCCCACAGGCACATGGCGCATTGCGGATCGAGCCTGACCGCTTCGGCCATGGCAGCAATGGCCGCCTTGTGCGCGAACGCGTGGGCCAACTGCATGCCGTTGTCGAAGAAGGCTTGCGCGCGTGGCACCTTGGTCGTGATCGCGAAGCCGCCGGTGCCGTAGCCGGGCAGGATCTGCGGCACCTTGGGCGCGGTCATGTCGGCATGGTTCATGCCCGCATGGTCCATCCCGGTCTGCGTGGCTTCGGCCGCAGGCACGGGCGCAGGTACGGGCGCTGGCCCATCCTGCGCCGCAACGCTCGAGCCCAGACATGTCAGCAGCAGCACGGCCAGCTTACGCATTGGCAATCCCCCCGAAATCCCACGCCACCGCTGCGTAGCATGGAGCACGCGATCTGTAGAGTGCACTTTCGTTAACGTCGGAGGCGAGCGTCCTCTCGCTGAGACGGTACTGAGCCTGTGCGTGAAAGCCGTGCCTGCAGCGCGCTCGGCGCGGCGCCCAGGTGCCGGTGGCAGAAGCGGGTGAAGACCGCCTGCTCGGCAAAGCCCAGCTTGCCCGCAATCCACAGCAGGCTCACGTCAGCCTGCGCCAGGTAATAGCGCGCGAGTTCGCAGCGGACTTCGTCCTTGATCTTCTGGAACGATGTCCCTGCCTCGGCCAGGCGGCGGTGCAGCGTGCGGGTATGCAGGCCAAGCTCGGCGGCGACCTGGGCGTTGGAAGCGGTGCCCACGAGCATCAGCCGCAGCACGAGCCCCCGCGCAGCGGCGTGGATCGGCGGCGCGGTGTCGCCCATCCCCATCTCGGCCGCGGCCATGAGGTCGGCATGCAGGCCGGGATCGCGCCCGGCGATCGGGCAGGCGAGATCCCGGTCGCTGAACACGAGGCCATCAAGCAACTGGTCGAACAGCACCTCGCACCCGAAAGCGCGCCGGTAGACGGCTAGGGGCGAGATCGCCCGATGGCGCAGCAGGACCTGGCGTGCGCGCACCAGGCCTTGCGTCAATGCCAGCGCACCAAGTTGGCCGGCGAGCAGCACGTATTCTATTGCCTGCCCCTGCTCTGCGAAGTCGCCGACCAGGATCTCGTGCGAGAAGACGACGCGCCCGGCTTTGGGGATCGGGAACCTGGCGATCCGGGCTGCCCGGCTGTGCACGTTCGAGTGCCGGGTCACATAGTCGAGCGCGTCGCCGAACGTGCGCGAATGGCGCATGATCGTGCCGAGCGGTCCGTACAGGTCGGTGCCCGACTGGGCGAGCGCCAGGCGCATGCCGAAGTCGGGACACTCCAGCGTGCGGGCCGCTTGCGCCAGCAGGCTGACAAACTGTCCGTAGGTCAGCTGCGGCGAGGCGGCGGCGCCGGGATCGAAGGCAATGCGGGCTTGTTCGATCAGCGCCCGGGCATCGCCGCCGCAGCCTGCGCAGAGCTGCGCAAAACCTTTGAGGAACCGGGCGTTGATGACATCGAACTCGCCGAGCGCCCCCTCGCCTCCGGGCGGGCTGCCGGTTCTGCAAACTTTGATCTGGGCAGCGGCAGTCATGAGCTTCAACCAGGCAGCACTCGCCCAAACCGGCGCCGCTCAGCCCTATCAGGAGCCGGCGAGGCTCCCAAGTACGCATCGGCGCTCCGTTGGCGGCACGACCATTCGACAAAGTCGAACGAAGTGGACGATCTTATCTGGCTTTTTCGTTCGGTGCGCCTGCGCCATCTCTCCCGCGAGAAAACACGCTCACGGGGAATTCGATGTGGCACACACCTTCAAGGCCTTCGGGGATCGCACCAACGCTTTGGCCGCGCTGGCGCAGCCGGTGATCGTCGCCCTCTCCACGGCCGGGCTGACCGGCGGAGCGATGGCAGCGGCGGGTATCCTGGCGGGACGGATGATGCGGCGGCGCTAGTCGTTGGCCAGTGGATCTCGCGACTACGCCGGCTGCGGCGCCGCTCCGCTGGCGCGGCGCGCGATGAAGGCGCAGGCGATCAGCTGGATCTGGTGGAACAGCATCAGCGGCAACAGCACCGCACCCACTTGCGCCGGCGCGAACAGCACGCCGGCCATGGGAACGCCCGAGGCCAGGCTCTTCTTCGATCCGCAGAACAGCAGCACGATGGCATCCTCGCGCGGCAGGCGCATCAGGCGTGCGAGCAGCGTCGTCAGCCCCAGTGCAGCCCCAAGGAGCACGCAGCACGACACTGCCAGCAGCGCCAGCTCAGGGCCCGATACGCGGCTCCACAGACCCTCCACCACCGCCGCGCTGAAGGCGGTATAGACGACCAGCAGGATCGAGCCGCGATCGACCAGCGTCACCAGCTGCTTGTGGCGGGAGACGAAGCCGCCGATCCACGGCCGCAGGAAGTGACCGAGAGCGAAAGGCAGCAGCAGTTGCAGCGCGATCGTCTCAATCGAGTCAAGCGAGATGCCCCCGTGCGTGCCGCTGCGCGACATCACCAGCGCGACCAGCGCCGGCGTCACGAAGATGCCCAGGAGGTTGGAGAACGAAGCGCTGCACACCGCCGCCGCGACGTTGCCGCGCGCCATCGCGGTGAACGCGATCGAGGACTGCACGGTGGAAGGCAGCAGCGTCAGGAACAGCAGCCCCGCCGCCATCGGTCCTTCCACGAAGGGCAGCGAGACAAGGCCGAGGCCGAGCAGCGGGAACAGCACGAAGGTGGTTCCCAGCACCGCCAAGTGCAGCCGCCAGTTGCGCGCGCCATCCAGGATCGCTTCTCGCGAGAGCTTGGCACCGTGCAGGAAGAACAGCAGCACGATCCCGGCCGTGGTCAGCACATCGGCGACAACGGCCGCTTGCCCCCGCACCGGCAGCATGCTCGCCAGCAGCACGGTGCCCAGCAGCGCCAGCACGAACGGTTCGAAGATCGCCAGGAAACGTCGCATGCGAAGGTGCTCTCGAACTCAAAAAGGCACGGCCGCCCCGCGAGGGAGCGGCCGTGCTGAGGGTGGAACTCTATCAGAAGCGTGAGCGTACGCGAATGCCCAGGCTCCTTGGCCGAACGGTAAATACACGCACACCGTCCTGCGAGGCAACCACGCCGAGGAAGGGCGCCTTGTTGCCGATGTTGTCGGCATAGACCTGCAACTCTGTCCCGCCCTCGGTGCGCGCGCCGACGCGAGCGCCGATCAGCGTGTAATCGGGCAGGTAAGTATCGAACGCAGTTGCCCGGTTGAAGCTACTGTAGCTGTCGCCGTGGTAGGTGACATTGCCCGAGATGAAGCCGGTCCAGGTGTCGTTCAGCGGCACGTCGTAGTTCGCCGTCGCCGCCGCCGACCACTTGGGCGAGAGCGGCACCCGGTCACCCTTGTTGCCGAAGGTGCCGGCCGCGACCACATCGGCGGGCAGGGCCTCGTCCAGCTTGGCGTCCACGTAAGTCACGTTGCCGGTCAGGCTGAAGCCCTGGGGCAGCGTGATGGTGGTGTTGAACTCGATCCCCTTGGTGACGGTCTTGCCCGCATTGATGGTGTAGCTGAACGCGCCCGCCGCGCTGGCCGAAAGCTGCTGGTTGCTCCAGTCGATGCGGTATGCGGCAAGGTCGAAGAACACTGCGCGATCGAGCAGGTAGCCCTTCACGCCTGCCTCGTAGCTCCACACGCTGTCGGGATCGTAAGTGCCCGGAAACGTCACGCCCGCCTGCTGCGCCAGCGAGGTGGCGGTGTTGACGCCGCCGATGCGGAAACCCGATGCCGCGCGGGCATAGAGGCTGATCGCCGGGGTCGCTTCCCACAGCACTGCGAAGTTGTAGCTGGGCTTCTTGTTCACGCCCTCGCGCTCGCCGGTCACGCTGGGCGTGGTGACGATGCCGAACACGAAGTCGGGGAACACCGTCTGCAGGTTGGTGACGACGTCCTTCACTTCGGCGCGGAAGTAGCGGATGCCGGCTGTCGCGGTCAGGCCCGAGACGACCTCCCAGTCCGCCTGGGCATAAGCGGCATACTGGTCGATGACGCGGGCGGTGTTGGTGCCGAACTCGTAGACGCTGCGGCCGCGTCCCGCCTGCGCGAGACCGGCATCGTGGCACTCGTCGTAGCTGAGGCAAGCCGGCTGGAAGTTGGGCGCCTGGATCGCGTTGGTCTGGTAGACGCTCTTGGTGTGCTCGTAATAGCCGCCCGCGACGATCTGGAACGGCCCGTCGAACTTGGACGAGAAGCGCAGCTCGCCGTTGTAATCCTCGAAATCGATGCTGGCGACGAAGCTGAGCGGCGCGTTGACGCCGAAGCTGATGTTGGTGGGCGTGGAATCCTTGGCGTTCAGCACGTCCTGCTTGCTGTAATTACCCGTCGCGATGATCGATCCGAAGCCCAGGTCGTACTCGCCAGTGAGCGAATAGAGGCTATACTTGTCCTTGTAGAACTCGACCGTGGGCGAGGTGTTGAGGTACGGCCCGTTGGCGATCTGAAATGCCTGGCCGCCATCGACGTCCACCGCCTGGTGCAGCGCCATGGCCCGCAGCGAGAACGCGTCGCTCGGCTGCCACAGCGCCTCAGCCCGCACGCCGCGCACGTTCTGGTCGTTGTTGTTCTTGAAGTAGGCACGGGTGCCCACGCGCTGGTCGATGAAGCCGCCGCCGGTCTCGAGCCAGCCGGTGACGCGCACCGCCAGCGTCGGTGCGATCGGCGCGTTGATGGTCGCGCTGACTTCGCCGTAGGGATTGCCGCTCTTGACCGAAGCCAGTGCCATCTCGGCCGAGCCGCCCCACTCGTTCAGCTCGGGCTTGCGGGTGATGACGCGCAAGGTGCCGCTCATCGAACTGGTGCCGAACAGAGTGCCTTGCGGACCTTTAAGCACTTCCACGTGGTCGATGTCGTGTAGGCGCACGCCCGGCTTGCCGTCGCCCAGGATGTTGCCGCCCGTGCCGCCCAGGACCGCGGACTCGTTCAGGTAAAGCGCCGAGGTGGCACCCACGTCGGAATCGACGCCGCGCAATACGATCTTGGTCTGCGCCGCGCCGAAGCTCTGGATGTTGATCGAGGGATCGAGCGTGCGCAGGTCGGAGAGCGAGGTCACCGCGTTGCGCTCCAGCGTCTCGCCGGAGAAGGCGGTGATCGCCAGCGCGGTGTCGGTGATCGAGGCGTCGGCGCGGCGGTTTCCGGTCACGACGATTTCGCCACCAGCCTGTTCATCGGCCGCAGGAGCGCCATCGCTCACGACGTCCTGAGCGGCGGCCGGCGCAGCCAGCACAAGCGCAGGAAGCGCGACCGAGGCGAGAAGCCACATGCCCAAGGCGCGGCTCCGCCCGCTGTCAGAGTGTACCATTACTGCTTCCCCTTGATGCTAAGTTGTGAAACCTCCTCGTTCTCCTGCGGTACAATCAGCGGCGCCACTTGCTGCGGTCTTCCGCCATCTGCCGCCTGAGACCGTACGCGCGGCACTCATATGCGGTGTGTGATGGTCTTACTGTCATACAAACTCTTTAGGTTGGCAAGCGGGTTTTTGGCACGGCCGGGTCATAGACGGGACAGGGGTACTCCCTGCCAAACCAAGCCCCTTGCCAAACACGCGCGGGATCTATCGTATGACGGTATGACAAAGCGTGCCGCGATGACTTATTCTGAAGACCGACCAGCCTGGCCCGCACGGCCGCAGGCGTACCGGGCATTGGCGCTGCTGTTCCTCGCTTATGTGCTGTCGTTCATCGACCGGGTGATCCTGTCGATCCTGATCCGCCCGATCTCGACAGAGCTGCACTTGTCCGATACCCAGTTCGCAATGGTCGGGGGGGTCGCCTTCGCGATCTTCTACGTCACCATGGGCCTGCCGATCGGCTGGCTGGCGGACCGAGCCCCGCGCCGGCTGATCGTCGCCGGCGGAGTGGGTCTGTGGAGCCTGTGCACGATCGCATCGGGGTTGGCGACCAGCTTCGGCGCGCTGTTCGCGGCGCGGGTCGGCGTCGGCATCGGCGAGGCCGCGCTGGCGCCCGCGGCCTACTCGCTGATCGCCGACCTGTTCCGGCCCGAGCAGCGCGGCCGGGCGGTGGCGTTCTACACGCTGGGCGCGACCGTGGGTTCCAGCATCGCCTACTTCGCCGGTGGTTTGCTGATCGGCTTTGCGTCGCGCCACGGCGCGGTGGCGCTGCCGGTGCTGGGCGAGCTCGCACCCTGGCGCTTCGTGTTCGCCGCAGCCGGTGCGCCCGGCCTGATCCTCGCCGCTGCCATGCTGACGATGCGCGAACCATCGCGGCGGCAGGATGCTGTGCAAAGTGCTGGGCAAAGCGCTGCATCGGGCGGCTTCCTGCCCTTCCTGAAGGCACGGCGCGCAGTCTCACTGACCTACATCCTGGGTTACAGCTGCATCAACCTGCCCTTCGCCGGCTTCCTGCTCTGGGGCCCAGGCCTGTTCGACCGGGTGCATGGCCTGAGCCCGGCACAGCTGGGATTGCCGCTGGCGGTGCTGTTTCTGGTCCCGACCACGCTCGGTCAATGGGGCGGGGCGAGCATGACCGACCGCCTCGTCGCGAGCGGCCGCGCCGACGCCGCGTTCACCACCGCCGCGCTGTGCGGAGCACTGCTGGTGCCGGTCGCCATCGCCATGCCGCTGCTGCCGAGTGCGACCGCGGCGCTTGGCGCTCTAGGCCTGCTGCTGTTCCTGACCTGCGCCTCGGTCGGCCATCACGCAGTAGTGGCGACACTGGTCGCGCCCAACCGCCTGCGCGGGCTTTATGTCGCGCTGTTCTTCTTCGTCCAGAACGTGCTCGGCCAGGCGATCATCGCGCTGATCACCGCCGGGCTGACGGACGATGTCTTCGCCAGCCCCGACGCCATCGGCAAATCGATGGCGATCGTCGGGGGCGTCGGCGCCGCCTTGGGCACCGTGCTTCTGGCGCTCGGACGCGGAGCCCTCCGCCGCGCGGCGGCATCCCCCTACTCCTGACTGCGAGCGCCTCCCCATGTTCACCACGCGGCCCGAGATCAGCGGCACCTTCGGCGTCGTCGCCTCCACCCACTGGATCGTCTCGCAAGTGGCGATGGGGGTGCTGGAGCGCGGCGGCAACGCGTTCGACGCGGCGGTCGCCGGCGGCTTCACGCTGTGCGTCGTCGAGCCACATCTATGCGGACCCGCCGGCGAAGTCCCGATCCTGTTCCACGACGCGCATAGGCATGAGACGCGCGTGCTCTGCGGGCAAGGCGTAGCCCCGGCCGCCGCGACGATCGCGCACTTCCGCAATCAGGGCCTCGACATGGTACCCGGCTCGGGCCTGATCGCCGCCGTCGTGCCGGGCGCATTCGACGCTTGGCTCACCTTGCTGCGCGACCATGGCACGATGGAGCTAGCCGACGTGCTCGCACCGGCGATCGGCTATGCGCTGAACGGCCATCCGCTGCTGCCCGGCGCCGCGCGCGCGATCGCCGACGTCGCCGATGCGCTACGCACCGAGTGGCCGAGCGGGTGTGCAATCTGGCTTCCGGGCGGCGATCCGCCGAAGGCAGGCGCGCTCTTGCGCAATCCGGTGCTTGCTGCGACGTGGCAGCGCCTGGTTGCCGAGGCCGGCACGCAAGGCACACGCGAGGCCCGCATCGATCGTGCGCGCCGCGCCTGGAGCCAGGGCTTCGTCGCCGAAGAGATCGACCGCTTCGCGCGCACCGAATTGATGGACGCCAGCGGCGAACGCCACGCCGGTCTTCTCACCGGCGATGACATGGCACGTTGGCACGCGACCTATGAAGAGCCGGTCACCACCGACTTTCACGGCTGGACGGTGTGCAAGACCGCGCCTTGGGGGCAAGGCCCGGTCCTGCTGCAATCGCTGCGCCTGCTCGATGCGGCCGGCATCGCCCAGGTCGATCTGGAGAGTGCCGATTTCGTGCACTTGTGCCTCGAAGCCCAGAAGCTCGCCTTCGCGGACCGAGAGGCTTACTACGGCGATCCTGCGTTCACCGACGTGCCGCTCGATACCTTGCTGTCGCGCAGCTATGCCCAGGATCGTGCGGCGCTGATCGGCGCGACCGCCAGCAATACGATCCAGCCCGGCGTCGTGCCCGGCTATGCCGAGCAGGTCGTGCGCAGCATGGCGCAAGTGCGCGTCGCCACTGGCGAAGCGGCAGGCCTGGGCATCGGCGAGCCGACCATGGTGCACCTGAAGTCGACGCTGAAGCCGGGCGACACCGTCCACCTCGACGTGATCGACCGTCATGGCAACATGGTCAGCGCCACGCCTTCGGGCGGGTGGCCGCAATCCTCACCGACGGTGGCAGGTCTGGGCTTCGCGCTGAACACGCGCGCGCAGATGTTCTGGCTGGAGCCCGATCTGCCGGGCAGCCTCGCCCCCGGCAAGCGCCCGCGCACGACCCTCACGCCCACGTTGGCGCTGCACCAAGGGCGGCCTGCGCTCATCTGCGGCACGCCGGGCGGCGACCAGCAGGACCAGTGGCAGCTCGTCCTGCTGCTGCGGCGGATCCTGGGCGGAATGGGCCTGCAGGCCGCGCTCGACCAGCCGCTGTTCCACAGCCTGCATTTCCCCTCGTCGTTCTACCCACGCGAAGCGCTGCCGGGCGTTGCCGTCATCGAGGAGAGCTATGGCGAGCCGATCATCGCCGACTTGCGCCGCCGCGGCCACGACTTGCGCGTGGCGCCTGCGTGGTCGGCCGGGCGGCTGACCGCGGCGGAGCGTGGGGCTGATGGCGTACTGCATGCGGCGGCCACTCCGCGGCTGATGCAGGCTTATGCGGTGGGGCGGTAGCGAGCAGGTAAGCCGCTGCGCCGTTGGCGACTTCACGAATTAGCCGCCCCCCCCTCACCCCTCGTAGTACACCACCCCGTCCTTCACGCTGACCTTGTGCGTGCGCAGCGTCTGCTTGCACGGGAGCGAGCGGGCCTTGCCGGTGCGGATGTCGAAGCTGCCGCCATGCAGCGGGCAGAAGATCACGCCGCCTTCCAGCCGCCCCTCGGACAGGGAGGCGATCGCGTGAGTGCAGTCATCATCGATCAGGCGGAACTCGCCCCCGTCATTGATCAGCAGCAGCGGGTCCTCTCCCGCCACTTCGAAACGGGCCATCGCGCCGACTTCGAGGGAAGAGGCTTGGCAAAGGGCTGTTCTTTCGGCCATGAGATTCACCCACACGCTTCTTTGTATGATTGTCATACATTCTCTGCGCGAAGGATTGTGCCGTGTCCAGCCCTGTCGTGTCCGACCTCGTCCTGATCGATGCCGGCGGCACGATCGCCTCCATGCCCGATGCTGCCGGCGTGCTGGTCGGGCGCAGCGGCAGCGCGGGACACGCAGGCAACCTGTCGGATACCGTGGTCGAGCGGCAGGCTTATGCCGGCCTCAGCGAGGACATGACCCTCGCCGACGCCATGCGCGTGGTCGCCATGATTGCCGAAGCGAGCGCCAGCGGCGCGCGCGGTGTGGTGGTGACGCACGGCACGGACACCATGGAGGAAGTCGCCTTCCTGGCCGACCTGTTACATGCCGGCGAGATGCCGGTCGTTTTCACCGGCGCCCAGCGCGCGCCTTCGCTGCCCGGCTACGATGGCGCCGCGAACTTGCGCGATGCGATCGCAGTTGCCAGCAGCGAAGCCGCCCTTGGCTCCGGCGTCGCCGTCGTATTCGCCGGCAGGGTTCTCGCCGCCCGCGCCGCAACCAAGCGCGACAGCAGTGCGCCCGATGCGTTCGGTCCCGAGAGCGCGGTAATCGCCCGCGTCGACGAGCAAGGCGTACGTTGGTGCTCGCACCCGCGACGCCGGGCCGCGGTAGCGCTGGCGCAGCCTGACCCAGCGGTCCACATCGTCTCGCTGGGACTGGAGAGCGGGCCCGAGTTGATCGACGCGCTGGTCGCGACGCGCGCGCGCGGTCTGGTGCTTGAGGGCTTCGGCCGCGGCAACGTGCCGATGCGGCTGCTGCCCGCCGTCGAGCGGGCGCAAGCCGCCGGCGTGGTGATCGGGCTTGCCTCGCACTGCACCGAAGGCGGCGTGGCGCCGACCTACGAGTCCGGCGCTCGCCTCGCTGCGATGGGCGTGATCGGCGGCGCGGATCTCAGCGCGCGCAAGTTGCGGCTGCTGCTCGCCGTGGCGCTCGGCGGAACCGCGGACGCTGCGCAAGCTGCACAACTCGCCCGCGCCTGGCTGGCGAGTTGAACGATCGAGCGGCTCCCTAAGTCAGCAGACCGCTCGAGCGTTCAGCGCGCCGCCTGCGCTGCGCCGCGCTGCAGCTTCGCGAGGGCGATACGCGCGACCTCTCGCGAATCCATCCAGCTGCCGTCCGCCAGTTCCAGATCGTACCGCTCGGAGCTGGTCACGGCCGCGCGCAATGCGGCCAGCGCCTTGTCGGTGGCGCCCTGGCGCGCATAGGCGCTGCCCAGGTTGATCAGCACGGCCGGATCGGAACGATCGACCGACGGCTCCTCCAGCTTGCGCAGCGCGGCAACGGCATTGCCGGCTGCCAGTTCGGCGTAGGCAACGTCGGGCGCACGGCGCTCGGCTTCCGGTGCGATCGGCAGCCCCAGTGCCGAGGCGAAGATGATGGCGGTGAACAACATGACACGACTCCCGGTTATCTTTGTAGTGGAGGCAGCTTCTGCCTCTCCGGGGCCGACAACAACAAAATGCGGCAAGTGTCATAAAACTGCAATCTCGGTGTGAACCACGAGTCGTGAGCCACGTACGCAGGTGCCGCGGCGAACAGAGTGACCAGCGTCTTAGGGTTGTCACTAAGTTGCCACCATAGTGTCACCGGCCACTCCTAACACCCCGGATCAGCGGCGGCGGACTCGCCCGCGTCGTTCGTCCACCAATGGGGGAAAATCCGTGAAGAACATCCATGGCCTGCTGCTGGTTGGCTGCAGCGCGCTCGCCCTCGCCGGCTGCGGCCCCAGCGACATCGCCTCGCCCGGCACTGGCGGCGACGTCATCGTCCAGCCGGCCCCTACTCCGGCCCCGACGCCTACGCCGACCGGCCCGACCGGCGTCGTTGCTGCCTCGGCATGCCCCTCGATCAGTTCCTCGACGCAGCTGGCCGACGCCGGCACCCTCACCGGCCCGACCGGGACCTGGCGCGTCTGCAACCTGCCGGCCGTGATCGACCGCTCGGTCACGCTGCCCAAGATCGCCGGCCTGGTCTATCAGCTGAACGGCCGCGTCGACGTCGGCTGTGACGGCGGCTTCGCTGCGCCCACCGCCGCTGCTCCGTTCGCCACGTCGACGGTCGGCTGCCCCACGGCCAACCTGACTGCCGACACCAACGCGACCCTGACCATCGAGCCCGGCGTCATCGTCATCGCGGCACCTGGCGCCACCTGGCTGGCCGTCAACCGCGGCAACAAGATCAGCGCCGTCGGCACCGCCGCCAAGCCGATCATCTTCACCAGCCGTGACAATCTGACCGGCCAGGTCACTGAGACCTCGCAGGGCCAGTGGGGCGGCGTCGTGCTGATGGGCCGCGCGCCCGTGACCGACTGCACCACCGGCACCACCGCCTCGAACAATTGCGAGCGCCAGACCGAAGGCTCGACCAACCCGGCACGCTTCGGTGGCACCGACAACGCCTACAACGCAGGCCGCATGAGCTTCGTGCAGATCCGTTACTCGGGCTTCATCCTGAGCAACAACATCGAGCTGCAGTCGCTCACCGGCGAAGGCGTCGGCACCGGCACGACGATCGACCACATCATGAGCTACAACAGCTCGGACGACGGTTCGGAGTGGTTCGGCGGCAGCCCGCAGATGAAGTACTACATCTCGATTGGCGCGGACGACGACAGCCTCGACGTCGACACCGGTGCGCAGATGAACGTGCAGTATGCGCTGCTCAACCAGCGTGACGGCCTGGGCGATGCCCTGTTCGAGATCGACTCGAACGGCAACGAGGGCGACGCTCCGCGCACCAAGCTGAACGTGGCGAACTTCACCGCGATCCAGCGCCAGGTCAGCAGCAACAACGAAGCCAACGACCAGGCCGGCGCGCTGTTCCGCGGCAACTCGGACACGACGCTGATCAACGGCATCGTCCTGACGCCCAACAACGAGTGCATCCGCATGAACGGGTCGGGCACCACGCCCGCGACGCTCAACGCCTTCTCGGTGGCGCTGACCTGCAACTCGACAAAGTTCATCGGCACCGGCGCGTATAGCGCGTCGCAGGTCTCCGGGTTCTTCAACGTCGACGGCCGCAACAACACCGATGCGCTCAGCAGCACGCTGACCGGCTACACCAATGGCGCCAACGAGAACGGTCGCGTTGCTACCGATCCCAAGACCGTTTCGAGCTTCTTCGACACGACCACGTGGATTGGCGCGGTGCGCAATGCGGCGGACACCTGGTACGCCGGCTGGACCTGCAACAGCGCGGCTGCGGACTTCGGCACCGGCAACTCGGGTGCCTGCACCTCGCTGCCGACGACCTGAAGCACGGCTGCCTGACACGAAGCGGGGGCGGCCAACTTGGCTGCCCCCGTCCTTGCATTTGCATCTAGGGGAACAAGTCGATGTCACCGACGTCGCGACTGGTGGGCGCTCTCATTCTGACGACCGCGCTCATGACGCCTTTGCAGGCCTGGGCGCAGGCCGATCCGAACTCTGGCCCGCAGCAGCCGCCCAGCGGCGAGGATCTGGGCAAGCCGGCTACCGATCAGCCCGTCGATGGCGCGACGCAAGGCGACGCCGGCGAAGGCAACACCGCCACAGGTGACGCCGAGCAAGGCAGTGCCGGCCCCGACATCTCGGTGCCGGGCGGCGACATCATCGTCACCGGCCGCCGCTCGCGCAATGTCGTGAAGGCGTCCAATCAGGTCATCTCGGTCCTCTCTGCCGAAGAGATCGCGCGCACGGGCGAAGGCGACATCGCCGGCGCGCTCGGCCGTGTCACCGGCCTGTCGGTCGTCGGCAATGGCCTGGTCTACGTGCGCGGCCTGGGCGATCGCTACTCGCTGGCGCTGCTCAACGGATCGCCGCTGCCGAGCCCCGAGCCGCTGCGCCGCGTGGTGCCGCTCGACATCTTCCCCACCGGCGTGATCGCCTCCTCGCTCGTCCAGAAGAGCTACTCGGTGAACTATCCGGGTGAGTTCGGCGGCGGCGTGATCAACCTCACCACCAAGGCCGTGCCCGAAGAGCCGTTCCTCTCGATCTCGGGCGGCGGCAGCGTCGATTCCGAGACCACCGGCGAGACCGGGTACAGCTACTACGGTGGCAAGTCCGACTGGACCGGGTTCGACAACGGCAGCCGCGACCTTCCCGCCTCGCTGCAGAACTACTTCGACAGCGGCGCGCTGGTGAACTCCGACCAGGCGCTCGGCCGCACCGTCGCCAGCGACCTCGTCCGCTTCAGCAAGGCGACGGCGCAGCGCGTGCGCGATCTGCCGCCCGGCTATTCGGTCTCGCTCACCGGCGGCACCTCGTTCGACCTTGGCGACGCGCGCGTCGGTCTGATCGCCGCGGCCGGCTTCAGCAACAAGTGGCAGAACCGCGAAGTCACCCAGCAGACCTCGAACAGTTCGGACCTGTCGCTCAACACCGACTTCACCCGCGTCAACACCGACAACCACATCATCGCCAACGGCCTGATCGGCCTGGGCGCGGAGTTCGGCGACAACAAGATCCGCTGGACCAACCTCTACATCCGCGACACCGTCAAGCAGACGCGCCTGGGCCTCGGCAAGCGCTTCACCAGCAGCGTCAGCGCCGACTACCAGCAGCAGGACACCGCCTGGTACGAGCGTCAGCTGATCGACACGCAGTTCGTCGCCGAGCTCAAGCCGTCGGACAAGCTGTCGATCGACTTGCGCGGCGGCTATGCCAATTCACAGCGCGAGGCGCCGTACGAATTCTACTTCGAGTACGTGCGCACCAACACGCCGTCGGATCCGTTCGGCAACCTGTTCGTCAACAACCTGAACGGCAACAGCGGCGAAGCGCAGGTCACCTTCTCGGACCTGAACGAGGATCTGTGGTCGGGCGGCATCGACATCTCCTATCGCGCCACTCCCGACATGACCCTGACCGTTGGCGGAGCCTACAGCGACACAAACCGCACCAGCACACGGCGCGAATTCACCTTCCGGGCTTCCAGCAACTTCCCCAGCGCCGCAGCAGTTCTGCGGCCTGACCTGCTGCTCTCGCCGGGCCTGATCAACGGCACCAGCACCGACACCGCGGGCAACCCGATCACTCCTGTGGGCGGCATCAACCTGATCGAGACCGACACGGGCAGCCCGGCGTTCGAAGCGAAGCTGCGCAACTACGCCGGCTACGGCAAGCTGAACTGGCAGATCACCGACGCGCTCAGCATCGATGCGGGCGTGCGCTTCGAAAAGGCGCGCCAGTCGGTCGACGCGATCCAGGTGTTCGCGACGCCTACGGCGCTGCCGGACTCGCCGACGCTGCGCAAGGAGTACTGGCTGCCCGCCGCGACGCTCACCTATCAGGTCCAACCCGACCTGCAGGTGCGCCTCAGCGCCTCGAAGACCATCGCGCGTCCTCAGTTCCGCGAGCTGATCTACCAACCGTTCTTCGATCCCGACAGCAACCGCCAGTACCTGGGCAACCCGCTGCTGACCGACAGCCAGCTGTACAATGGCGAAGCGCGGATCGAATGGTATTTCGCGCCCGACCAGCGCCTGTCGGTCTCTGGCTTCTACAAGAAGATCAAGAACCCGATCGAGAGCTACGTCTTCGTGCTCGCGGACGACCTGGTGACCAGCTTTGCCAACGCCCCCGAAGCGCAACTCTACGGCGCCGAGGTCGAGCTGCAGAAGTACTTCGACCTGGGTGCAAGCGAGGGCTGGTTCGCCAACCGTCGCGCCGTGGTAATCGCCAACTACACCTACACCCAGTCGAAGCTGAAGGTGTCGGCGAGCGATCAGGTCGCCATCTACCCGCAAGCCGCGGCGACCTCGGCCACCGACTTCTTCCGCGACGGATCGCCGCTCACCGGGCAGTCGGACCACCTGGTGAACCTGCAGTTCGGCCTGGAGAACACCGAGCGACTGTCGCAGCAGACGATCCTGCTCAACTTTGCCAGCAATCGCGTCGTCAGCCGTGGCCTAAACGGCACCGAGCCGTTGCCCGACGTGATCGAGAAGCCCGGCGTCTCGCTCGACGTCGTGATGCGCGAAGGCGTGGAAGTGCGCGGCAAGCAGGTCGAGCTCAAGTTCGAAGCCCGCAACCTGCTGCGCACGCGCCACCAGGAGTACCAGGACAACGGCGACGCGCGCATCCAGATCAACAGCTACGACGTTGGCCGGGTGTTTTCCCTGTCCGCCGGAATAACCTTCTAACCCCGCGGCACCTTGCCCGCATGACTAGCAGGGCCCGACCGAGTTATCGGTTGGGCCCTTCTTTCGTGCCGACGCGCTTCGCCTGACGTTGGCGCCGACGGGCCTGATCGCACCTGTGCAAAGGCATCGTCACCGAAATGACTTCGACATGTCGCGTACCTGTCATGGAGCTGGGCTAGCGGCCTGCTCAACGAGCGAGGGCACGCGCCCTTGCGAAACAGGGGCACCAACCATGACCAAGCTTCCCGTGCGGCTTCGCGCCGCGCCGATGTCGACGCGCGCGCTGCTCGTCGCCACGTCCGCCTGGACGCTGCTGGGCGCCAGCGCGGCGGTGGCGCAGGGTGTCGGCACTGTCCCTCCCGCGCCGACCGGCACAGCTCCCGTGCCCGAGCAGAGCACGCCCAGCGCTGCCGCAAGCGCCGCGAACACCACCATCGCACCTTCGACGCCCAGCCCCGGCGAGGAGATCGTCGTCACCGGCTCGCGCCCGATCGCAGAGTCGATCGCGGCCGCGCTGCGCATCCAAAAGGAGTCGCCGGCACTGGTAAGCGTGGTCTCCGCCGACGCCGCCGGCCGACTGCCTGACCAGAACGTCGCGCAGGCGGTCAGCCGCCTGCCGGGCGTCGGCGTCCAGCGTGACCAGGGCCAGGCGCGCTACATCAACTTGCGCGGTGCGCCGATCAACTGGACCACGCTGTCGATCGACGGCATCAACATCATCAGCCCCGAAGGGCGCGACGCCCGCTTCGATTCCATTCCGTCGGCGATCGCCTCGCAGATCGTGGTGCGCAAGGCCGTCACCGCGAACATGACCGGCGAGACCATCGCCGGCAACGTCGATGTCATCACTCGCTCCGCCTTCGACTACGATGGCTTCCACATCGCCGGCAAGCTGGGCGGCGGCTACGTCGAGCTGGGCAAGCGCCAGGAGTACGAAGGCCAGCTGGTGCTCTCCAACCGCTGGGACACCGGCGTGGGCGAGTTCGGCGCGCTCGTATCGGGCAGCTACTACCAGCGCGACATGGTCACCGACAATGCGGAGACCGACTGGGAAGTCGTCGGTGAAGACCGCCGCCCCGGCAACGAAGACCGTGTCTGGGCGCGCGAGACGGAGAACAAACTCTATCGCCTGACCCGCAAGAACTACTCGGTCTCGGGCAAGCTGGAGTGGAAGCCGACCCCCGATCATCGCCTGTTCCTGTCATCGATCTACACTGCGTTCAGCGACGATGAATCGCGCAACAACTACATCTTCGACATGGACGACCAGCAGTCGCGCGTGCCCACCAGCACTGCGGCGTGCCCGGTGACCACCGGCCTTGCCGCCAACACCACCGGCTACGCCGACGTGTGCGCCGGTAACACGCCCTACCAGGGCACGGTCTACGGCATCGACCTCAATTCCAACGTGCTGATCCGCGAGTACCGCCAGTCGGTCTTCACCAACACCGTCGGCGGCGACCACGACCTTGGCCGCATCCAGGTGCGCTGGCGCGGCAACTACACCCGCTCGGTCGACGATCGCTCGGCGCCGGCACAGCTCAACTACGACAGCGGCAGCTTCGGCACCAACGGCGCGGGCGCGCCCAACCGCCTGACCGTGGCCTACGACCTGACCGACAAGCAGCATCCTCTGGTGGAACTCTACCGCACGCTGCGCAGCTCGACCGGCGTGCTCAGCCGCGGCGCGCGAGTGAACCAGATCGAGGACTTCGGCGCGACCCTGGCGCGTGTGCGCGGCTTGAAGGCGAAGGACATCACCGACGCCTACACCGGCAAGCTGGACTTCAGCTACGACGCCGACTGGTTCGGTGGCACCAAGCTGATGTTCGGCGCCCAGTACGACAACCGTAAGAAGGAGTCGAACGAGCGACTGCTGGACATCACCGTCAGCTCCTCTGCCAATCCCTACAACCTGCCGCTGAACTACTCGGCCGTGGCCCTCGCCAACGATCCGGCGTTCAAGGGCGAGTATCCGCTGGGCTACCTGTTCCGCTATCACGGCAAAAAGCAGAGCATCGCCCTGGTCGATCAGGCGGAAGCAGCCGGCGCGCAATACGTCCCGGTGACCGCCAACTTCTACGACGTGCGCGAGGAAGTCTGGTCGGGCTACGGCATGTTCGAGACCAAGATGGACTGGGGCTCGATCGTCGGCGGCGCCCGGGTCGAGCACATCAAGAACAAGAGCAGCGCGTTTGCGACGGTGAACGGCACCTCCTCGCTGGTGACCATCCCGCGCGACCAGACGCTGGTCTATCCCAGCCTCCACTTCAACTGGGATATCGACCAGACCAAGAAGCTGCGCCTGTCGTTCAACACCGGCGCCTCGCGACCCGACTACGACCAGCTGCGCCCGAACCTGATCGTCAGCGATGCCAACCAGACGATCTCGGGCGGCAACCCCGATGCCGAGCCGGAGCGCGCAAAGGGCGTCGATCTCTACTTCGAGTGGTACATGCAGCCGCAGGGCTTCTTCTCGCTCGGCGCGTTCTACAAGGACGTGAAGGACACGCTGTTCGACACCACACGCCCCTTCGACTCGGACTTGCTGAACCTGAACGGCGTCGATCGCTCGGGCTACATCTTCAGCGGCATCGCCAATGGCGGTGACGGCTACATCTGGGGCATCGAGGGCGCGTTCCAGCAGCAGCTCGAAGGCTACCAGGCCGACCTCGGCCTGCCGGACTGGATGGGCGGCTTCGGCGTCCTGCTGAACGCCACTTACAACAAGAGCCAGGCCGAGACGCCGGACGGCCGCAAGGTGATGTTCCCGGGCACCTCCAAGTGGGTGATGAACGCCAGCCTGTTTTACGAGAAGTACGGCTTCTCGGCGCGGGTCTCCTACCAGAACCGCACCAAGTGGATCGATGCCATCGGTGAGTTCGACACCATCAACGGCGTGTTCCGCGGCACCACCGGCGGAGACGAGTACTGGGCGCGCGACGACGAGCTCGACGCCTCGCTGCGCTATGCGATCACGCCGAACTTCGAAGTTTACGCCGACTTCGCCAACCTGCTCAACGGCCCAGGCCGCCGCTTCGCCGGCGTCAGTGCGCGCACGATGGAAGTCGAGACCTTCGGCCGGCGTTACACCGGCGGCGTGCGGTTCAACTTCTGATGCGCCTCGTACCCCTCACCTCGGCGCTTGCCCTGCTTGCAGGGTGCGCTGCGGCGCCCACCTCGACGCCGGTGGCAGGCGATGCCACCGTGTCGGTCACCGCGCGCGGAGAGACGGCGCCGGTCGGCACCGGCGACGACGCCGCGGACGATCCGGCGATCTGGCGCAACCCGCGCCGGCCCGCAGAGAGCCTTGTGGTCGCGACCGACAAGCGCGCTGGCTTGCACCTCTACGACCTCACCGGACGGCACCTGGACTTCTCGCCCTCGCCGCGCCTCAACAACGTCGACTTACGCGCCGACGTGATGCTGGGCGGCAAGCGCGGCATCCTCGTGGCCGCGAGTGACCGCGCGAGCGAGGTTCAGGCGCGCATCGCGCTGTTTCGGCTCGACCCCGTGGCCCGCAAGCTTGTGCCGCTCGGCAATCCTGCGGCGGGTGACGGCGAGGCTTATGGCATGTGCCTGTGGCGCCGTGCGAGCGACAAGGCGCTGTTCACATTCGTGGTGATGAAGGACGGCCGGATCGACCAGTTCCGGATCGGCGCCGAGGCACAGCCTTCGGCGCAACTGGTGCGCCAGTTGCGGCTGGCCACCCAGTCCGAAGGCTGCGTGGCGGACGACCGGACCGGGCAGCTCTACGTAGCCGAGGAGGACGTCGGCATCTGGCGCTTCGCCGCCGATCCCGCAGGCACGACCACGCCGATCCCGGGGCCCCGTGTCGATGGGCGCCTCCTGGTCGCCGACGCCGAAGGGCTGGCGATCGCACCCAAAGGACGCAATGGCGGCTGGCTGGTCGGCTCGAGCCAGGGCGACAGCGCCTACGCCGTCTGGAGCCTGCCCGACCTCAGGCCGGTGGGCCGCTTCCGCATTTCGGCGGGTCAGGTGGGCGCGACTTCGGAGACCGATGGCATTGAGATCGCGTTAGGCAACTTCGGCCCTGGCTTTCCCAAGGGCCTGATGGTGGCGCAGGACGGCGACAACGCGCCGGCCATGCAGAACTTCAAGCTCGTGGCCTGGGGCGACATCGTGAAGGCGCTCCAACGCAAGTGACGCCCTCAGCAAGGATTGGTCGAGTGGGACTATCCCGATGACCGATCCACGCACCGCACCTTCGCTAGCCGGCGCAAGGTTGCGGCACTGCCAAGTTGCCAGCATGCGGCCCCCTGCCTAAGGCTTTGCCGGGAAAGGAAACCGCCATGCTCCGCAAGCTCCTGATCGCACTCGCCGCCCTGCCCCTGATCGGGGCGGCCAATCCGCGCACCGACCCGCTCGACGCGATTGCCCGCGATTACGTGAAGCTCACCCTGGAGGCCGGCGAGCGCGAACCCGAATACGTCGACGCCTACTATGGCCCTTCCGCTTGGGCGGCCGACGCCAAGGCGCATCCGCGTACCGTTCCGCAGCTGATCGCCGCCGCCCATGCGCTCCGCCTTCGCGCCGAGGCGATCCCCGCCGCCCGCCTTACCGCCATGACGCGGCCGCGTCGTGCTTTCCTGGTCGGTCAGCTCAAGGCGGCAGAGACCCGCCTCGCCATGCACGAGGGGCACAAGTTCAGCTTCGACGAGGAGGCGCGCGGCCTGTTCGGGCTCGCACCCGATCTCAAGCCATTATCCGCGTACGATCCGGTCCTGGCCCGGATCGCCGCGCTCGTCCCTGGCGATGCGCCGCTGTGGAAGCGGGTCGACGATTACCGCAACCGCTTCATGATCCCGACCGACAAGGTCGAGCCGGTAATGCGGGCCGCCATCGCCGAGTGCCGCAAGCGCACCGTCGCGCACATCCCGCTGCCGGCCGACGAGACCTTCACCTTCGAACTGGTCAAGAACAAGCCCTGGGGTGGCTACAACTACTACAAGGGCAACGACACCAGCCTGATCCAGGTGAACACCGATCTGCCCGTCGCCATCGACCGTGCGGTCGATCTGGGCTGTCACGAAGGCTATCCGGGCCACCACGTCTACAATGTGCTGCTCGAGCGCAACCTTGCACGCGGGCGGGGCTGGAGCGAGTTCACGGTATACCCGCTTTACAGTCCGCAGAGCTTCCTGGCCGAGGGATCGGCCAATTTCGGCATCGAGCTTGCCTTCCCCGGAAGCGAGCGCGCCGCGTTCGAGAAGGCGGTGCTGTTCCCCATCGCCGGCTTCGATCCTGGCCAAGCGGCCCGCTATGACGCGCTGGGCGAGGCGATGCAGGCTTTGGCGGGCGCGCGGTTCACGATCGCTCGCGACTATCTTGACGGCCGCATCACCCGCCAACAAGCGATCGCTCTGACCCAGAAGTACAGCCTCGTCTCCGAAGCGCGCGCACTCAAGTCGCTGGACTTCGACGATCATTACCGCAGCTATGTGATCAACTATGGTCTCGGCCTCGATATGGTCCGGGCCCATGTGAACGGCGCCGGGCCGAGCGCGGAAGCGCGCTGGCGAGAAATGGCGCGTATCTTGTCGGGCCCGACCGTGCCGGCCGATCTGACGACCAAAGGAGGCTGAGGGCCCGGCGGCGCAGTTCGCGCCGAGCCGGAAAGCCAAGAATGTGCCGAGATAGCCGTTGAGGGCGCACAGTCGCGCTGGCTGTTACTCTAAGTGGGGGACTCGCGGAGGCGCGTGAGGCTCTCCAAAGCCATGCGGGCGAGCACGGGAAAGCTTTGCGCGCGTGTGGCGGCTTGGGCGTTGGCGGCGTTGCCACGCAGCACGCGCCCCTTGATGCCGTGGAAGATCGCGGCAAGGCGGAACAAGTTGAACGCCACATAGAACTCGTAGTCGGGGATGCCATCCCGGCCCGTTCGCCTGCAGTAGCTGGCGACATAGTCCTGCTCGGTCGGGATGCCGAGCGCCTGCAGGTCCGCCCCTTGCAGGCCCGGTACGATGGCCGGATCCATGCGGTACATCAGAGCATGGTACGTGAAATCCGCCAGGGGATTGCCCAGAGTCGACAACTCCCAGTCGAGCACGGCCAGAACCCGCGGCTCGCTGGGATGGAAGATCATGTTGTCGCAGCGGCAATCGCCATGGATCACCGCAGTCTCGTCCTCAGCAGGGATGAACGCCGGCAACGCCTCGACCAGTGAGTCCATGTCGGGATTGCGGCCCGCCAGTTCGTCGGAATGGTACTGCTTCGTCCAACGGCCGATCTGGCGTGCGAAGTAGCTGCCGGGCTTGCCGAAGCTCTCCAGCCTGGCGGCAGCGGGATCGATGCGGTGGAGCGCAGCCATGGTCACATTCATGGCATCAAAGTAGGCCGGACGTTCCTCGCGACTCACGCCGGGGAAGGTGGCATCCCAGAAGATGCGGCCTTCGACCATGTCCATCACGTAGAACCAGGTGCCGATCACCGCGTCGTCGGTGCACAGGCCATGGATGCGCGCCACGGGGAAGCCTGCGGCTCCCAGCGCCATCTGCACCCGCGCCTCGCGATCGACGGCATGGGCACCCGGCAGCAGCTCACCGGGAGGCTTGCGCCGCAGGACATAGCTCGCAGACGGCGTGGAGAGACGATACGTCGGGTTGGACTGCCCGCCCTTGAACTGCTCCACGCGCATGGGGCCGGCAAAGCCGTCGACATTCGCCGCCATCCAACGTGCGAGCGCGGCTTCGTCGAAGCCATAGCCCTCGCGCACGGGGACGGTGCCCGAGTTGTCTGCGGCCAGATCGGTGCTCATCGCGTCAGCCCGCCTTGGCGTCTTGCGCGTGCTTCCACTCGCGCTTGATCTTCTTGGCGAGCGACCACTTGTGGACCTCGGTCGGTCCATCATAGATGCGGAAAGCCCGGATCTCGCGGAACATCTGCTCCACGATCGTGCGCTCGGTGACGCCGGTGCCACCCATGACCTGCACGCAATTGTCGGCGATCTTCATCAGCGCTTCGCTGACCGAGACCTTGGCCATCGAGCTTTCGACCGTGCCCAGTGAGCCGCTGTCCAGCACGCCCGCACACCAGTCGATCATCAGCTCGCACTGCTGGATCAGGATGCGGTTCTCGGCGAGCATGAAGCCGACGCCCTCGTGGTCGATCAGCGTCTTGCCGAAGGCCTGGCGGCGGCAAGCATAGTCCACCGCGATCTCGTGCGCGCGGATGCAGCCGCCCAGCCAGCGCATGCAGTGAGACAGGCGGGCGGGAGAAAGGCGGATCTGCGCATAGCGGAAGCCCTCGCCCGGCTCGCCCAGCATCTGCGAGGCGGGCACCCGCAGGTTCTCGATCGTCAGGGTGGCGTGGCCGCCCGGCATAGAGGTGTCGATGGTGTTGGGAACTTCGTCGATCCGGATCGCATCGTCGGGCAGGTCGACCAGGAACATGCAGGCGCCGCCGCGCGTGTCCTCTTCGTCGGAGGCGGCCATCACGATGCCGACCATCGCCCCTTGCGCGCCGGTGATGAAGGTCTTGCGCCCGTTGATGACCCACTGGTTGCCGTCCTTGCGGCACGTCGTCTTCATCATCGACGGGTCCGAGCCGGCGCCGCCCCAATCGGCCGGTTCGGTCATGAAAAAGGCGGAGCGGCCCTTGCCCTCGACCAGGGGCTTGAGGAAACGCTCCTTCAACTCGGACGAGCCGACATGGCCGATGAGGTACATGTTGCCCTCGTCCGGAGCCATCGTATTGCAGGCGAGCGGCCCTAGCGGCGACAGGCCCGACTTGATCAGCACGACCGCGGTCTCGCGTTGGGTGAGGTGCGAACCGTCATCCAGGATGTGCGGGGTGAGCACGCCGGCGCTCCGGGCTAGCGCGCGCATCTCCATCACCAGCTCGTCAGTGGGGGCACCGTGATGGTCGCGGCGGGCGTCCTTTTCGAATGGCACGATCGTCTCGCGCACGAAGGCCTCGACCTTGCAGGCGATCTCGTGGGCGCGAGCGGACACGTCGGTCATCACTGCAGCACCCGGACCGGATCGGAGCCGTCCCAATCGCGAGCGGCATCCTTCATCATCTGGAACAGCCCTTCCGATCCCGCCATCGGCTGCAGGTACTCGATGACGTGGCCCGGCCCCTGCCCCGGATCGACGTAGATCACTGCGCCGTCCGGACCGACCTTGCCCTCGACGACGATCTCGGCGCCCGCTGCTGCGCAAGCTTCTCGCGCCTCGGCAATGGATTCCACGAACACGCAGACGTGATGCAGACGGTCCCGCACCGCGTATTCACCGGCATAGAGAGAGGGTGCGTCGCTGTCCGTCTTGATCAGCTCGATCTGGATGTCGCCCCAGTAGCCGATCGCCATCGTGAACGTGGCATCGGTCGGCTCGCCTTTGTACTTCATGTCATCGAGCCGGACGTCGTTGAGCACGAAGAACGGGCCGACGCCCACCGTCTCGATCCAGTACTTCATGGTGGCATCGAAGTCGGTCGGGAAGAAGGCGAGCTGGATCACGTCGCCCAGGTTCTTGAGCGGGCCTGGCCGCAGGTCGCTGTATGCTTGGTCGGTCATGACGTTTCCTCAGGCGAAGAGACCGGCGGGCTCTTCGATCAATGACTTCAGGGTCTGCAGGAACTGCGCACCGGCAGCACCGTCGATCGCGCGATGATCGACCGAGAGCGTGAACGAGATGCGCGTCTCGAACGCCACCCCGCCCATTGCCGTCTCGACCGGCTGGCGCAGCGCAGCACCCACCGCCAGGATCGCGCCTTGCGGCGGGTTGATGATGGCATCGAAGTTCTCGATCCCGAACATGCCTAGGTTCGACACGGAGAAGGTGCCGCCCTCCATGTCCGTCATGCTGAGACCCTTGCCCTGCGCCTTGTCGATCAGGCGGCGCGTCTCGGCGGCGATCTGGTCGATGCGCATCAGGTTGGCCTGGCGCACCACCGGCGTGACCAGGCCCTTGGGACTGGCGACTGCGATCGACACGTCGGCATGGGGGAAGCGGTGTATCTGTTCCCCATGCACCTGCACGTTCACGTCAGGATGGCGGCTGAGCGCCATGGCGCTCGCCTTGACGATCCAGTCGTTCACCGATGCCTTGCAGCCGAGCACCAGATTGGCGGTCTTGCGCATCTCCAGCAGCGCATCGGCGCTGGCAGACATGCGCAGGTAGAAGTGCGGCAGCTCCTGCTTGGCCTGAGTCAGTCGCTGCGCGACTACCTTGCGAACGCGGTCGAAGGGCACGATCTCCGGCCGGTTCTCGCCCGCGACGAAGGCCGCAGTCACCGCCGTGCTGGTGGGCTTGGGGACCAGCGCAAGCACGTCCGCCTTGGAGATGCGGCCGCGCGGTCCGGTGCCGGTCAGCTCGCCGAGGGCAATGCCATGCAGCCCGGCCAGGCGGCGCGCCAGCGGCGAGGCGAAGACCTTTATGTCCTCTGCGTCGAGCGTCAGCACACCCTTAGGCGCACTGCTCGCCGGACCGCGCAGCGCCTTGATTACATCCTGGTGCGTAATGCGGCCCTGACGGCCAGATCCTTCGATTGCCGCGATGTCGACGCCCTCTTCCTCTGCCAGGCGCAAGGCTTCGGGGCTGATCGGACGGTTCGTCGCGATGCGGGTGCGAGGCTTCTCGGGAGACGGCGCAGGCGCGCTCTCGGCATCCTCCTGCGCCGCCGCCTTGGCGCTGGCGGCACCCTTGGCAATACCGCCCTCCGCCGGCTTGAACGACGCAACAAAAGCATCGATCTCCGCCTCCGAGTGGTCGCCTTCGTCGAACACGGCGAGGAGCGCACCGACCGGCTCAGCCTCGCTGCCGCCGGACACCAGGATGCGGCGCACGGTGGCGTCGTATTCGGCGTCGACTTCGTTGGTGATCTTGGCGGTCTCGATCAGGCACAGCGTCTGCCCACGCTTGAAGCTGTCGCCCTCCTTCACGGTCCAGTCGGCGATCGTGCCTTCGGTCATCTCGATGCCCCACTTGGGCATGGTGAATGCGCGGATGCGGCTCATGGCTGCGCCCTCCTCACCGGTATTCGAGCGACTTGCGCACGGCCGCCGCGATCTTCGCAGGACTGGGCAAGTAGGCGCTCTCGAGCTCGCGGGCGAAGGGCACCGGCGTGTGCGGCGGCGTCACCATCTCGATCGGCGCTTTGAGGCTGGCGAACGCCTTTTGCGCCACCAGCGCGGAGATGTCGGTCGCCAGCGAGCAGCGAGGCGGTGCTTCGTCGACCACCACCAGGCGGCCGGTCACTTCGACCGAGTCCAGGATCGCTTCCTCGTCCAGCGGAGACGTGGTGCGCAGATCGATGACGTCGCAACCGACGCCGTCCTGTGCCAGATCGTCCGCGGCGGTCTCGGCATAGCTGACCATCATGCCCGAGGCGACGATCGTCACGTCCTGCCCGGCGCGGGCAAGGCGAGCGTGGCCGAACGGGATCACGAAGTCCGGGTCATCCGGCACTTCGCCGCTCATCGCGTAAAGGAACTTGTGCTCCAGGAAGACCACCGGATCATCGTCGCGGATCGCCTGGCGCAGCAGGCCGCAGGCGTCGGCAGGGGTCGCAGGCATGACCACCTTGATGCCGGGCATGTTGGTGACGAACTGGCTGATCATCTGGCTGTGCTGCGCGGCCGCGTTGTAACCGGCGCCGCAAGGCATGCGGATCACCGCCGGGCAGATCGACTTGCCGCCGAACATGTAGCGGAACTTGGCGATCTGGTTCCACAGCTGGTCCATGCACACGCCGATGAAGTCGGCGAACATGATCTCCGCCACCGGCCGCTTACCGGCGAGCGCCAGGCCGCCGGCCGCGCCCATGATCGCGCTTTCGCTAATCGGCGTGTCGATCACGCGGTCTGGACCGAACGCATCGTAGAGCCCGACAGAGGTGGACCAGATTCCGCCGATCGCCTCGGGGCCGCCGGCGGTACCATTGCCGCCGACGACGTCCTCGCCCAGCACGACCACTCGGTCGTCGCGCTGCATCTCCTGGAAGATCGTGGTCCGGATGGCGTCGCGATACATCATCTTTGCCATGTGCTTCGCTCCTGCCGTCAGTAGCTGATGTAGACGTTGTCGAGGACGTTCTCGGGCGCCGGGCGAGCCGCCGCGCGCGAGGCGGCGACAGCGTTCTCGATGGCGCTGAGGGCTTCGGCGTCGATCCCATCGAGATCGGGTTCTTCGAGCAGCTTGGCACCGCTCACCTTGGCGCGGAAGATCTTGATGCAATCCCGCTCCGCCCGCAGCCGATCGAGCTCGCCCTCGCCGCGGTAGCGCTGGGGATCGCCCTCGAAGTGGCCGAAGAAGCGCTCGGTGTCGAACTCGACGGCGGCGGGGCCGTTGCCGGGCGTGCGCACGTATTCGAGCACTTCGCGGAAAGTGTCGTGCACCGCGAAGAAGTCTGTGCCGTCGGCGCGCCAGACCTTCATGCCGAATGCCTCGGCGCGGCTGGCGATGTCGCGCGTGGTGCCCACCGCATAGTCGACGCCGGTATGCTCGGAATAGTGGTTGTTCTCGAAGACGAAGATCGCCGGGGCCTTGGTGACGACAGCCAGGTTCATCGCCTCGAAGGTCGTGCCCTGGTTGCAGGCGCCATCGCCCGAGAACGCGATCGCCACCGCCAGCTTGCCGTCCGCGTCCGGCCCGTCGATCTTGTTGGAGAGCGCCGCGCCCACCGCGATCGGCGCGCCGGCGCCGACGATGCCGTTGGCGCCCAGCATGCCCTTGTCGATGTCGGCGATGTGCATCGAGCCGCCCTTGCCGTTGCATAAGCCTTCCTGGCTGCCCCAGATCTCCTTCATCATGCCGTCGACATCGCAGCCCTTCGCCAGGCAGTGACCGTGGCCGCGGTGGGTGGAGACGATCTTGTCACGACCGGTCAGGTGCTCGCAGACACCCACCGCGACGGCTTCCTGGCCGCAGTAGAGGTGGGTGAAGCCGGCGATCTCACCGGTCTGGATCTCCTCGTGGAGCCGTTCCTCGAATTCGCGGATCAGCTTCATCTGCCGGTAAGCGCGGGTCAGCGCCTCGCGGTTCAGCTGCATCGGGCATTCCTCTCGTTATCGCGCCGGCCGTCGGAGTATTGGGCCGTCAAAGGCCCAGCACCGACTTGGCTATGATGGTGCTCTGGACTTCGTTGGTGCCGCCAAAGATCGTCCAGGCTCTGCTGTTCAGATAGCGCGCCGCCGCGACTTGCGCGCCCTTGGAGTGCACTGCCGCCGGCGCATTGTCGCCATAGAGCGGTCGCTCGGTCTCCAGCTGCAAACCGGCAGGGCCATAGAGGTCTACCGCCAGCAGGTCGATCTCCTGGCGCAAGTTGGAGGCAAGCAGCTTGGTGAGCGAGGTCTGTGGCCCGGGCGGGCGCCCCTTGGCGACCTCCGAGATGATCTTCAATTCGATCATCTCCAGCGCATTCACCGAGAGCCGCGTCTGCGCCACGCGCCGTTTCCAGTCGACCTGGTCAGCCAGCCTGCCGCCGCGCCCGTCGCTTTCGTCGGTCGCAGCCTCTTCGATCTGGTCGAGATCGTAGCCGAGCTTGGGCGCGTGACACGAACCGCCGCGCTCGTTCTCCAGCAGGAACTTGGCGATCGTCCAGCCCTGCCCTTCCTCGCCCACCAGGTTCTCGGCCGGCACGACGACGTCTTCCAGGAAAACCTGGTTGACCTCATGATCGCCGGCCGAAGTCAGGATCGGACGCACAGAGACGCCGGGGCTCGCCAGATCGATCAGCAGGAAAGAGATGCCCGCCTGCTTCTTCACCTCGGGGTTCGTGCGCACCAGGGTGAACATGCCCGTGGCGTGATGCGCGTGGGTGGTCCAGATCTTGGAGCCGTTGACGACGTAGTGGTCACCCTGCCGCACCGCGCGGGTGGCCAGGCTGGCAAGGTCCGATCCCGAACCCGGCTCGGAGAAGCCCTGGCACCAGTAATCCTCGCCGCTGAGGATGCGCGGCAGGTAGTGGCTCTTCTGCTGCTCCGTACCGAAGGTGTAGATCACCGGGGCGAGCAACTTCAGTCCCAGCACCGTCAGGTTGGGCGCACCGGCAAGGGCGCATTCCTTCTCGAACAGGTAGCGCTGGATCGGCGTCCAGCCGGTGCCGCCATGCGCGGCCGGCCATTGGTAACCCAGCCAGCCCTGCTTGTTCAGCACGGCGTTCCAAGCCTGGCCGATCTCGGGCTCGACGAAGACCGACGGTGTCGCGGCCCCGCCGGCCTTCACCTCCGCGGGCAGATGATCCCGCAGGAACGTGCGCACCTCGTCACGAAAGGCGGCATCCTGTGGGGAAAGTTCGATATCCATGGGCTTTCAGCGTTCCAGTATCGTGACGGCAGAGACGCCCGGCGCACCATAGACGTGGCTGTAGGCGGTCCGGGGACCGCCCGGCACCTGACGGCCGCCGCCATGTCCGCGCAGCTGCACCACGTTCTCGTAGACCTGGCGCAAGCCGGAGGCGCCGATCGGCTCGCCGCAGGCGAGGCAGCCGCCGTCGGTGTTGACCGGCAGCGCGCCGCCGATCTCGGTGCGGCCTTCCGCCAGCCACTGCTCCTGCTCGCCGTCGGCGCAAAAGCCGTTCTCGGCCATGTGCATGATCTCGGCGCCAGCTTCGGTGTCTTGCAGTTGCGCGACGTCGATGTCGCCGGGCCCGATGCCGGACGCCTTGAACGCGTCCGCCGAAGCGATGCGCGAGGCAGTCGGCCGCGGGCGGGTGTCGTCCTCCACCACGTCCACCGACGGCGCGAATACCTCGAAGCTGTGCGGCGGCCGGGTGCGCATGGTCGCGGCCTTGAGGCGGATCAGCGGCTTGCCCAGTTCACGCGCCTTCTTCTCGCTGGCGAGGATCAGCGCAACACCGCCCTCGGCGGGCGAGCAGAACATGTACTTGGTGTAAGGATCGCTGACCAAGGGCGCGTCCAGGATGTCCTCGAGCGAGACCGGCTCGCGGCGCCAGGCGTGGGGCGCGTGGACGGCATTGCGGAACGCCTTCTCCGCAACCCGCCCCAGCGAGGTCTGCGAGATGCCGAACAGGCTCATGTAGCGCATGATCTTGGCGGCGAAGAACTGGGTGGTGACCATCTGGCCCACTTCGCCGTACCAATCGGGCAGGTTGTACTCGGAAGGCAGCGCGTTGAAGGCGCCGCGTGGATGCTTGTCGAAGCCGACGGCAAGGCCGATGTCGAACTCGCCCGACTTGATCGCCATCTGCGCGCTGAACAAGGCCGAGCCGCCCGCCGCGCAGCCGTTGCGCACGTTGATGAACTGCACGCCGGTGAGGCCCAGGCGATCGACCATGGTGTCGGGATTGCCCGCGGCGTCAGAGCTTCCATAGGCGAATTGTACTTGGCGCCAGTCGATCCCGGCGTCCGCCATCGCTTCGCGCACCGCATGCACGCCCTGGTCGAGGCCCGACAGGCCATCGGTCCGGCCGAACTTGTGGATGCCGATGCCCACGATGCACACGTCGCTCATGCAGCGAGTTCCGCCGGCACGAATGCGGGTATGCGGGTGCTGTTCGGATCGTTCCGGTCGAGCAGCCCCGGCTGGAAGCGCACCGGCATGCCGACCGCCACGTCCTCGAACGCGACATCGTCCAGCCTCGCCTCGACGATGACCTCGCCCGGCAGTTCGACATAGGCGACCACCCACGGCGCGAACGCCTCAGGTCCCGCGTACGGCGGGCTCTTGGGGCGGAACCGTTGCACCGTGTAGGACCACAGCTTGCCCTCCCGCGAAAGCGGCACGGGGTCGTGCGTCGCGGTCGATGGACAGGGGAAGACGATGCGGCCGGTTTCCCGGTCCTTGCCACCGATCAGACGCGCAGGCGTCTCGTCGGTGAACAGGCCTTCGGCTATGGCGCGCATCTCTTCTCCGCCCCGGTTGATCTCTCCGGTCATGTCAGCTTTTTAAGCCTGCCCCCGCCCGCATTTTGACTCACCAAAACGCTAGGGTAGCCAAACCGCTAGTTCGTGCGACCCATGCCGGCGGGAGAGCACAAGCCATGAGCAGGCAATGGGACTACATCATCGTCGGTGCCGGGAGCGCCGGTTGCGTGATGGCCGAACGGCTGAGCGCGGACGGTCGCTCGCAAGTGCTGGTGCTCGAAGCCGGTGGTGAGAACGACAGCTTCTGGGTGACCCTGCCCAAAGGCGTGGCCAAGCTGGTCAAGAAGCCTGAGCACATGTGGGCCTACCATGTCGCGCAGCCACGCGAGGAAGGCGCCAACGATCCCGGCGCCGGCGAGGTCTGGATTCGCGGCAAGGGCCTGGGCGGCTCATCCTCGATCAACGGCATGATCTGGAGCCGCGGCGAGCCGGCCGACTACGACGCCTGGGAAAGCGAGTGCGGCGCGACCGGATGGAACGGCGCGAGCATGACGGCTGCCTTCCTGGAACTAGAAGACCACGCGGCCGGACCTTCCGAGATGCGCGGCAGCGGTGGCCTCGTTCGTGTCGACCCGGCCTGCCACACATACCCCTTGGCCGAACGCATGATCGAGGCGGGCGAGGCGCTTGGACTGCGGCGTGTGGACGACCTCAATGCCACTGCCGGACCGCGTGTCGGCTATTACAGCCACAACATCCGCAATGGCCGTCGCGAGTCCTCGGCGCGCACCTATCTGGCAGTCGCGCGCAAGCGGCCCAACGTCACGGTAATGACAGGCGTCACGGCCGAGCGGATCGTGTTCGATGGCACCCGCGCGATCGGCATCGACGTGGTGGTCGATGGCAAGCCGCAGCGTTTCGACTGCGCTGGCGAGATAGTGATCAGCGCCGGAGCCATGGAAAGCCCGTTGCTGTTGCAGCGCTCAGGCATCGGCGATGCGGGCCGGCTCGCGCTCGCCGGCATCCCGCTGGTGGCGCACTCTCCCGATGTCGGCGAGAGGATGATCGAGCACTTGTCGCTGTCGATGCCGTTCCGGCTCGACCACGGCAAGGGCACCAATAAGAGCTTCTTCGGCCTGGGCGCGGCGCTCGCGATGCTGCGGTACTTGCTGCGCCGCGACGGCGTGCTCGCGACGGGACCTTTCGAGGTCGGCGCGTTCTGCAACGTCGCGCATCCCGATAGTCGCACCGATGCGCAGTTCTACTTGGGCGGCTACACGTTCAAGGTCGGCGACGACAAGGCCCCGGTCCCGCTCGACAAGATCGATCCCAAGCCCGGCGTGACGATCTACGGCCAGCTCCTGCGCCTCACCAGCGAGAGCAGCGTGCGGGCGACCGGCCCTGCTGCGGAGGCTCCGCCGCACATCCTGCACAACTTCCTGAGCACGCAGCATGATCGCACGTCCGCCATCGCCCTGGTGCGCAAGATGCGCGCCTACATGGCGGCGCCTCCGCTCGATCGGATGGTGGGAGCGGAACTGGTGCCGGGTGCGCAGGTCGAGAGTGACGAGGACGTGCTCGCCATGTTCCGCCGTTTGTCCAGCTGCGGGCTCCACGCCATCCGCTCTTGCCGGATGGGCAGCGATCCGAAGGCCGTGGTCGACCCGCGGCTGCGGGTGAACGGGGTGCAAGGCGTGCGAGTGGCGGACTGCTCGGTCATGCCCGGCCACGTCACCGGCAACACCAATGCTCCGGCCATGGCGCTAGGCTTGCGCGGTGCGCAGCTGATGCTCGAAGACCGCGCCGCGGCGGAACCTAAGCGTGAGCTAGAACCTCACTTCTGAAGCGAGATGTAGCCCAGCTGCGCGGCCTTGAAGACTGTCTGGCTGCGATTGACCGCGTTCAGCTTGGTGGCGGCGTTGTGGATGTGGAACCGCACCGTCGCCCGGCTGCGCGACATGATCATGCTGATCTCCATGTCTGTCTTGCCGATCGCCGCCCAGCGCAGGCACTCCACCTCGCGCTTCGACAGGCGCGATCCGGATGGCAGGGCCTGGGCCGACCCCATCACCTGCACGTAAGTGGCGATGAACGTGCGGGCATAGAGCCCCAGCGCGTCCGAGTAGAGCGCGAATTCCTCGGTGAGGTCGGTCTTGCCACGATCGAGCGGATTGAAGCTGACCGCGCCGATCTGGCCGAACGGCAGATGGACCGGCACGCCGATCGCGGCCCAGGTCATCGCCCGATGCTCGAAGTTGGAGAGGTCGATCGAGGCCAGGTATGCGTTAGGCTCGCGCGTGCGAAAACCCTCGGCGTTGACCCAGAACGGCTGGCTCTCGAAACGGCAGGCGGTGGTCAGCGGGCTGTCCAGCGCGATGCGCGAGTTGCGCCACCAGACCCGCTCGTCGGTATCCCAGCCGAACACCTCCGTCGCTAACATGCCACCGTCGGCATCCACAGGGGTGCGCTTGTCGGCGATGTCGTGCGCCGGGGCAACGCGCATGCCTAGCCCCTGGGCGATCGCATGCAACGCTTCGGCAGCCGGCCGAACGCCTGCAGCCGACGTCACCCGCACAGCGTCGATGTGATCCTGTGATAACAGCGCCATTAAGCTTCTCTCCCAAGCCTTCTTAGACCGCGTGTTCGAGTGGCACAATCGCGTGCACCAGGATCGACATGGGCGTGACTAGCCTTTTGCTCAGCAGCGATCGACTTCGACGCGGTGGTACTACGAACGGCGGATACCGGGAGTGGACTGTGAACTTCGATCTCAGCGAAGACGAGGAAATGCTGAAGGCGCTGGCCGATCGGTTCGTCGCCGATCGCTACGATCACGATAGCCGCCGCGCGTTCCTGGCAGAGCCTTGCGGGTTCTCCTCCAGTAACTGGCAGCTGCTGGGCGAACTCGGGCTGATCGCGGCGCCGTTCGCCGAAGACCTGGGCGGGCTGGACCTTGATGCCACCGGCGTCGCCATCGTGTTCGAGGCGCTGGGCCGTGGCCTGGTCGTGGAACCCTTGGCAGAGTCCGTGATGATGGCAGGCCGCCTGTTCGCCATGACCGCGCGCGAGCCGCTGCTGAACTCATGGATCGAGGCCGTGGTATCCGGCGAGAAGCGCCTCGCACTGGCCGCGCTGGACGAGCGCGCGCGAGATGGCCTCTGCTGGCTGGAGACATGTGCGGTTGCAAAGGGTGACAGCTGGCGGCTCAGCGGCACCAAGCCGTTCTGCGCTGCAGGCGGCGGTGCCGACGCCTTCATCGTCCCTGCGCGCATCCACGGCGAACCGGGCGATCGCACCGGCGTGGCGCTGTTCCTTATTCCCGCCACCCAGCCGGGTGCTTCGCTGCGCCCGTGGCACATGGCCGACGGCAGTGTGGCCGTCGCCTTGACGCTGGAAGATGTGATGATCAGCGACGATCACAAGCTCGACCGTGCTGGAGACGATGGCCTTGCCGCGATCGACGCCGCGAACGAGCTGGCCGACTTGGCCCGCAGCGCCGAAGCGCTCGGGATCATGGAGCGGCTGTTCGCCGATACCATCGACTACCTGCGCACCCGCAGCCAGTTCGGCGCGGCGATCGGTTCCTTCCAGGCGATCCAGCACCGCATGGTCGCACAGTATGCCGTGATCGAGCAGGCCCGGGCCCTTCTCAACCTTGCCTTGGTCTCAAGCGAAAGCGCCGAGTTCGGCAAGGCCGTCCAGGGCGCCCGCGCGTTCCTCGCCCGCACTTCGCTCGAGCTGGGGCACGAGATGATCCAGTTCCATGGCGGCATGGGCATCACCGACGAACTGGCGATCGGCGCCGGGCACAAGCGCCTGCTGGTCCTCTCGCGCTGGCCCGAGAGCCCGCAGGCGACGCTGGACCGCTACGCCGGCGTACTCGCCTGACAAGCTCACCCCGACTGAAGGGCGGCCTCGGATGACGCGGCCGCCCTTCTCTTTCACTCCACCACTGCTCCTGGCGCGACCCGAAGAGGCTTGCTCAGGTTACCCGCTGGCGCTGTTTGAGCCAGTCGATGCCGCGACGCAGCAGATCGTAGAACACCGGCAAGTCCCAGGCGCAGCGGTCCACCGTGGGCCACCAGTCCAGCATCGGCTGCAGATCGTAATGCCCGCGGCAATGGCCGAGCGTGTTGTAGAGCACCGCGCCTGCGCCATGATCCTTCAGATACATCACCGGGTGCGTGCCCGGCGCATCCGCGGCCTCGACAAATCCGGTGCCCTCCTGCGTGCACTCGGTCTCGAGCAGGACGTGCAGGTCGCCGTGTGTCTCCATGTGGTAGAGCTCGTCCGTGGTCTCGAACGGCTCAACGCCGGCAACCAGGGGATGGCTGGGATCGGCAACGGTGACGGTGTAGGGTGCGATCGGCGGGTGAGAGAGGAACTGCGAGCCGAGCAGGTCCATGAACAGCGGCGCCCAGCGCGGCGCATCCCACAGTCCCGCGTCCGGTCCCTTCGCCAGCAGGCGCAAGACCGAGTTGGTGCCATGCAGCGCGTACCAGCGCCCGCCCGCCGCGAGCCAGTCGCGCAGCACCTCCTGCGCGGCCAGTGAAGGCGTCACGTCGCACGTATAGGTGATCAGGATATCGGCCTGGCGCAGCGCGTCGAGGTTCTCGTAATCCTCAAACACGCGAGTGCGGACGGCAGGGTCCTCGCTCAGCAGCCTGAGCAGTTCGAGGCGTGCAAAGTCCATGTCGTGCCACACGCCGCCGCACACGAGGACGCAGTTGATCCGCGGCGGGTGAGCCGCAGCGTCTTGCCCATCGGCCATCGGCTCAGTCCTGCCTCCAGCCGCCCAGTTCACCGCCGATGTACTTCATCAGCGTATCCTGGAACTGGCGGATGCGGATCTCCTGGTAGTTGCCCAGGTTGATCTTGCCAGTCTTGGATACGTGCAGGCCCTCCTGCACGTACGGCAGATTGTCCATGTCCTGCTCGAAAACGTCGCCCAGAATGCCGAGCTCGGGCGCCTCGGTCCATTTCTGATCGAGCCTCAGCATCTTGAGCGGAGCACCACGCGGGATCGGCTGGCCCTTGGGAATGCGCGAAAGGATGCGCACTTCCATGATGCAGGTGTCGGGCGTCTTGCCGGTTCGCCAGTTGTAGACGACGTTGGGCATGAACCCGCCCCACGGGGAGAAGTTCGGGAACACGTTGTAGACCAGCGCGTCGAGCAATTCAGCGTCCGTCGCCTCGGCATGATCGTAGCCGGTGGACGCGGTGTAGGCCTTGCGCATCGCCTCGCCCAGCGCCGCACGCGCGCTCACGCCTTCGGGCACCGCGATCGCCATCGGGTTGTCGCGCGCGGCTTCCTCGTAGTTGTCCGCCGAACGCCCGTTGTAGCGGATGAACTGGTCGACGATCCACTGCTCACCCTGGCCCTCTTCGATGTGCGGGCTCATCACGCCGAACGGCACCAGGTTGACGTTCACGTTGTCGCCCCAGGTCCAGTAGGCCGCGTTGGAATCGCCGGTGAAGGGCAGCAGCTGCGGGTGCGTGACGATGGTGTGCCAGGCCTCCATGAAGGCCTCCATCACCACCTTCCAGTTGGCCGGGACCTCCTTGGCGACGCGCATGACGCTGGCGCACTCCTCGTGCCGCCATCGCTTGAAGTGCTCGGGCAGCGGCGCCAGGAACTGCTCCAGGCTGGGCCCGCCCTTCTCCTCGCGGATGAACACGTAGCCAGCCCAGCGGCCCACCTCCGCCTCGGGCAAGTCGAGGCTTTGTTCGTTCAGGTGCGGGAAGTCCCACTGGCAGGGCATCGAGTTGAAGCTGCCGTCCTTGTTCCAGGCAAAGCCATGGAACGGGCAGACGAACTTGTCTGTCGTGCCCTCTTCCGTGCGCAGCTTGCGGCCGCGGTGAAGGCAGACGTTGTGCATGGCCCGGATCGAGCCATCATCCTGCCGGCTGACGAGGTAGGAGCGCCCCGCGTTCTCGTAGACCACGAAGTCGCCGGGCTCGGGCAGGTCCTCCTCGCGCGCGGCGAACTGCCAGACGCAAGGCCACATCCGCTCGCGCTCCAGCTGGGCGAACGCCTCGCTGGTGTAGCGCTCTGCCGGGATCGGTTCGGAGCCGCGGTAGGTATAGCTTTCCTCGGTCAGGATCGCGGGTGCGGGGCGTGAATCCTGCGCCATCAGCTCGGACCAGCTGATGCCCTTGCTGCGATCGGCGCCGAGGCCTTCCGAGTTCGCAGCCTCCGGTGGTGTCTTGGTTGCAAGGGCGGGATCGCGCTCGGCCATGTGCTTCGTACTCCCAAAGCATACTTCTGTTTGGGGGCATGTCTGCCCGATCGCCTAGCGGGCGTCACCTTGCTCAAGTCATAGGTTGCCGGGTGGCGCCGCGATAGATCATGTTCAGGCTCAGATAACACGCGGGAGAATGCCGTGCGGCGGCTTGAAGGCAAGGTTGCGCTGGTGACCGGAGGGACCTCCGGCATCGGCGCGGGAACGGTGGAGCGCCTCTGCGCCGAAGGGGCGAGCGTGGTGTTCACCGGCTCCAACCAGGCGGCCGCCGATGCCGTCTGCGCAGCAACCGGCGCGCAGTTCATCAAGCACGACGTGACCGACGCCTCGGCGTGGGACGGGCTGATCGACACGATCCTGCAACGGCACGGACGGCTCGACATCGCCTTCGCCAATGCCGGCACGGAAAGCGGTGACGCCAGCATCGAGGACATCACCATCGATGGCTGGAACAACGTCATGAACGTGAACCTGACCGGCGTGATGCTGACCGTGCAGCATGCGATGCGGGCGATGGCGCGCAATCCGGAAGGGCCGGAAGGCTCGATCATCGTCAACTCGTCGATGAACGCGCACCGCGCCATGGGCAACTTCTGCGCCTACTCCGTCTCCAAGGCCGCCGTGATCGCGTTGATCAAGTCTGCCGCGGTCCATGCCGGCAACCGCAAGTACAAGATCAGGATCAACGCGGTGCTGCCCGGCGTGGTTGAGACCGCCTTGATCGTAAACCTGATCGACAAGTCGGCCGATCCTGCTGCCGCCCGCGCCGCCTACCAGAGCCTCTCGCCATTGGGGCGCATGGCGCAAGTCGACGAGGTGGCGGGCATGGTGGCGTGGCTGGCGAGCGACGAGGCCCGGTTCTGCTCGGGCAGCGAGTTCACCATGGACGGCGCGTCCACTGCGGGGATGAACGGCGTATGAGCGTTCTGGGTTCGCAGCGGCTGAAGGGCCGTGTCGCACTAGTCTCCGGCGGCCTGCGCGGCATCGGTCTCGCCTGTGTCGAGCGTTTCCTGGCCGAAGGCGCCGAAGTCGTGCTGACCGACCTTTCGGCACCCGATAGCGACGCCGTGACAAGCACGCTGGCTGGACTCGGCCAGGCAGCCAGCTACGTGCAGGCGAACGTCACCAGCGAGGACGATTGGCAGAGCGTGCTCACCGCCGTGACGGAGCGGCATGGCAAGCTGCACGTGCTGGTCAACAACGCGGGCATCGATCTGACCGGCCCCGTCGCTACGACCTCGCTCGAGGACTGGCGCAAGATCATGGGCATCAACGTCGATGGTGTGTTCCTGGGCGTGCGTACCTTCGTGCCGCTGATGGAGCGCAGCGGCGCCGATGTGAAAGGCGGCGCCTCGATCATCAACGTCAGCTCGATCATGGGTCTGGTGGGCCTGAGCGAAGTGTCGGGATACAACGCCAGCAAGGGCGCGGTGCGATTGTTCACCAAGTCGATCGCGCTGGAATTCGCCGAGAAGAAGATGCCGATCCGCGCCAATTCGCTGCATCCCGGCTTCGTCGTCACGCCCTTGCTGCAGGAAGGCTTCCAGCGCTGGGTGGACAAGGGCGTCGCTCAGAAGACGCAGGATCTGGTCGACATGATGGCCGGCAAGACGCCGATCGGGCGCCTTGCCGACCCTTCCGAGCTGGCGGGTGCCGCATTCTTCCTCGCATCCAGCGACAGCTCCTACATGACCGGCGCCGAGCTGGTCATCGATGGCGGCTGGACCGCGCAATAGCTTCACCGGAGATCACCAGACCATGACCATCGCCCTCCCCAACGTGGTTGCCGTCGTGACTGGCGCCGCCGGTGGCATCGGCCGCGAGATCGTCAAGGCCATGAAGGCCGAGGGCGCAGTCGTGATCGCGACCGACCTGAAGGACGACGCCGAGGTCGAAAGCGCAGACCACTACGTGCGCCACGACGTCACCAGCGAAGCCGATTGGCGCGCCGTGGAGCAGCTGGTGCGTGACCGCTATGGCCGCCTCGACGTGCTGGTGAACAACGCTGGCTTCTCGATTGTCACCAGGTTCGAAGATACGCCGCTCGCCGAGTTCCACCGGATCAACGCGATCAACGTGGACTCCGCCATCATCGGCACGCAAGTGCTGCTCGACCTGCTGAAGCAAGGCGGCAAGGCCCGCAGCAGCGGCGCCTCGATCATCAATTTCTCCAGCGTCGGCGGCTTGCGCGGAGCCGCGTTCAACGCCGCCTATTGCGTCAGCAAGGCGGCAATCAAGATGCTCAGCAAGTGCCTGGGCGCCGAGTTCGCGGCGCTGGGCTACAACATTCGCGTCAACTCGGTGCATCCGGGCGGCATCGACACGCCGATGCTGAACTCGATCATGGCGCGTTACGTCGAGCTGGGCGCCGCACCCTCGCGCGACGCGGCGCTGGCCGGGATGAACGCCTCGCACCCGATCGGCCGGCTGGGCCGGCCCGAGGAGATGGCGGGCGGCGTCGTGTTCCTCGCCTCCGACGCGTCCAGCTACATGACCTGCGACGAGCTCGTGATGGACGGTGGCTTCAGCCAGGTCTGATCAAGGCGGCGCAAAACAGCCGCGGGAGAGAAAAAATGGCCAACAAGGCACGCGATGCCGTCGTGCTCGAGTCGGGCGCGGCAGGACTGACGGCTGCGCTCACCGCGGCGGTTTCAACAGCGCCACGTCGCAGCGGCCTCAGCGCACTGGCGGCTGCAGCGGCCCCGGCCTGAGAGGAAACAGGCTATGGTCAGCAGTCTTCCCGGCATCGTCGGCATCCACCACATCGGCGTCTCGGTTCCAGACCTCGCCAAGGCGCGCGCGTTCTACATCGGCATTCTGGGCGCAATAGAGGAGGTCGCGCCGATGGAGTGGTCCGGCAATCCCTTCATCGACAAGGTCGTGGGTCTGCAGGGCAGCGCCGCGCGCCAGTTCTTCTGCCGCCTGGGCAATCTGCAAATCGAGGTGTTCGAATACAGCGCACCCGTCCAGGCGCCGCTTCAGCCGGGGCGTAGCGTCAACGAATACGGGTACACGCATATTGCGCTGCAAGTCGAGGATGTGGCGGCGGTGCATGAGCGCATCGTCGCCGCCGGCCTGCACGTGCACACGCCGCCCGATCTCTCGACGATCACCATCGATGCTGACGGCCAGAAGCACGGCTACGCCGGCACTTACTGCCGCGACTTCTTCGGCAATGTCTTCGAGATCCTCGAGATCCACATGAGCGACGCCATCCGCCCGATCCAGACCATTCCGGTACAGACCACAGGGGACCAGTCATGCGCCTAATCGTCGCCGGAACGCTCCGCTTTGCCGGAGGCGAGGAGGCTTGCGTCGCCATAATCCGCGGCGGCGCGCAACACATCGCTTCGAGCCGTGAGGAAGACGGCTGCGTGGCATACAACTGGGCCGTCGACCCGCTCGATCCTGGCCTGATCCACGTCTACGAGGAGTGGGAGAGCGAACGCGCGCTGCTCGAGCACTTCGCGCATAGCTCGTACAAAGCCATGCGCGAGCATCTGGGCCGGTTCGAGCTGACCGGGTTTGCGGTGCAGATCTACTCGGTCGCCGGCATCGAGCCCGTCTACGGCGAAGACGGTTGGCCCCGGACAGAGATCTTCGGGGTAACCCTCTGAGCTAAGCCCGGCGCCTCAGGCGCCGGGGTGCACCATGTCATTGAGCAACTCGTGGAAGCGCTGCACGCGCTTCTCCTGATCGGGCAGGATGCAGCCCTTGAACCCGCGCGAGTTCAAGCCCTGCTGCTGGCTGGTGCCGATCGACAGGTCCTGATCGGCGACAAAGCCCACCGAAACGCCGTCGCCATAGACGGAGTGGCGCGCAACTGCGTCGTGCCGGAGCGGCACGGTGCCGATCGGTGTCTCCACCTCGCGCATGCCTTCTACCGGCGGATAGAGGCACCAGTGCTGGAACACGCACTTCTCGGGGTCGGTCGGGTGCGGCTCGGTGCGCAGGACCTGCATCTGCTCCGGGCTCATCGTCAGGGTGAGGTTGGGGAACAGCGTGCAGTGGAAGTAGTCGACCAGTTGCTGGTCGGTCATGCTGTCATAGTTGGTGAACCCGCGCGAGGGGCCGAGCCGCCGCTTGGCCTCGATCACGGCCGCGCGCAGGTCGCCGGTGCGGCCGTGGTACTCGGCCGGATCGATGTCCCAGGCCCGCGCGATCTGGTCGAGCGGGGCAGGCACTTCGGTAGTGTGGTAGTCGACGCGCGTGGTCGCCTGATGGCCCTTCATCCACATCGAATTGTGACCCGAGGGGTACATCTCGAACAGCGTATCGGGAAGGCCATCGTTGATGAAGGTCGCCAGCTCCGGGTGGATGGTGGGCAGGTGATAGCTCTCGTTGAAGTTATCGCGGATGATCTTCCAGTTGAACTCGCAATCGACCGAAAGATTGAGCACGCGCACCCAGTTCTCGAGACCATACCCCGCCAAGCGCTCGGGGAACGGCGCCAGCCACTCATGCAGCGGCGCGACGTCGTCGTCCATGCACCAGAATACGAAGGGACCCCAGGTGTCGCAGCGCAGCTCGGACAAGTGGACGCGCCCGCATGGACTGCCGCCGGCGAAGTCCTCGGGATCCTGCACTTTCGCCAGGGTCCCGTCGAGATCGAAGGTCCAGTTGTGGTAGCTGCACACGATCCGGGGCACGCTGGTCGCCTCGCCCAGCACCAGCCGGTTCCCGCGGTGCGGGCAAGCGTTGTAGAACGCCCGGATAGAGCCGTCCTCCTGCCGGACCATGATGACCGACTCCTTGGCGAAGTTGTGGCGGATGATGTCGCCAGGCTCTTCCAGATCCGCCAGAACGCCGCCCAGGTGCCAGACCTTGGGCCAGACGTTCTTCATCTCCAGGTCCATCCACTCCTTGGAGATGTAGCGCTCGGCCGTGATCGTGTCGCCGCGCACCGGCATGTCGAACTCGGGCGAGTAGCGCGAAACGGTGCTTTGAACGTTCATGATCCTGGTCCTCTCGCGGGGCCTTGACGGGACCTGCCGCATTATTGAGCCATCTCGCCGACTTGTGCGTCCGCGCGGGTTTGCCAGCGTTATGCTGCCGGGTGGCCCCGTCACTCACCTGCGAAAAAAAACAGGTGCATGGCGCCAGGCCTCGTCCCCACATGGGCGAAACATTCTCGGGAGATGACGATGGCGAACGTAGCAATCACCGGCGCAGGACGGGGTATCGCGCTGGAGCTTGTCCGCCTGCATCTCGCCAAGGGCGACCGGGTCTATGCGCTGGTGCGCGATCCCAGCCGAACCGGCGAGCTCAATGACATGGCCGCCGCGTCCAATGGCCTCCTTTCCGTCCACGCCATGGACGTGGGCGACGATGCCTCAGTGAAGGCAGGCGCGGCCGACACCGGCGGCGACACCATCGACGTGCTCTACAACGTCGCAGGCGTATCGGGCAGCACGCAGTCCGAGCTGGAAAGCGCGGACTTCGCCGACTGGGCCGACGTGTTCAACGTCAACGTCAGTGGACCGATGCGCGTCTTCCAGGCCTTCAATCGCCGCCTCGCCGCAGGATCGCGGATCGTCAGTTTCGGCAGCCAAGTCGGCGCCTCGACCTGGCCCTACGCGGGCTATGAGTCCTACTCGGCGTCCAAGGCCGCGCTGCACCGGCTGATGGTGTCGCTGGCGCTGGGCGTGAAGGATCGCGGCGTCATCGCGGTCAGCGTGCATCCGGGCTGGGTGCAAACCGACATGGGTGGGCCGCAGGCCGACCTCACGCCGCAAGAGAGCGCCGAAGGGATCGTCGCCTTGGCCGAGGGCCTCACCCCCGAGATGTCAGGCGGGTTTTACAAGTGGAATGGCGAGCCGCACGCCTGGTAGCTTGGGCTCAGCGCGCACCCAGCCAGGCGCGCGTTGCCTGGAGCACGGCGACCGCTCGGGCGGTCGGGTCGCTGTAGGCGTCGCGCAGAGCGGCTGAGCGCAGCTCGATCGAGAGCGGAATGTCGCCGGGCAGTGCCTCCAGCATGGCCGTCAGCGGGAGCGCGCCCTCTCCGCACTGCTCGCGCAAGTCGATGGCATCGTGGATGACCGCATCGAAGTCGTCCAGATCGGGCCGGGTCGCAGGTGCATCGCAGAACTGCGCGTAGGGCAGCAGCGCCGGATCGATCGCGGCGATCTGCGCCACTGTGGTGCCGGAGCGGTCGACGTGGATCGGATCGACCAGCACTGCGGCCAGCGGGTGCGCCACACGTTCGACCACCGCCAGCGCCGCGCTCAGATCATTGACCGCAGTGAACACCCCGAACTCCAGCGCGACCCGCATCTGCGAGGCCTCGGCGTGCCGGCAAAGCGCCGCCAATTGGTCAGCGGTCGTTTCCACGTCGGGATGGGACGAGACGCACAGCACGTTGGCCGCACCTAGCTCCATCCCTATGTCGATGATCTTGCGGTGCCCGTCCAAGGGCGTGTCCGGCTTGAGCCAGACCACCTCGACATCGAGCAGGTCGAGGTCCGTACCGGCGAGCGCAGACTTTGCGGCGCGGGTATCCGCCGCCCGCCAGACTGCGGGATCGACCCACAGTCCCACCGCATCGAACCCCGACTCGGCGCCCGCGCGAACCACATCGAGAGCGCCGAACTCGGGCAGCACGCCCGACGCGAGCGAGAGCTTGCGCACCCGCCTACATCCGGGGTTCGGGCTGCGAGGCGTCGTCCTCCAGGTACCAGTTGAGCCACTCGTGGAAGTACTGATTTCCGCGCTCATTGCGGCCGAACACGAGTTCGTCGTGCGCGCCTGACTCCAGGCCGCGCTGGATCTCCAGGCCGATCAGGTAGTCCTCCTGAAAGGTGACATCGCGGAAGAAGTTCATCGCCGCTTCCACGCCTGCACGGTCGGCATCGTCCTTCACCGGATCGCGGCGCAGATAGTTCAGCACCGTGCGGTTGCGATCGGGCGTCGGCCCGGGGAAGAGCTGCGCGACTTGCGTAATCTCCGGCGCGATGAAGATCGACACGTTGGGGAAGAAGATACGCACGAAATCATACCCATAGTTCTCGCGCGTGCCCCAGTCCTGCCGCGGCACGTCCTTCAGCTGCTCGCAGATCGAGTGCTGCGGAAAGCCGATGCGCATGTTGGGACCGAAGCCCTCGTAATGCGTGCAGTTGGACGGCGTGCGCGGAAAGATCGTCTCGGGGTGCAGCGACTTGAAGTGATAGCCTTCGAGGTAGCCGTCGTAGGCGACTTTCCAGTTGGCGCCTTCGATGGTGCGGCTGCCGAGATAAGTCCAGTTCGCGAAATCGAGAGCGTCGAAATCTTCCAGAAAACCGCGAAAGTGGTTGTCGAGATCCATCGGCGCATTGGGCGTGAGGCACACGAAGATCATGCCGCTGCGCTCCTCGCACGGAAGCTGCCGCAGGCCCATCGCGCTCTTGTCGACATCGCCGAAGGTGCTCGCCTCGGAGATACCGATCAGCCGTCCGTCCTGGCCGTAAGTCCACGAATGGTACTTGCAGGTGAACCGCGCGCAGTTGCCGTGTCCGTCGGCTGCGACCGGCGCCCCGCGGTGCGAGCAGACATTGAGGAACGCGCGCACCGTGCCCTGCTTGTCGCGCGCAATCAGCACCGGCAGGCCGATCGCCTCCATCGCTTTGTAATCGCCCGGGTTCGGCAGCTCCGCGGTGAACGCCAGCATCAGCGGAACCCGCTTGAACACCAGCTCCATCTCCGCCTTGAACTGGTCGGGGTCGGTGTAGCTTTGGGTCGGTACCTTGAAGGTACGGTCGGTCTGGAACGTCTTTTTGTTCTCGACATAATCGAGCATGATCTCGGCGGCGTCGCCAATCTGCTGTACCCGGTCCAAATGACGTCCTCTCGACATACCTTATCTCGTACCAGAATGTCGGCACGCGGCGCCCCTCGCAAGCTGCGCAAGGTGTTAGGTTGCGGTGCAAGCCTTGACACTTTGGCCAGTTGGCCGGGCGCCTGAGCCGGGGCACGCCTCCGCCATGATGGAGAGGACACAGAAGCCCTGGGCGTGGCTCACCACGCCGCCTGCGCACCTGCAGCGCTACGCCGGCACCGGTTTGTGGGACGAGCGCACGATCGCCGATCACGCCGAAGCTCTGGCGCAGGACGATCCGGAGTTCGTGCTGCTGATCGACGGCGCAGTGCAGATCACCCGCGCGCAGGCGCTCGCCGATGCCGAGGCCTTGAGCGCCGCGCTCCACGCCCGCGGCATGCGCCCTGGTGAGGTCCTCGCGTTCCAGGTGCCTAACTGGCACGAGGCGCTTGTCATCAACCTGGCAGCCGCGATGTCCGGCCTGGTGGTCAACCCGATCGTGCCGATCTACCGCGATCACGAAGTCTCGCAGATGCTCGCCGACTGCGGAGCCAAGGCACTCTTCGTGCCCGGCGGTGTGCGCAAGTTCGACTATGCCGCAATGGCGCAGCGTCTTGCCGGCGACTTGCCCGAACTGCGCCATGTCTTCACCGTGCGTGGCGAAGGCGACAACGATTATGCTGCGCTACTAGCCGAAGGGCGTGGCGTTGCCTTCGCCCGGCCGAAGGTCGAACCCTTGGGCGTCAAGATGGTGCTCTACACCTCGGGCACGACCGGGCGCCCGAAGGGCGTGCTCCACAGCCATGTCGCGATCGCGCGGGTGCTGCGCCAGAGCGGTACGTTCTGGGGATTGAAGCCAGGAGAGGCGACGCTCATGCCCTCGCCGGTGACCCACGTGTCGGGCTATGCCAATGGTCTGGAGGCGCCTTTCATCTGCGGCACCAGTACAGTGCTGATGGATGGCTGGGACGCGCAAGCCGCGCTGACGCTGATCGACCGGCACAGCCTGGTGGGAACAGTGGCGGCGACGCCTTTCCTGGTCGAGCTGGCGGCAGCCGCTCGCGACAGCGGCAAGCGCCTGCCCTCTCTGCGCTTCTTCGCATGCGGCGGGGCGGCGGTGCCAAGCGACTTGATCCCCGCGGCCAATGCGGCCTTCGCCAGATGCCGGGCCTTTCGCGTATTCGGAGCGTCGGAAGTGCCGCTGGTGTCGTTCGGGTGGCCCAGCGACGAGCACCTCGCCGCCACGACCGACGGCGCCATCGTCGACTACGAGGTCCGGATCGTCGATGGCGACGATCGCGATCTGTCGGATGGCGCCGAAGGGGAAATCCTGGCGCGCGGCCCCGCCATGCTGCTGGGCTACGCCGACGAAGCGCAGACCCGCGAGGCGATCACCGCGGACGGGTTCTTCCGCACCGGCGACCTCGGCGTGCGCACGCCACAAGGCGCGATCACCGTCACCGGTCGCAAGAAGGACCTGATCATCCGCGGCGGCGAAAACATCTCCGCCAAGGAGATCGAAGACGTGCTGCACGCCCATCCGCACGTGCGCGAGGCTGCGGTCGTCGCGATGCCGCACGCGCGGCTCGGCGAAGGGGTCTGCGCCTACGTCGTCGCGCGCGCCGATGCGCCCTCGGCTGCCGCGCTGGCTGAGCACGTGACCAGCAGCGGCCTCGCGCGACAGAAGATCCCTGAACGCTTCGAGTTCCGCGAAGACCTGCCGCGCACCGCCTCGGGCAAGGTCCGCAAGGACCTGCTGCGCGCGGAGGTCAAGGCGCTGGTCGACGCCGTTCCGGGCTGAGATCATCCTGCCGCAGCGGCGATGGCGGCGGCAATCTCGCTGTTCATCGGGTTGCGGCGCAAGGTCAGGCCGCCGTTCACCTGCAGGTTCTCGCCGGTCATGAAACATTCGTCGCTGGCGAGCCACACGGCCGCCGCGGCGATGTCGTCCGAAGTGCCGATGCGGCCCAGCGGATAGCCGGCCAGAAACGCTTCGGCGAGCCCCGGCACCTGCATGGCTTCTGCTGTCATCGGGGTGTCGGTCAGTCCCGGCGAGATCGAGTTGGCGCGCACGCCTTCGCTGCCGAACTCGTGGGCGATGCAGCGCACAACGTGGTCGGCGCCGGCCTTGGTGCCCATGTAGGCGGCGTGATCGTTCAGCATGATCGTCGCGGTGGCCGAGCTGATCTGAATGAGCGAGCCGCCGTTCCCTCCATGGCTGCGCGCCATGCGACGCAGCATCGCCTGGAAGAAGTGGAAGGGCCCGACATACTGCAGCATGGTGAGGCCCATCAGCTCGTCATGGGTGGTCTCCAGGAACGGCTTTAGCAGGCCCCAACCCGTCGCGTTGATGGCGATATCGATGCCACCCAGATGGTCCATCGCCGCCTGGCCGAGATGATCGAGGCTCTGCTCGTCGGTGAGGTCGCACACGGCGAAATGGCAGCCGTGCGCCGCAGCGAAATCGGCGAGCACATCCTCCTTGCGCCCGGAAACGAGCACGCGCGCGCCCTCGGCCAGAAAGCGCTGGGCGATGTGCTGGCCCATGTTGTCTGGGCTGCTTGCCCCGACGATCACCGCACGTTTGCCATCCAGCCTTCCCATCGCTCTCTCCATCGTCTTTGCGCCGGGCTAGCATGGCCCTTTGCAGCCCCGTCCTGACCAAAATAGGAGTGGCCCGCGGCCGCAGGGTCGAACATGACCTGCGACGATCGTGCGATAACAAGGAGAGGCACCATGGATCTGGGATTGAAGGGCAAGAAGGTCATTCTGACGGGCGGTAGCCGCGGGATCGGCCGCGCCGCGCTCGAGATCTATGCCGAGGAAGGCTGCGACATCGCCTTCTTCTCGCGCAATGCCGACCAGGTCGCCGAGACGGTGGAAGTCCTCTCCCGCCATGGCGGCAAGGTCATCGGCGAGCCGCTCGATATGCTGGACCACGAAGCCTACGTCGCCTGGCTGACTTCGGCGGCGGACCGCCTGGGCGGTTGCGACATCTTCGTTCCCGGAGCCAGCGCCTCGGGCTCGGGCGCGACCGGCGACTGGGAAGCCTGCTTCAACGCCGACATCAAGGGCACCGTGCTCGGGTGCGAAACCCTGCTGCCGTACCTGGAGAAGTCGGGCGATGGCGCCATCGTCATCATGGGATCGACCGCCGGAACCGAGACCTTCATCGTGCCACAGGCCTTCAACGCCCTGAAGGCCGCGCTGATCGCGTATTCGGGCCAGCTCGGCCAGCAAGTCGGCGCGCAGGGCATCCGCGTGAACTGCGTCTCGCCGGGCCCGATCAAGTTCGCGGGTGGCAACTGGGAAGCCATCCAGCAGGCCGCGCCCGAACTCTACGACGCCACCGAAGCATCGTTCGCGCTCGGCCGCTGGGGCGGCGCCGAGGAAGTGGCGAAGACTATCGTCTTCCTGTCCAGCTCCGCATCGTCCTACACGACCGGCACCAACGTAATCATCGACGGCGGTTATACCAAGCGCGTCCAGTTCTGACGTCCGCTCGCTTTGCCGAACACGTACGCGGCGGCTCCTTCCCGGAGCCGCCGTTTCGTTATGCGATCTTGAGGACCAGCTTGCCGGTGTTGGCGCCGGAGAACAGCCGCATGAAGGCGTCGTAGGCGTTCTCCAGGCCTTCCTGCACGTCCTCGTCCGCGCGCAGCTTTCCCTCGCCCAGCCACTGCGCCATCTGCGCGCCCCCCTCGGCGAAGCGGTGTGCATAGTCAGCGATCAGGAAGCCGTGGATCGTCGCCCGGCGCGCCAGGATCTGCCACAGGTTGCGCAGGCCCACCTTCTCGGTGGCGTTGTATTCGCTGATCAGGCCGCACAGGACGATGCGGGCGTTGTGAGCCAGAGTGAAGACTTCCGCTTCCAGCACCGCACCGCCGACGTTCTCGAACACGACGTTCACGCCATCGGGCGCGGCGGCGTTGATCGCTGCGACCAGTTCCTCATGGCCCTTCCCCTTGTAGTCGATCGCCGCATCGAACCCGTAGTCCTCAATCAGCCGGCGGCACTTGTCGGCCCCACCGGCGATGCCGACCACGCGGCAGCCCATGATCTTGCCGATCTGGCCCACCGCCGAACCGACCGCACCCGCAGCTCCCGACACCAGTAGCGTCTCGCCCGGCTGCGGCTTGGCAACGTCCGCCAGGCCGAAGTACGCCGTCAGGCCCACCGCTCCCAAGGCCGAAAGGTAGTTGGAGGGAGAGGACACCGCATCCGCGTCGATCGGCATGGTGAAGCCACCGGGCACCGCCACTGAATAGTCCTCCAGCGCATTGAGGCCCATGACCCACTGCCCGACTGCGAAGTCCGGATTGTCGGAAGCGTGGACCACGCCGACCGTCGTCGCGCGCACCGGATCGCCGAGCGGGATCGGCGGCATGTAGCTCTCCGCATCGTCCATCCAGCCACGCTGCGCAGGGTCTAGCGAGGCGAAGTGATTACGTACGACCAACCCGCCCGGCGGAGGGGCCGGGATGGGCTGCGTGACGAGCGAGAAATCCTCGCGGACAGGTTCTCCCTGCGGCCTGCGCGCGAGCAGGAAGCGGCGGTTCTCGTTCATGGCATCGATCTCCTGGGAAGTGCTCACCTGATCGGTGGTTCGCGCGTCACCCGCACCTATGCAATTCGTCAGTTAGGGACAGCGACCATTGGAGGCATAGTGATGATGAAGCGAAGGCGCCGACGAATTCAGCGCCACGCCGGGAGGATAAACTGATGGCATCCGCATGTAATCGCGGAGCGTGGTCGGCCGCGCTCGTCAAGCTTGCGCTCACGACCAGCGCACTCACGTGCGTTTCGGCGCCTGCTCTGGCGCAGGACACTGCGGCAGCAGAAGCGGCGGCATCCGCCGATCCCAACGAAATCATCGTGTCGGCACGCCGCCGCTCGGAAACGCTGCAGGACACCCCCGTCGCCATCACTGCGGTCAACGCGGCGATGATCGAAGACAAGGCGGCGGTGAACATCGGTGACCTGATGGGCACCGCTCCCAACCTGATCATCACCAACCAAGCCTCAGGGGCCGCCGCGGCCAACCTCTCGATCCGCGGCCTGACTTATGCCGACGTGGAGAAATCGGCCGAACCGACCGTCGGCGTCGTCGTAGACGGCGTGTTCATCGGCACCAGCACGGGTCAATACTTCGACTTCTTCGACATCGAGCAGATCGAAGTCCTGCGCGGCCCCCAGGGCACCCTGTTCGGACGCAACACCATCGGCGGCGTGATCAGCATCCGCCGCAGCCGGCCCACCGGCAAGCTCGGCGTCAAGGCGGAGGTCTCCTACGGCAAGTTCGACACGCTCGCCACCCGCGCGGTGGTCAACGTGCCGCTGGGCGATAGCTTGGCGCTGAAGGGTTTCTACTTCCACAACGAGTCCGACGGCTGGTACCGCCAGGCCCAGGATGGACGCCGCCGCGGCGGATCGAACAACGAGAACTTCGGCCTGAGCCTGCTCGCCACGCCGACCGACAACTTCGAAGCGCTGCTGACCTTGGAGAAGCAGGTCCAGAAGTTCGATCCCGTGGTCTCGGTCCTAACCAACTCGAGCGAGTTGTTCTGCGGTCTTGCGCCGGCGGAACAGTGCAACCGCAACAACACCGGCGATCTCTACACCGTTTTCGGAGAGCCGAACACCGGCCGCTACAGCGCCCCCGCTGCCACGCTGGAGATGAACCTGGACGTGGGTGACGTGAAGCTCACCTCGGTGACCGGTTACCGCGAGTCTAAGGAAGCGCAGACGCAGGACTTCGACGGTAGCTCGACTGACCTGTACTATGTCTACCGTGGCCAGAAGTACGACCAGTTCAGCCAGGAGCTGCGTGCATCCGGGAACCTGACGCCCAAGTTCGACTACGTTGTGGGCGCATACTACTTCCGCTCGAACTACGATCTGGATCAGTACACGCGCGTCTTCGGGTTCAGCCCCGGTGTCGATCCCCGCGTGTTCGACAAGAACCCGCAGCATGTCGAGGGCAAGACCCGCTCGGTCGCGGTGTTCGGCGATTTCAACTGGGCCTTTGCGGACAAGTTCCGCCTATCGTTCGGCGGTCGCTTCACGCGGGACAAGAAGGCGCTCAGCAACGCCTTCGGTGGCGTCCTGATCGGCCAGGGTTCGGACAGCTTCAAGAAGTTCACGCCCAAGATCGGCGTCGATTACCGGCCCAACAGCGACGTCATGCTCTATGCGTCCTGGTCGCGCGGCTACCGCTCGGGCGGCTTCAGTCCGCGCGCCGGGTCGGCCGCGAGCGCCAGCCGCGCTTATGGCCCCGAGACGGTCGACAGCTACGAAGTGGGCGGCAAGTTCGACCTGATGGACGGCATGCTCCAGGTCAATCTCGCCGGGTTCGTGTCCAAGTACAAGGACCTGCAGCAGAACAACAACATCTTCTGCTCGACTTGCGCGACGCAGAACGAGACGGTGACTTCAAACGTCGGCTCGGCGACGATCAAGGGCATCGAGGGCGACTTCACCCTCAAGCCTGCGGACGGTCTGGCGATCACCGGCGCGGTCGGCTTCCTCAAGTCCAAGTTCAAGGACTTCATCGTCGGCGGCATTTCGCCGGTGACCGGAGCGGTGATCCCGTTCGACTTCTCGAACAACGACCTGATCTACAACCCGAAGATGACAGCCTCCTTTGGCGCCAACTACACTGTGCCGACATCGTTCGGTGAGGTGGTCGGTAACATCGGATACCGCTACATCGGCCGCTACGACCAGCAGATCTCGATCGGTGGCCTGACCGGCAACACCACCATCGGGCCCGCGATCGTCACCGGCAACGACCCGCGGGTGCGCACCGACAAGCAGAACCTGCTAGACGCTAGCCTGACCACGCGCTTCAACCTGGGCAACACCGAGGCGCACCTGACCGCATTCGGCCGCAACCTGCTCGACGATCGCGGCCCTACGCACGGCTTCACCGTGGGCGGCCTGTTCGCGTTCGGCAACGCACGCGAGCCGCGCAGCTACGGTCTGACGCTGGGCATCAAGTACTGACGCATCCGGATAGACCGGGTGCACTCGGAGTGCGTGCAGGTGTCTCCCAACCTGCACGCATTCTCGTTTTTAGCAGAAAGGAAACGCAATGACGGGTCGGCTTGAAGGCAAGATCGCGCTGGTAACCGGCGCTGGCGGACTGCGCGGCTTGGGTGCCGCAACGGCGCAGCGCTTCGCGGAGGAAGGTGCCTTCGTCTACGTCACCGACCTCGACAAGGGCGGTGCGGACGAAGTCGTGGGCGTCATCGAACAGGCCGGTGGCCAGGCCCAGGCCTTGGCGCAGGACGTCACGAGCGAGGCCTCATGGGACGAAGTCTTCGCCACGATCGAACAAGGCCACGGCCGCCTGGACGTGCTGGTGAACAACGCCGGCATCGCCATTCTCAAGCCCCTTCCGGAACTGACGGCCGCGGACTGGGAGCGGCAGAACAAGGTCAACCTGGACAGCGTATTCTACGGCACGCAGCGCGCCGTCGCACTGATGCGCAAGGTCGGCCAAGGCGGCTCGATCGTGAACCTGTCCTCCATCGCCGGCCTTGTCGGCGTGACGATGTGCGGCGCTTACGCGGCAGCGAAGGGCGGCGTGCGGCTGTTCTCGAAAGTCGTGGCGATGGAGTGCGCGGCCGATAACATTCGCTGCAACTCGGTGCATCCCGGCATGATCGAGACCGCGATGCAGGACGTCGCACGCAGGGACAATCCCGAAGGCTTCAAGCAGATCGTCTCGGCCATCCCCATGCAGCGCATGGGCAGCCCGCTCGACATCGCCAACATGAACCTGTTCCTGGCGAGCGACGATTCCGGCTACATCACAGGTTGCGAGTTCGTGGTCGACGGCGGCGCCACCGCGATGTGAAGGCTGATGGGCGGGGCCTATGGCGCCCGCCCAAGGTCTATCGGCGCCTTCAGCTCCTCGGCGCCTGCTGTCGGTGCAATTTGCGAAAAGTGCGGCTCTTGAACAGCCAGCGTCCATCCTGCTTCACGCAAGTATCCTCGTAGACACCGCGATCGCGCAGCGTCAATTCACCCTGATCGTAGACTTCCGAGGTATAGCTGCGCATCGTGGCGTGGTCGCCCTGCACTTCGATCGAGCCCGGCCAGGCTTCGAACATGATGCCGGGATAGTGCTTCATCGCTTCAACCCACATGGCGACGATCGCGGCCTTGCCATGCGTGATGCCGATCTCGGGATAGTCGGGCAAGGCCCACTCCGCATCCTCAGCAAACGTCGCGCTCCATGCCTCGGCATCGTTGCGAGTTACGGCATCGGCGTAGGTTTCGAGGAGCTCTCGAATGGCGAGGCGATCCTCGAAGGGTCCGGTGAAAGGCATCCATGTCTCCATCGTTATCAAGTCTTGGCGTCGTCGTGTCGTAGCAAGCATCAAATCGCAGCCGGTCGCTCCTGCGGCCCCGGCGGCATCGCTGGCACGGCCACCTCGATCGACCCGGCTTCGCTGCGCACGGCGAAGCGCCGCAGATCGGCGTAGGCGCCGCCGACACAGCGGCCGGTCGCGACTTCGAAGCGGGCACCGTGCAGCGGGCACATGATCGCGCCGCGCCGCACCCGACCGGGCGAGAGCATCGCCGCCTGGTGCGTGCAGCGATTGATGAGTGCGTGGAAACCGTCTTCGGCGCGAACGATCAGCACGCTCCAGCCGCCCAGTTCCACCGCCAGCTTGCCGTCTTCCGGAAAGTCGCTTTCCGCACCGACGCTATGCCAGACTTCGTCCATCGTCTCAGATCCGCACCAGCGTCTTGCCGATCGTGCGGCCGGACATGAGATCGATGAACGCTTGCGGAAGTGTCTCGAAGCCGTCGCGCAGGTTCGCTAGCGGGCGCAGCTTGCCTTCCGCCACCCAGGCATCGAGCTCGGCCTGGGCCTGCGCCAGCACCTCGGGATGATCGAAGGTGATGAAGCCCTGCATCTTGATGCGGTTCACCACGAGCTGCCACAGCGTCTTGACCCCGAAGGGATGGTCCGCATCGTTGTACTGCCCGATCATGCCGCATACCGCCACGCGCCCGTGCAGGCGCATCAGCGGCAGCACGGCCTCCAGCGTCTCGCCCCCGACATTGTCGAAGAACACATCGACACCCTCCGGCGCGGCTTTGGCGATCTCGGCAGCGATGTCCGGCGTGGCGCGATAGTCGATCGCCGCATCGAAGCCGAGGTCACGGATGACCTGCGCCTTCTCGGCAGATCCCACTAGGCCGATCACCCTGCAGCCCTTCGCCTTTGCGATCTGGCCCACGGTAGAGCCGGTGGCACCCGCCGCCGCGCTCACGAGCACGGTTTCGCCGGGCTTTGCCTCGCCGATCGTGAAAAGGCCCACCCAAGCGGTCAGCCCCACCGGGCCGAGTGTGCCCATGTAGTGGTGCAGGTCGGTGCCGGGCTGTGGAAGGACTTTCTCGATGCCCCAGCTGTCAGCCGAGAGCACGTAGTGGTCGGACCAGGTGGCGAATGCGCGCACCAGCGTGCCCTCGGGATAGTCCGGATTGCGCGAGGCGATCACCTCCCCCAGCGACATGCCCTTGATCGGCGCGTCGATGGCGACCGGTTCGATGTAGCTGGGACGATCGTCCAGGAATCCGCGGATCGCCGGGTCGACCGATCCGACCCGCATCCTGACCAGCAGCTCGCCTTCCGCGATGTCCGGCAGGCCAGTCTCCACCAGCCTGAAATCCTCGACCGCGGGCATGCCAACCGGCCGCCGTGCCAATACGATATGTCTTACCTGTCCCATGGTCCGGAACTTAGGCAAGCGCATGGAAGCGATATGCTGGCTGAAACGCTAGGTTCCCGCATCGGACACCTGCGTCAGATAGGCGATGGGACGAGGAGCCGCACGATGACCATGACGCCTGATGAGATGATCGCATTCGTCGACCGGATGTACGAGGCCACCGGCGCCGGCGACTGGGAAGCAGCATCGCAGATGGTCACCGATGACTTCTTCGTGACCGAAGCCGCCAATCTGCCGATGGCCGGCACTTACCGCGGAATGGACGGCTTCCGCGACCTCTTCGTCAAGGTCATGGGCCTGTGCGATGTCGCCGGACTCGACCGGGTCGAGACCACCGCCGGCAAGGACCACGCGGTCACCATTCTGTCGTTCCGCTTTGCCGATCCGGCTTTGGCACCCGCAGAACTGTGCGAGGTGTTCCGCTTCCGCGACGGCAAGTGCTGCGAGATCAAGCCGTTCTACTACGATGCGGCACCGTTCTGGGCCGCCGTGAAAGCGAAAGCGGCCTTGGCCTGAACATCGCCACGCCGATTGCCTGCGATGAGACGAGAGGCATTTGCCCCGCCATCATGACGCATTAAGAGAGTGACAGCGGCCGGTTGGCCGGTCGAGGAAGATGGGGATCAAGGGATCATGGCTGAGAGCGACAAGCGCAAGGCGTCCGACGTCTTCATCGAGTGTCTGGAGCAGGAAGGCGTCGAGTACATCTTCGGCGTGCCGGGCGAGGAGAACCTCGACTTCCTGGACTCGCTCTCGCGCTCCAAGCAGATCAAGCTGATCCTCAACCGGCATGAGCAGGCTGCCGGCTTCATGGCGGCGACTTATGGCCGTCTCACCGGCAAGGTCGGTGTGTGCCTCTCGACCCTGGGTCCGGGAGCCACGAACTTCGTCACGGCCGCTGCGTACGCCACGCTGGGCGGCATGCCGATGCTGATGATCACCGGGCAGAAGCCCATCAAGAAGTCCAAGCAAGGTCGCTTCCAGATCCTCGACGTGGTCTCGATGATGCAGCCGATCACCAAGTACGCCCATCAGATCGCCTCGTCGGACAACATCCCCAGCCGCGTGCGCGAGGCCTTCCGCATCGCCGAGGAGGAGAAGCCGGGCGCCACTCATATCGAGCTACCCGAGGACATCGCGGACGAGCATACCGCGTCTGCTGCCGTTCCGCGCTCGATCGTGCGCCGGCCCACGGCCGACGTGAAGTCGATCGCCCAGGCGGTCGAGGCGCTGCAGAGCGCCAAGCGCCCGCTGCTGGTGATCGGTGCCGGCGCGAATCGCAAGATGACCAGCAAGATGCTGAGCGAGTTCGTCGAGAAGACCTGCATTCCCTTCCTCACCACGCAGCTGGGTAAGGGCGTGATCGACGAGCGCCATCCGCGGTTCCTGGGTTGCGCGGCGCTGTCCGCCGGTGACTTCGTCCACCGGGCGATCGAAGACGCGGACTGCATCGTCAACATCGGCCACGATGTGATCGAGAAGCCGCCGTTCTTCATGCACAACGACGGCGCCCGCAACACCCGCACGGTGATCCACGTCTCGACCAAGACGGCCGAGGTCGACCCGGTCTACTTCCCGCATATCGAAGTGATCGGCGATATCGCCAATGCCATGTGGCAGATCAAGGAAGCGATCACGCCCTCGCCGAAGTGGAACTTCGATGCGATGCTGCGCTACCGCCAGGCCGAAGTGGAGCACACCGCTCGTTTGGCGGATGACGCGCGCTTTCCCATCTTCCCGCCCTACGCCGTGCGCCAGGTGCGCGAGGCGCTGCCCGACGATGCCATCGTCTGCCTCGACAACGGCATCTACAAGATCTGGTTTGCGCGTGGCTACAATGCGCGCCGGCCCAACACCGTGCTGCTCGACAATGCGCTGGCGACGATGGGCGCCGGTCTGCCCTCCGCCATGGCGAGCGCGATGGTCTATCCGGACCGCAAGATCGTGGCGGTGTGCGGCGATGGCGGGTTCATGATGAACAGCCAGGAGCTGGAGACCGCCGTGCGGCTCGGCCTCAACCTGACCGTGCTGATCCTGAACGACAACGGCTACGGCATGATCCGCTGGAAGCAGGCCAACATGGGCTTCGAGGATTTCGGCCTCACCTATGGCAATCCGGACTTCGTGAAGTACGCCGAGAGCTACGGCGCGATTGGGCATCGTGTCGAGAGCGCCGCGCATCTGGGCGAACTGCTCGCCCACTGCCGCAACACGCCCGGCGTTCACCTGATCGATTGTCCGGTGGACTACTCCGAAAACGACCGGATTCTGAATTCTGAAATAAAGGCCCTCGCCAGCCAGCTCTGATGACCCGGGCCTAAGCAGACAGCAACAACCGGGCACGAACAAATAAAACCCGGGCCGACATCCAGTCGGCCCGGGTTTTTTCGTGTCCGGCATCTACGCCGGTCTTACCCGATCAGAAGCGAGTTGAGACCTGCAGCACGACAGTGCGCGGCAGCGTGGCGAAGCCCAGCTGGTCGGCGTGCACACCGGCAATCGTGCCCGTGCCGCTGCCCGTTGAAGGACCATCGACGACACCCGTCACATAGAACCTGTTCGTCAGGTTCTTGCCGATCAAGGCGATCTGCCACTTCTCGTCGCTCGCGCCGAAGCGGACCGAGGCGTCGAGGTTGACGTAGCTGCCCTGCCTGGAGTCCGGATTGCCGAAGCCCGAGGCGATGTAGTTGTCGCTATACCGCGCATCGGCGGACAAGCCGAACTTCAGCCCGTTGCCGACTTCGGCATCGTAGTTCGCGCCCAAGGTTCCGGTCCACTCAGGCGCGACCGACAGCGCCGCTCCGCTGAGGTTTTGGCGTGTAAAGGCGCTGGTGGCAGTGTTCAGCGCCAGGTTGCAGCCCTGCCCCGGGGTCTGCCCCGCATAGCAGGGCGCAAGCGGGAAGCTGGTATAGCGCGCGCGGTTGTAGTTGATCGATCCGTGAACGCTGAAACCATCGAGCGAGCGCGGTGCGAACTCGAATTCGAACTCCACGCCCTTGGTGCGCGCATCCGCCGTCAGCGTCTGGAACGCGAAGATCGGCGAGTTGAAGAAGTCGACTTGGAGGTCGCGATACTTGTAGCTGTAGACGTTGAGGTTCAGCCGCAGCTGGTTGTCCAGCACCGTCGACTTGATGCCGCCTTCGAAGCCCGACGCCTTTTCCGGCTCGAAGGTCAAATCGCCCAGCGGATCGGGCGATAGTGCGGAGTTGATGCCGCCGTTCGAGAAGCCGCCCGACTTGTAGGCGGTCTTGTACGCCGCATAGACGAGTACGTCGCGGATCGGCTTCCAGGTCAGCGTGGCTTCGGGCGACCAGTTGTTGAAGGTCTGGTTGGCGGTGATCATGCCCAAACCATCGGGAGAGTTCTGCGGGCGGAAGATCGAGGTAACCGCGACGTTGTTGTAGGGTTGCGTGAAGTAGCTGTCCTTCGTCTCGTGCGTGTAGCGCACGCCGCCGGCGAGCTCGAGCGTGTCGACGATCTTCCACGTCGCCTGGCCGAACAAGGCGATCGTCTCGCCATCGGTGAAGCTGGTCTTGCGCGTGGCGAGATACCGGTCGGCAGGCAGGGCCGTGCTGTCTTCGAGACCCGACAGGATGATGTACTGATCGAAGTCGCGCTTGGTCTTCTGGTAAAGGCCGCCCACCATCAGGTTGATCGGGCCATCGAACGTCGTCAGCGCGCGAAGCTCGGATGAGAAGGCATGCCAGGTCGAGTTCTCGGTCGCCCAGTTCGCGCCGGTGCCGGACTGGAAGTCGCAAGCACAGGCCCAGCGATTGTTGTTCCACTGGTAATTGGTTACCGAAGTGATCGTGACGTCAGGCAGCGTATAGACGATATTGCCGGTGACCGCCCATGACTTGTAGCGGTTGTACAAGCTGCCATCGTCCTTGCCATACGGCGTCGCCTGCGAGATCAACTCGGGGATCTTGTTCTGGTGCGTGACGAAGCGGTCACCGCAGGCATAGCCGGTAAGCTGGCTGCTGCCGGTCGGGCAGTTGAACGCGACGTAGTTCCAGCTGTTGTTGTTGGTCTTGTTGTAGCTACCCGATGCCTTCACGGTCGCGGTGAGGCGATCGGTCGGCTCCCACTTCAGCGTGACGCGGCCGAGCAGTTCCTTCTCGCCCGGCGCATCACGCGCAGCGGGGTTGGCAACCAGACTGCCGGTCCGCCCGGTCGCGACATCGATGGTTGGGTAGTTGAACGGCTGCGCCTCGTTCTTGAAGTAGCCATCGTACATCTTCGATCCGCGCAGCGCGACGCGCAGGCCCAGCGTATCGGTCAGCGGATTGGACGCGACGAACTCGCCGACCACCTGTTGCGAACGGAACTCGTAGCCGATGCGGCCGTAGTATTCGGCATCCTTGCCGGGATCGGCAGTGGTGATCGAGATAACCCCGGCCGTCGCGTTCTTGCCGAAGAACAGTGCTTGCGGGCCCTTCAGGATCTCGATCCGCCCGAGATCAAAGAAGCCTTCGTTGATGACGCGGCCCTGGCCGTAATAGACGCCGTCGACGACGGTGGCGACGGACTGCTCGATACCGATCGAGGTCGATGAAGAGCCGATGCCGCGCATCGTCAACTGCGCGCCCGATCCGTTCGACGCACGACCGACGGTGAAGTTGGGCGTGCGCGCCGCGATCTTCTCGATGCTGGTGATGTCCTGCTGGCGGATCGTCACCGGGGAGATCGCGGTGACGGCGACGGGAACGTCCTGCACGCTCTCCTGCCGCTTGCGGGCGGTGACGATGATGTCCTGTAGCCCGCCCTGGGTGCTCGTCGTCTGCGCAGCGCCGGTTGATTCCGCCCCCAGCGTCGCTTGACTGGCATCCTGCGCCATCGAGGGAAGCGAGAACATAGTGCCCGCAAGCAGAACGGATACGCGAGTAAAGACGCGGCGGTACGTCATCGGATTGACCACTCCCTTAGATCTCGGCGCCCGTTGTTCGGCGGTGTCTTCACCGCTCGCTGTTGCCGAATATGCGACACGACTTAAGCCGCTGGCCTTCCCCGTCACCTATCCAAGGCATCAGGTTGCCCCGCGAAGGCTTGTCGTCGATCCAGAGGGACCCCGATAGGATTGGCTCAACCATGTCCGAAAACCGCGTATGGACGCTGCAGGCCTATCCCGAAGGCCTGGATTTCGCGTCCGCCATCCACCTGGACCAGGCACCGGCACCCACTCCTGCCGAGGGACAAGTGACGATCGCGGCCGACTGGCTGTCGCTCGACGCAGGAACGCGGATGTGGATGACGCCGCGAACGGACAGCTATCAACCGCCGATCCCGCTGGGCAGCGCCGTGCCGGGCCAAGTGCTGGGCCGAGTGCTGGAATCTCGCGCGCCAGGTTTCGCCAGCGGTGACCTGGTGCGGGCCTTCGGACTATGGGCCGATGTCTCGTGCGTCGATGCGCTCGCCTCGGGGTTGATGAAGCTCGATTCGACGGTGACCGATGCCCGCCTGCACCTTGGACCGCTGGGCATGAACGGCTGGACCGCACTGGTCGGGATCGAGGAGGTCGGCCGCACCAAGGCCGGCGATACCGTCCTCGTCTCGGCCGCAGCCGGGGCCACCGGCATGCTCGCAGCGCAGATCGCCCGTGAGCTCGGCGCCCGCGTGATCGGCATCGCGGGGGGGCCGGCCAAGTGCGCCTTCCTGGCCGAACAGCTGGGCCTCGAGGCGGCGATCGACCACCGCGGACCCGAGGTGGAAGCCACGATCGCGCAAGCGGCGCCAGACGGGATCGACGTCTATTTCGAAAACGTAGGCGGGCCGCTGCTCGACGCGGTCCTGCCCAACATGGCGCATTACGGCCGCATCGCGATCTGCGGGTTGATGGCGAACTATGCCGAGGCCCAGCCCGGTCCCCGGCGCTTCGACCAGATCCTGGCGCGGCGGCTGCAGGTCACTGGGTTCTTCTCCCCCGACTTCGCCCACCGCGGCCCCGAACTCACCGCACGCCTGCGCAGCTGGACCGACGCCGGCAGGCTCGTGACCCCGTTCGACGAAACGATCGGCCTGGAGAACGTGCTGACCGCTTATGCGCGGCTGTTCACCGGAGCCAACATCGGCAAGGTCGTCGTGCGCGTACGCTGACGGCTCACAGGAGAGGCACCATGGACGCGTATGACCAGCTGCTCGCGATCGAGCAGATCAAGCAGCTCAAGGCCCGCTACTTCCGCTGCATGGACACCAAGGATTGGGCGGGCCTGCGCGCGGTGTTCTGCGACGACGCCGTGTTCGATGCCCGCTCCTCGCTCAACATGGACGGAACCGGCGAAGGTGCCGGTGCCGAAAGCAATGACTGGGTCTACCATGGCGGCGAGGTGATCGCCGCGTTCGTACGCGATGCGGTCTCCACGCGGCGCACCGTCCATCACGGCCATTGCCATGAGGTGGAGATCCTCTCCGCAACCGAAGCTCGCGGCGTCATCGCCATGGAGGACAAAGTGTGGGAGCTCGCCGACGGTTCGCCCGTGCTTCATGGCTGCGGTCACTATCATGAGACCTACCGCCACGAGAATGGCATGTGGCGCATCCTGAGCTCGCGTCTCACCCGCCTGTACTTGAAGCTGGGATGACGATTGGAGCCCATACGATCAAGCCATACCGCAAGCCGGCGTCATGCATCTATGCCCACGATGTTGCCGGGCTGCGGGCGGGGCAGGAACGCAGCCCGGCAACAAGGGCGACGGCAGTTTGAGGGGGTGAGGGACCGCCGCCCTTAGCCGACTACCAGGCGACCGTAACCGAGCCCCGCACGGCCAGGTCGACGCGACTGAAGCGATCCTCGCCGGAGAGTTCTCCGCCCACGGTAAAGCCGGCCGAGCCGCCGATCGCACGCAGGCGCGCGAACCAGCCGCTGTCCGCTTGATCGCCGGTAAGTGTGAAGTCCTGCCCACCCTCGAAACGTGCCGTCGTCGATCCAAGGCCTCCGCCGACGACCTCGCGCCAGCCGCCTTCGGTCTCCATCCGGAACCAGTTTTCGTCTCGTGCCCGCATGCCGAGGAAATCGACGCCGACAGTGAGGCTCGGGTTCACCGCCAGCTCGTCGCTGGTGCGCGCGTCGACGCTGAGGTTCAACGTCTCGCCGCCGGTTTCAGAGTAGCCGTCCTCCTTCAGCCGGACGTAATCGACGGTCACGCCGGGCCTGAAGAAGAAGAACTGCGAGCCGCCCTCGATCGACACACCGCCAGACGCCGTCACGTAGTTGCCGTCCCACTTCGCATCCATCTTGCGAGTCACGGTGTCCGCACCCGCCTTGCCGGTGAAGCTGCGTTCGCCGTCGAAGTCCATCTTGCCCACGGCGCCCCGCGCGAAGGCGCTGACAGGGCCGAACTTGGCGCGCCAGTGCGCGGCCAGTTCGAAGCCGCTCGACTTGACGTCGGACACGGCGCCGTTTGAGTGTTCGTTACGCAAGTAGGCCAGCGTCGCGCCGAACCGTCCCACGCCTGTGCGGTACTCGCCCGTTGCCGACCAGGCATAGCCGTTGAGCTTGTACGCGGCGGTGTCGCCTGCCTGTCTGTTGGTGTTCCAGAACGTCATGTTGACGGTGCTGCTGAAGCGGCCGCTGCTGGCGATGGGCCCTGTCGGGTCCTGCATCTGGCGCGCGAGGGCGCGAGCGCCCATGCTGACGCCCTCGAAGGCGCCACCGGCGTGATCGGGCAGCATCTGGCCCACGGCATTGCGGAATTGATCGCCATTGGTGATGCCCAGGAACACGTTCTCGATCTTCTGGTCCTTGCCGAGGACTGCGTAGACTGCGTCGTAGGCGGCCGTCGCGGACCGGTTCAGCCCAAGTTCGGTGGCGGTACGACGCGCGACATCGACGACGATCGTGTTCGCCGCGGCATTCTTGTTCAGCTCGGCCTTGAACATGAAAGGCACGAGGTCAGTCATGGTGGTCAGCTTGTCGCGGCCGGTCAGAGTGCCGGCGGTCAGGACCTGGTAGCTGCCCACCGCGGTCGATATGTCGGCGAGGCGGATACCGAGCTTGGCGCCCTCGGCGAAGTTCGCCGCGCCAGCGACCGTATAGCCCGATCCCGCGCCGGCTGCCTTGTCGAGCGTGACCACCAGCACGCCCGTGGCGCCGACATCAAGCGAGGCGATCGAAGCCGGCTTGTTGACGTCGAGCGTTCCGCCCGCGATCTTCACCGCCAGTTTGGCCGAGTTGGCGATCGAACCGGTAAAGCGCGCGCTGCCGGCAAGGCTGAGAACGTCCGCGCCGCCACCGAAGTCGACCGCGCCGCCATAGGCGCTGGTAGCCGCAAGCGACATGGCGTCGTTGCCACTGCCGAACGTCACTGCGCCCGTCTGCGCTGCGTCGCCCGAGAGGTTCAGGGTGTTCGCGCCGCCCCCGAAGCGGATGTCGCCGGTCAGCGTCCCGTCGGCAAGGTCGAGCAGGTCGTCGCCCGCACCGAGGCGCACGTCGCCGACGATGGAAGGTGCGGCAAAGCCCGCGGCGACCTGCGTCTGCTTCACCGTCACCCGGCCGGTCGCGGCCGAAAGGTCGATCGCGATGTTGCGCCCAGTGCCCGCCTTCGCGCCCGTCGCGGAAATGGTCCCCGAGTTCTCGACCAACGTGGTCGAGCCGCTCGCGTCGAAGATCGCCGTCGCGGAGCCGTTCTCGCCTGCGCCGACGGCCTTGATCGTGCCGCTGTTGCGGATGGTCGGCAGGTTGCCGCCGGCATCGACGCGCATCGCAGTGGCCAGCGCCGTGGCGGCATTGCCGCCGTTCGCGACGATCGTCCCGGAGTTCTGCAGCAGCGGCGTGGTGGCACCGGGGCCGATCCGCAGGGCGGTGGCGCTCGCACCGTTCGACGTCGCGCTGACGTTGCCGGAGATGCCGATACCGTTGGCGATGTCGACGCTGCCGCCGCGTCCGCCGATCACGAGGCCGCTGGCATTGACGCCTGCGTAGACGCTTAGGCCTTCGATAGAGCCGTCGACGATCAGCCCGAAGCGGCTTGCCGTACTCGCGACCGGGCCGATGGTAAGCGCGCGGTCGGTGGCGCCGATCTGCACGGCGGGCGCGGCACCATAGGAGACGACCTTGGCCGACCCTTCCTTTGCGTCCTCAATGCCGTCGTTATCCTCGTCGGGCTTGGTGGCGTCGGTATCCTTGGGCGCAACGGCGAAAACGATACCGCCGCTGACGTTACCCTCGACGAGCAGAGCCGGGCCGCCCTGCAGCAGGTCGTCGGCGTCAAGCTTGGTGGCATCGCCAGGAGCAGTGGTGGCGCGATAGCCGGTCGAACTGACGGTGCCCTGCACCACCATGGCACCCGCCACGTTGCCGGCAAAGTGGGCCCCGATGGCGTCCCTGCCCTGTGCCGAGACTGTGCCCGCCAGGCGCACGTTGCCGTCGATCGCCTGAACCGAGACGCCGACGGAGCGGTCGCCGAGCACCTTGGTGGTGCCCTCGTGTGTGAAGTTGCCGGTGAGCTTGCCGCCCAGCGCGACGCCGGCGGAATCGTTGCCCTCGATGGTCACCGTGCCGTTCTGCGCGATCTTGCCGGCGTGCGCGCCTTGCGTGCGGATGCCGGTCCGGTTCGATCCTAGCGCGAAAGGCCCATCGAGGTCGCCGTCGTTGTCGGTATCGGTCGGGGTGTAGGGCTCGTCGATCGTGATCGTGCCGGAATTGACGATATCGCCGCTGGTGCCCGCCAGCGAGTCGATGCCGATCGCCCCGCTTGCGTTCGAGACGGTCACGGCGCCGGCGTTGGTCACGGCGTTGTTGCTGTCCTGCGTGATGGCAGTGCCGGTGCTGAGGACCACCGATCCCGCTGTCGTCACGTTGATCGCATCGGCGGTGCCGTTCTTGATCGTCGTGGTGCGGAGCGGGGCCGTGCGCGCGTTGGTCACGTCTTCGGCACGCGCGGTGCTGGCAAGGGTGATCAGCGCCGTGGTGGCCAGCAGGGTGTAAGTCGAGGTCTTGGGCAGGTAGCGCGGCATCTTCGTCCCTTTGCGGTGCGTATCGACACCTCAGACGGAGACCTTTGCTGCCAGCCTTGAAAAAAGATCGTCAGAACCGCGCGTCGAACCCGAGGCGCAACGTGCGCGGACGCAGCGGCGTCTCCTGATCCCGCCCGGTGCCGAAGGGCGTGCCGAGCGAGAAGCGGTTGCCCAGCGTGTTGGCGATGTTGCTGAGCGCGAGCGTGACACCTATGCGTTCGGTGCCGATCCGGACATCGGCGCCGCTGTCGAAATAATCGCCCTGTGCCTCGCCCAGTTCGGGACCGATGCCCAGCCGCGACTTGCCGACGTAGCTGGCCCAGGCATTTCCGGTGAGCCGCAGATCCTGGCCGACCTCGCGATCCCAGGTAAGGCCGGCTCGTCCCGAGAACTGGGCGATATTGGGCACCTGCATGGAACGGGCCGCGACCGCATCGACAAGTGCGGAACCGGAGAACGGAGCCGGCAGCGATCGCGCGACGAGGGCGATGATCTGGGCGGAGGGCTCGTCGATCTGGCTGCGGTTCCAGGTGGCGCCGGCCTCGAGCCTGAGGCCGCGGGCAAGCGCCACGCCGCCAGTCGCACTGGCCGACCAGACCGTGCCGTCGCCGATATTGGCCGTGCTCGGCAGGCCCGAGCTGTCGATGAAATCGGCCTGGATGTCCCGCCATTTCGTGAACGAGATGCTGACCGCCAGATCAAACGGGCTCACGCCCGGGCGGCCGTGCCGTGCCCCGAACTCCCAGGTGGCGGTGTGATCGTGGCGGAAGCGGCGGACGAATTCGCTTTCGATCGCTAGGCCGCCGGGCCTGAAACCCTCCTGATAACGCATGTAGAGGCTGGTGGTGGGCAGCACCTGCCCCACGAACGAAAACGACGGCAGCACCGTCGTCACCGACCGGTCGGCAGTGACTGCGGCCCGGGCGAATGCGACCGACGGCAGCACGTCTTCGCCCGCCCCGCCGAGCCGCGCATGCGTGATGCGCCCGCCGCCCGTGGCAGTCAGGCCCGGGCGGAGCCGCACGCTTGCCTCGGCGTAGAGAGTGGCCTCGTCGATCGTGTTGCGCACGCCGGTGGCGTCGCTGCGCTGATCCTCGATCTCGAAGCGTCGTGACAGGACGGTCCGGTTGTGCGTAAAGCTGGCGCCGACAAGCCAGCCGAACCCGCCAATCTCGGGCCGCCACAGGCGCGTCTCGTGCGCGACCATGCGCGTGCGGTTGTCCTGTGCGAAAAGCCGCGGCGTTCCGTGGGCGAGGCTGGCGTCATAGCGCTCCGCCAGGTGCTGTCGGACTAGGCCTGTGGTCGAGCGCAAGCGTATGTCCCCGAGCCGTCCCGAGACGACGAGCTGCCCCATCGTGTAGTCGGCATCGGCACCCTCGCGCAGCGCCGCGTCGCTGGTGAGCGGTGCTCCCCCGCGCGCCGCATACTGGCTGTCACGGGCATCGGTCGATTGGCCGACCGCGATCAGGTCCACGGTCCATTCGGGCGCGATCTCTGCGCGCAAGCTGGCCCGACCGCTGAGGATGCCGGTCCGGTTGACGTCGTCGCGTCCCAGCAGCGGCTTGTCGATGTAGCCCCCGGCCGTTGCCGCATCGATCGTACCGCGAAAGGCGATGCCACTCGCCACCGGCAGGTTCACGGTCGCGGCCGCGTCGCCTCCGCCGGCACCGCTCTGGGTCAGCGAGCCGCCCAGCGCGATCGAACCGCTGGTCACGTTCATCAACGGCGGGTTGGGCACCAGACGTATGATGCCGCCCAGCGATCCGGCACCGTAAAGCGTGCCCTGTGGCCCTTCGAGAACTTCGACCCTGGCCATGTCGGACAGCCGCAGGTCCGGGTCGGGCGCATTGTAGGTGAGGCGCAAGTCGCCCAGGTACTGGCCGACGGTCGCTTGCGTGGGGCCAGTGAAGCTGGAATCGGCGATGCCCCGGATGAACAGCTTGTTGCGCCCGCTGCCCAGGTGAGTCGAGGTGACAGTGGCGAGCCGCTCGGTGATCTTCTCGGTGCCGCCGATGCCGCCGGCCTCCAGCGAAGCACCCGAAAGAATGGTCACCTGGCCCGGCACCTGGCCCAGCGTGAGATCACGCTTGGATCCGATCACGACGATCGGTTCGGCGCTCACCGTCTCCACCGGCGCCGATGGTCGCTGCGCCGGAGCGGCCCGGCGGACCAAGCGCGGAGCGACCGGAGCGGCCTCGATCCGCCAGGCACCTGGCGCCACTGCGATCGCCCGGCCGCCGGCAGCGCGCGCCAGACGCCGGACCGCCTCGGACGGCTCCATCCGGCCGCGCACGGCTTCGACTATCCGGCGCGCGACTTGCGGATCGGCGATGAGGATGGTCGATCGGGTCTGTCGCGCCAGCACGCTCGCCACTTGCCCCGCGGTGCCTGTTCCCGTCGCGACGGCAACCTCGTCGGCCGACGCAAGCGCGGGCACGGCCACGAGGGTGGCCGCCACGGCCGCCGAAAGGATCCTGACGCAGCTCATGGATTCAGCGCGCGCCGATCATCCAGCGCTGGCCCCAACTGCGAACCGGTACGCCCAACAGGGGACCGATGGCCGCCGGGTCCTTGCGCAACGGATCGATCAGGATGGAGCCTGAGACCGTGCCAGCACCATCGGCTACGTAGTCGATCCCGGTCGCCCGCTTTAAGCGCATGGCGACCTCGGCGAGCGAAGCGGCCTCAAACGTCAAGCGGCCCTCGTGCCACTCGCCGACCTGCTCGATCGCCACGCGCGAGAGGCTGTATTGCCCCGAACCTTCAGCGCGCCGCAGCACCTCACCTGCCGAGACGCGGACGTTCGCGTCACCAGGGTCAAACTGCACCGCGCCTTCGGACACTGCGACGACCAGTTCCCGTCCGTCGTGTCGCACGTCGAAGATGGTGCCGATGTCTACCAGGCGCTCGTCTCCCACGGCGACTTCGAAGGGATGCGCTGCATCATGGCGGACGGTGAACAGGGCTTGTCCATGGTCGAGGCGAGCGAACCGCTTGTCCTTGCGGTCGAACGCGAGCGCCGTTCCCCCGGCCAGCGCCACCTGCGTGCCACGATCCAGGGTGACGACACGCGTCTCGCCCATGCGGGTCTCCATTGTGTAGAGATCGCGCCGCTCTCCTGAGAGAACCCAGGTTCCGGCCACCACCGCCAGGATCGCCGCGATTCCGCCCGCCAGCCAAGGCCGCCGCCGCGCGCCGTCCCTATGCACGACATCGTCGTTCGCAGGTGCGTGTCTCGCGATCGCCTCGGCGCCCTCCGCCACGGCAGCACCGACCTCGTCATAGGCACGGGCATGCGCCGGGTCGGCCTCGAGCCAGACCATGAAGCCGTCCCAGTCGGCGAACCCGGGATCGCCCGTGCGCACGGCCCAGCCGAGGGCCTGTTCGCGGACTGTGTCACTCGCCATCGCACGCTCCTTCTGCACAGAAGACGGAGACGATCGCCGCGCACCTTGATGAGAACGCGCTCATCGTGACTTGTCCTTCCATTCGGCCAGCGCGCGATAGGCAGTGCGCAGATCGGCCTCCACCGTGCTCAGGCTGATACCCAGTTCCTGCGCGACGATCTTCTGCGCCACACCATCGATACGGTGACGCCTGAAGACCGTGATGACACGCCCGCCGAGCCGCTCGATCATGGCCAGCACTGCCGCGGATTCCTGTGCGGCAGAGAGCGAGCGTTCGGCCGAAGGCTGGCTCGTCGCGCCCGGAGGATCACCCGCGTTCACCTCGACCCAGTCCCGGTCGCGTACGCCCGACTGCCGTGTCGCGCGAAAGCGGTCGATCATCAGCAGATCCGCGACGCGGAAAAGGTATGGGAGAGGCGCTGCGACAGGACCCGGCGGGCTCGCCACGATCTTGAGCCAGACCTCCTGCACCAGATCCTCCGCCGCATCCCCCGCGCCGCGCGCACGCAGGAAGCGCAGCAGCTTATCCCGGTTCTCGAGAAAAGCGGCTTCAAGGCCGGCATGGGACGGTTCGGTGGTCACGTCGGCGACAGCGCTACGAGGCAGACCCGAGGTATGTGCCCCCACACGAATGAGCGAAGTCTACACAACAGCGCGCGACCTGCGCCGCGCACGCAAGTAGCTGTAGGTCAGGATGTGCGCCATTTTCCCGCATGGATCCGATCGCCTTCCTTGCTCCCGATAGTGGGGCATCGGCCCGGCAACAAGGGAGCTTACCTTGCACCAGGCGGTGGCGGGTCGTTCATGACGCTGCTGCGATCCTCGGGACCTCGCCGCGGGGACCGTGGGTGCTCTGCCGGTCGCAAATGTCCTTTTTTGGCTGCCTGGTCCCTATCGGTAGCTTTCATGGACTTCAGACCCGCCTCAGACTCCGTTGGCAAACTGCACGCCAGCGCACGCAATGAAGCGAGTAGAGGATGCGGACATGGACAAGGCAAAGTACGGGCCCTGGGCCCTCATCATCGGCGGTTCGGAGGGCATCGGCTCCGCCTTCGCGCGCAAGCTTGCAGCAGATGGCTTCAACATCGCCGTCGTGGCTCGCAAGCCCGGGCCACTGGAAGCGCTCGCCGAAGAGCTGCGCGGCATGGGGGTGGAAGCACGATCGCTCTCGGTCGACCTCAGCGACACATCGGCCATCGACCAGGTGCGCACGATCACCGACGACATCGAGGTTGGCTTGCTCATCTACAATGCGGGCGCGAACAACATCCGCGGGAACTTCGTCGAGCTAGATCCCAAGGTCTACCGCGATGTCATCAACATCACCGTGGTCGGCCAAGCCGAGTTCGCGCACCATTTTGGCGCCCTCATGCGCGAGCGCGGGCGCGGCGGCATCATCCTTGCAGGATCCTCGTCGAACTTCTGCGGCGCTCCCACCCTGGCAACCTATACCGCGGCAAAGTCATTCAGCCGTATCCTGACCGAGTCACTCTGGCTCGAATGCGAGCCGATGGGCATCGATGTGCTCCACATATCGATCAACTACACCGACACTCCCGCGATGCAGCGCTTGGGCTACGATACCTCCAGTGCCCAATCGCCCGAAGAGGTGGCGCAGGAGGCGCTCGACAACATCGCCAACGGTCCATTGCTCATCTTGGGCGGACAGCGCGCGCTAGATACTGCGATCGCGCGGAGTCAGCTCGAGAACCGCGGCGAGATGATCAGGGCCCTCGCAACGCCTCGGCGCGAAAACATCCCGCAAAAGGCGTAAACGCAGCCCACTTGAGAAAAGGCCTGTGTAGGACCGGAACACAGGCCTCTTTCGCGACGTAGTTCTGTGTCGTGTTGAGGATGCTCACCGACCGAAGTTCACCCGCAAGCGTAAGCCGTACATCCGGGGCTGACCCACGAGTTGGTTCTCGAAGCCTCCCGAAGTCCAGGTGTTGCCCACGCCAACGAAGTAGTGCTCGCTGGTGAGGTTCGACGCAAAAGCGGACAAGTCGATGTTGCTGGCCATGATGTTGGTCCAGCTGATGTCCGCGCTGACCAGGTTGGTTGCGCCCAGGACGCCGAAGCGGGTGGGTGTTGCCAACGATGCCACCTGCTTGCTGGTGTAAGTATACGAACCACCAAAGGCGATTTCGCCCACACTCTCATCCAATGGCACGGTATAATGGAGCGACGCGCTAAGCCGGTGCTTGGGAGAGAGCGCGAGCGGGTCCCCCGGTGCCGAGCTCGGTGTGATCGAAGCGAACGGGCTGTCGGCAGGCAGCGTGGGCGTCTCCACGCTGATGACCTTGGTGTCGAGGTAGGTGTAGCCAAGATCAAGCTTGAGGCTGTCGAAGAAGCGGAAGGAGCTGTCGAACTCGACGCCCTGGATGCGTGATTTGCCCGCATTGATCACGCCCGCCGCACCGGATACCCCCGAGTTGGGCTTGCCGATGATCGTGGCGCTGATCTGCTGGTCGCGAAAATTGTTGTAGAACGCGGCGACCGAAACGTAGCCGCGGACGGCGCCGCGCAGCGTCGCCTTGGCTCCCAGTTCATACGCATCGACGGTCTCGGGCTCCCATGTCTCCAGGCCCAGGTTGGAGAAATTGATACCGCCAGGCCGGTAGCCGCGCGAATACTTCGCGTAGAGCAGCAGGTCGGGACTCGGCTTGAAGTCGATACCTGCCAGCCAAGTCGGGCGCTTCGAGTTCTGGCTGATCTCATTGTGGCATTGAACCCGATCGGTGACCACGAGCGCGGCGCCGGTCGGGCCCTTGAAGCGCAGCGAATCGTTGCAGGTCCGTGTCGCTAGGCCCGCAGCGCTGAAACGGTATCGCGTCGCTTCGCCGATGCCCTTCTGCTTGTCGATCGTGTACCGCAAGCCGCCCGTGATGCTCAGCGTGTCAGTCAAGTTGAACGTTCCTTGACCATAAGCTGCGTAAGTCGAGAAACGAAATTGGGTGACGTTATCGGCGAGCGAGCCGATGCCCAGAGGATCGACGCACCGCAAGGCGTCGCGATCGGTGCACCGCAAGAAGACCTGCGAGAAGGTGCGGTTCCACCCGTTCGGCCCGCTCTTCTCGAGGTACGCGCCTGCCTGCCAATCCAACTTCCTGTCGAAGGCGTGCCCTTGAAGCTGGAACTCCTCCGTGAAGGTCCACTGGTTTGAATTGTACCCGTTCTTCGGAGCCGCCACTGTCGTATAGCTGACCTGCTGACCCAGAAGGGGCGAAGTGACCGAGAGCGGCGGACTGGTGTAGACGAAGTTGTCTCCGTTCAGATTGAAGTCGCTTCGCTCACGAAAATCGGAGTAGCTGGCGATGTTCTTGACTACGAGCGTGTCGGTAGCCTGCCAGGTCGTGGTGTTGATGAACTGCATCTGACGCAGCTGCTGCTTGGGGTCGGGGTTGGAGACCTCGACATCCAGGAGCCCATCGCCGCGCGCATCCTGGCGGGCGATCTGGTTGCAGCCATTGGGTGCCCAGCGCGCCTGCCCGGTGCTGCGCAGCGCCGGATCGGTAACGCACCCAACCAGGCGCGAGGCATAGCCATTCGTATGCGAATAGCTGTAGCTGGCGAGTGTGTAGTTCTCGAGCGATGGCGTCAGATCGGCGAGGACGCCGAGCCGCGCAGCGATGTAATCGGAATCGTTGTAGGCTTTCGGGCCGATCCCCGAATGGTTCTCCATGTATCCGTCGCGCTTGTAACGATCGACCATCATGCGGACCTTGAAGGTGTCTGCCAGCGGCAGGTTCGCGACGGCCTGGATGCGACGCAGATCGTAATTGCCGACTGAGCCTTCCACGTAGCCTTCGAGGTTGTCGGTCGGCTTGCGCGGCACAACCAGCACCGCACCGCCCGTGGTCGCGCGGCCGAACAGCGTGCCTTGCGGCCCCTTGAGGACCTGCACGTTCGCAAGGTCCACGAAAGCGCCCGGGCCGAGCGAATTGCCCGATGGCGTCTGACCTTGAGCACGGGGCGCGGGAACGTCCGCGAGATAGACCGCGACCGAGGGCGCCGTGCCCGCATCCTGCACGAAACCGCGGATCGCGAAGCCGCTCTTTTCGGGCCCGAAGCGCTGGTTGACCGAGAGCGACGGCGTGTACGTCGCAAGGTCGCTGGCCGAGACGATGTTCTTGTTGTCCAGCTGCGATTGGTCGTAGACGGTGATAGAGATCGGCACGTCCTGCAGGCTCTGCGAAACGCGCTGGGCGGTGACGATGATGTCGTCGGTAGCGGCGGTGGTCGCGTCCGCGCCGCCGTTGGCACCGGTTTCCTGCGCCTGCGCCGTTGTGGATACGAAGGCCAGTAACGCCGCGCTCAACCCCAAGTGCGCCTTGAGTCTCATGTCATTCCCCTCTCTGTTGTTCTTTTTTGTCTTCTTCCCGCGACCCACGCCTTTGTGTCCACGGCGCCGCGGCCGGCATGGATCGACAGCTACCCTGTGACCGGGTCCGCCCGTGGACGAGGCGGGCGAACAGCCGAGCGATGCCGCTGCGAGACAGGCATAGCCTGGAAAATGCGCGCTTCTGTGACGAATGAAATCGCAGCTCCTGAAATATGGACATATCCATGCAGCGCCGCTGCGCACTCGGCCAAGCGTGGTGCGGGGGGCTAGCGAAGCTCGATCACTCGCTCAGCCTGCGGCCGAGTGCGACCATGTCCCGAAGCAGCGAGGTGACGATCGGTGACAGCGTGCGCGCTTTCAAATGCACGGCGACGATGGTGGCCCGGCGGTCTTCGGGCAGCCACGAGATCGGCAGCGCGACGAGCTCACCATTGTCGAGCGATCGCTGGACTGCGAGCGGTGCGGTGATCCAGATCGCATCGCTGGCGGCCACAATGTCACCCAGCACATCATAATCTTCAACCGTGAGGGTCGGCGCGCCGAGCACCGTCAGCCCGACCATGACCGAAGCACCCTCGCGCGCAAAAGGCGTGTTGGATCGGATCAGCGGGAAAGCCGCGAGATCCTTCAAGTTGAAATCGAGTCGCTCGGTCAATGGGTGTCCGGCTCGCACGATCACCGAGAGCGGAAACGCGGCGAGCAGGGTGATATCGAACGTGCCGTCGACGGGTAGCAGGTTATCGAGCACGATGCCGAGGTCGACACGCTCCTGCGCCACCATCTCGAGCACTTCCTGGCTGCTGCCCTTGAGGATTTCGGCATGAAGGTGGGGCTGCGCCACGCGCGGCGCCATGAGCGGTGCGATCATCGCACGGGCAACGAGCGGGGTGACGCCAATCGTCACATGCCCGCCCTCCCCTTCCGATGCGTGGTCGACCATGGTGCGCAAGGCCGCTTCGCTGCGCAACATGCCCTCGGCATGGCGAATGAATTCGCGTCCCGCCTGAGTGACGGCGACGGCGCCATGTGCTCGCTCGAACAGCTGCAGCCGGCACTCCGCCTCGAGTGCTTGGATGCTGCGCGACAATGCGGACTGCGTGATGTTGAGTTCGCGCGCAGCACGCGTGAAGTTGAGGGATCGCGACAAGATCACGGCGTGACGCAGCTTGCGTAAGTTCATTCCGAAACCTCATCGAAAGCGGCCAGACTTTGCATTGGACGCATGCCACTTGCAAGCACAGGATGCCGTTGCCGGACACGAACACGCGACAAACGCGGTCCGAACGGCACCGAAGAAAACACACACGGGAACGAGGACGGGGACATGGCCGAAGCAGATCCGCGATTTGGCAGCGCCACCAAGGAAGACTGGGACCTTGGGCCGATCTTCGATGCCGACGCCCATATCGATCCCCCGTACGACATGTGGAAGGACTACCTTCCGGCAGCGCAGAAGCACAAAGCGCCGGTGATCGAAGAAGGCGACGAGGTCGACTATGTGCTGTTCGAAGGGCAGCGCCGCCCCGTTCGCATGATCGGCAACCAGGCCGGCCGGGAAGGCAAGAACTTCAAGATGGTGGGCAAGCTCTCAGAGCAGCGCAACACCTACGATCCCGCCAAGCGCCTCGCCGACATGGACCTCGACGGCATCGACCAAGCCATCCTGTTCGGCGGCGGGCCGCTAGGTTCGTTCGACAACGACCTCTATCTCGCCAGCTTCGAAGCCTATTCGCGCTGGGTCATGGACTGGGCTTCGAACGCACCCAATCGCCTCTTCCCGGTCGGTCATGCGCCGATGCGCGACATCGACGAGACCATCGAGCACGTCCACCGGCTTGCCAAGATGGGCTTCAAGATGCTGCAGCTTCCGGCATTTCCGCAGAACCCGGATGCGTGGAAGACCTCGTCCGAAATCAAGAACATGAAATCCGGCCAAGTCGCCGCGCAGACCGGCGATCCCAAGGGCGCGCTGCAGTACTACCAGCCCGAGTTCGACCTCCTTTGGAAGGTGCTGTGCGATTATGGCATGGTGATCACCTTCCACCTGGGTGCTCGTGTCCCGCGCTTTGGCGAGAAGCAGCACTTTTTGCCCGACATGCCGATGTCGAAGGTGAACATGGCCGAGCCGCTGGGCATATTCATCTTCAACGGCATCTTCGATCGCTTCCCGGATCTGCGCATCGGCAGCATGGAAAGCGGCGTCGGCTGGTTCGCCTGGTATGCCGAATACTGCGACCGCACATGGGAGAAGCAGCGCTACTGGACCGAGAGCGTGATCAGCCGGCTTCCCAGCTCCTACATGGACAGCAACATCTGGGGCTCATTCATCCAGGACCGCGCGGGGATCCTCAGTCGGAACCTGCCCGGCGGCCGCAACATCATGTGGTCGTCGGACTACCCGCACTCGGAGACAACGTTTCCGCGCAGCCATGAGATCATCAGGCGAGACTGCGAAGGGCTGCCGCGCGAGGATATTCGAGACATCATCTGCAACAACGCGAAGCGCTTCCTGCGACTGGATTGACCGCCATGTCACCTGCGCCCTGCGTCGCGCTGCTCGCCCAGCCCCGTCAACCGCGCGCCCTGGAGCAAAGTGGGCGACAGCAAAGCGAGCGACGGGGCATCCGGCCAGACTGGGTCCACTCGGAACGATCGATGATCGACTTCTTGGACAGCTACGCGACCGAAGCCCTGGTCCAGTTCCCGAGCGGCCGCATCGAAGTCCGCAACTTCAGCTGGTCACAGCCGATCGAGAGCCGCTGGCAGACCGGAAGCGGCTGCTTCCTGTTCAACCAGACACTCGGCAACACCGAGCCCGACTCTACTTGGTCGCACCTCGGCAGCGGCAAGACGCGGCTGTTCGGACGGCGGGGCGGGCTCACCGTGGCCGGCCCGCGGCAACGCATCGTCAGCAACTTCGCGCCGGGCCGCTCGCGATCGCTGTGCTTCATGCTCGATGCGCGGGTGGTGGAGGAAGTCGCCGAGGAGCCCGCTTGGCTGACCGACAAGGCCGGCATGCTCGACTTCTGCGCACGGCTAGGAGCGACGGACATTCCGTGGCTGCTCCAGCGCATGGTGCGCGAGACGCGCGATCCCGATTTCGGCACGCCGGCAATGCTGGACCTGCTGGCGCAACAAGTCGCCATTGAGATCGCCCGAGCGTGCCGTCGCGACACCCCGGCAACGGGTCTGCTCGCCGGGGGACTTGCGCCCTGGCGTCTGGGGCTGATCCGCAAGCGCCTTGCCGAGGATAGCCCCCTACCCGATCTGACCGAGCTTGCTGCCATCTGCGACTTGACAGTGCGGCATCTGACCCGCGCGTTTCGCGACGAGACGGGCCAGACGCTTGGCCGCGCGACCGAGGCTGCCATGGTGCGCCGCGCACGCGCCATGCTGCAGGCGGGCAAGGCCGTGAAGGATGTCGCGGCTAGCCTCGGCTATTCAGGATCGAGTGCCTTTGCCGCCGCCTTCCGCCGAGCGACCGGCCTGCGCCCGAGCGAGGTCCCGGCGACCGACACACTTGGGGATCGACTTGGCCCGCATCGGCTCGGTTAAAGTCCGGAATTCAGCACTGGCGCCCTTCTCATGGCTTGCTGGCGCTCGCCGCAATCAGGAACCTGCAGCGGAGGGATGCCTACGAAAGATCCCGTCCTGACAGGAGAGTTCCTATGCCCCGGATCGAACCGCTTCCCTGGGAAGCCTTGAACGACAAGCAGCGCGCCCGCATGGAGCACACGATCCAGAGCGGCGGCTCCCCCGCCGACAAGACCGCATCGCGCATCCTGGCCTATGCCGAGCACGATCATGTCCCCCAGGACGGCGACCGGCACTACAACTTCCCACGCGCGCTGCTCGGCGGCAAGCTGCTCGAGATGCTGCGTATCCGCAGTGCACAGCTTGGTGGATGCGAGCCGTGCATGAATGCCCGCAAAGTGGACGACGTGACCGAAGACGTGGTCGCCTGCCTCATCAGCCCGCACCTGCGCGGCGACCTTACCTTGCGCGAGAAGCGTGCGCTTGAGTTCCTGGAGCTGCTGGCCACCGACCATCACAGCATTGACGACGCGACATACCGCGGACTGGCCGAGGTCTTCACCACGGCCGAGATCATCGAGCTGGGTAGCACCTGCGGCCACATGATCGGCAGCCACCGCTTCATCCACACGCTCGATCCCTATGGCGATGCCCCCCCGGTCATTCCCTATGATCCTCGACAGGTTGGCGTCAGCTGGGCAGAGCTGCACGGTGCCGTCGAAAACGCGACGGCAGGGTAGGCGACCATGACATTGTCCAGCCTACCGCTCGATGGCGCCGCCGCCCCCGAACTGGTGGCAGCTTCGGTCGTCAAGAACAGTGGCAAGCCGTCGTCGGCAGCCCCCGGGGAAGTCGCCGCCGAATGGAGGCGCGGCTGGCTGCTCGTTCTGGGCGGGATGGCGGGCATGTCGCTCTCAGGCCTTGCGCCGTACTCGCTCGGCCTGTTCATGCAGCCGCTGAGCCAGAGCCTGGGCTGGTCGCACGGCATGGTGGCTTCCGCGCTCACGGTAATTTCCGTCTTCGGCATCCTCCTGACACCGCTCGTGGGATCGCTGATCGACCGTTTCGGCCCGCGGGCGGTGGCGTTACCAGGCGTGGTGCTGAACTCAGCGGCCTTCGCGGCGCTGGGGCTGACGAGCGCCTCGGCGCTGAGCTGGTACGGCTTGTGGAGCTTCTACGCGGTGAGCTTCCTGCTGGTGAAGCCGCTGGTCTGGTCGGCAGCGATCTCGCGCACGTTCGACCGTGGGCGCGGACTGGCGCTCGCGGTCACGCTGTCGGGCATCGCCGTCTCACAGACGGTCACGCCGATCCTCACCGAGTACCTGATCCGCACGCTTGGCTGGCGCGCGACCTTCGCGGCGCTCGGACTTGGCTGGGGTGGCGCAGTCTTCATGATCGCCGTCTTCACGTTCCGTTTGCCCGCGCACGCTGCGGGCGCCGCAGGTCATGCGCCGGACCGCAAAGGCCCCCACAGCAGCTTCTCCTTCCGCGGCGTCCTCGACCGCAATCTGATCAAGATCGCGCTCGCCTCGTTCTTCCTCTCGATCGTCGGCGCGGGCATCGCGGTGAACAAGGTGCCGATCCTCGCCAGCTTCGCCATGAGCCGGGAGATAGCGGCGCAACTTGCGGCGACCGCCGGCCTTGCGGGGATTGCAGGCAAGCTGGTGACCGGCTGGCTCATGGACCGGTTCGAGAAGCGCATGGTCGGCGCCTTGGGCATCACCTTCACCGGTGTCGCGGTGGGGCTCCTGCTCCTCCCAGGACATTCCTATAGCGCGATCCTGGCGTCGATGCTGATGCTTGGTTTCGGCGGCGGCTCGACACTCCAGATCACTGTCCAACTCGCGAGCTACTACGCTGGCCCAGCCAAGTTCGGCCGTGCCTTCGGGGCTATATCCGCCCTGACGGCGGTGGGCGCGGGGATCGGTCCCTGGCTGTTCGGCTCCTCGGTCTCCTGGTTCGGCAGCTATGCGCTCCTGCTCGTTTGTTCGGTGCCGCTCTCGATCGCGTGTGCAGTGCTGATCCTGATGCTTGATCCGATACGCGCATCCGATTGACACGCGAAGTGAGCGTGCGGGAAATGGAGGCGCTTAGGCGAACGGCGCCACATACCTCGATGGGGCGCGCACTCTCCTTGGCCAGCGCCCGTGGCGCGGTGACCCCAGCTGTCGCCGCACCGCCTCGCTCACGCCTTTATTGCTCGTATAACTCGATGGCTGCACCGCCTTGAGGCAGAACAGCTATGCCCTTGCCCGACGCTCCACCGGCTATCGTTCTGCCTCACGTGGCGGTCGAGTTCGAAGCTGCAGCAGGGCCCCGGCCGGGTGCATCGTTCACGACCCTCAAGCCCCGCTGCGCGGCAGGCCGCCCCGATGAGATCGTCGTCTGCGCCGGCGATCCTGAACGCAACCGGTTGCGACCCTTGCCCGATACGCCTGGGTTAGTGCTGCCGAGAGCGGAGATGCAGGTGAGCGGCAATGCCTCTGTCGATCTCCATGTCGAGAGCGCCCAGATCTCGGGCGTGCCCAGCAACCGGGCCATGGTGAGCCTCAAGATTGGCTTGTAACAACGACGGCGCAGTAAGGGCGAAATACGGCGGAATTCTCATCTGGGCTCCAGCAGCAGGTGGATAGGTTCCCGGCAGAGCCGATCGGCAAGTTTCTGCGAGGCAGGGCAGTTTGGCGCTTGCCAAGCCCATGCGCCCTATCTATGTGCACGCCTCCAACGTGCCCGTAGCTCAGCTGGATAGAGCATCAGACTACGAATCTGAGGGTCGGACGTTCGAATCGTTCCGGGCGCACCATTTTTCCCACTACGTCTCTGAGTCAAAACTGCGGTACTCGCGGCAAAACCGGGGCATTGGACGAAGATGGCCGCTGCGATCTCATTGCGCAGCTCTTAAGCTCCCCGCGTCTGCCGCTCCTGCGATTTCTTGCGGTGTGCTGCGCTTGCCGCTCGAAAAAGCGCCTGTGGACGGATATGTCGGATCCTATGGTGCAACGACGATCATCTGTCTTGTCCGCTGCCATTGCCATGTTCGCCGTCGCCATAGCCTCGCCGCTTGCGGGGCAGGCCGCCGGCGGTTCTGAGACTCGGCCCGCGCAGCAACCCCGAGCCGTCGTCGTGCCGGGGTATGGGTCGGTGTACGTCGTGCCTCAGCAGCCCAAGGACACCCGCACGCCCCGGCAGCGCTGTGTGGACGAGGAGATCGCGCGGGAGGGTGGTTCTCCCTCCGAGCTCGCCTTGCGGGTGATCGACCTGAAATGCAGCCAGCGCTAAGGCCGCTTGCTTAGGCAGCCTTCCAGGAAGGCGTCGATGATCGGGCGGTAGGCCAAAGCAGCAATTCCCAAGTCAGTTCGTGCATGATAGGCTCCTGCTATCGATGCAGGCCCATCCTATGGCCATCCCGTCGCGAGCCCTATTCGGGATTGGTCCGGCGCCAGATGTAACTCGCCGCTGCTGCGACATATTGGTCCATCCGCGGACCTTAGTGGGCCGCAGCGCTCACTTCACCGGGCGCTTCTCCAGCTTACGCGCCAGGGTGCGGCGATGCATGCCCAGGCGACGGGCGGTCTCCGATATGTTGAAGCCGGTGGCCGCGAGCGTTTCGTTGATCGCCTCCCACTCGCGCGTCTTGGGAGAGGCGGCGCGCGCGGCGATGGCGACTTCGGGATCCGCATTGGCACGCCCGAAGGCGGCCTCGATATCGTCGGTGGTCGATGGCTTCACCAGGTAGTGCCGCGCTCCCAGCTTGATCGCCTCGACCGCGGTTGCGATGCTGGCGTAGCCGGTGAGGACCACGATCGGCATCGCGGGGTCAAGCGCATGAAGCTGTTGCACGCACGGCAGGCCCGAACTGATGCCGAGCTTCAGGTCGACGACGGCATGCGTCGGCCGCCCCTGTGCCAGCAGCGCGTCGAGCTGCGACGGATCGTTGGCCACGCGTACGCGATAGCCGCGCCGCTCGAACGAGCGTTGCAGCGTGCGCGCAAAGGTCTCGTCGTCCTCGATGATCAGTAGATCGGGCTCATCCATGGCGATCCGCTCCTGCAACGCCGGCGAGTGGTAAGGTCAGCGTGACCTCGGCGCCGCCTTCGGGCCGATTCGCCGCCTCCAGCTTCCCGCCCAGACGACGCACGACGTTGGCGGCGAGGAACAGGCCAAGGCCATGCCCCGCCCCCTTGCTCGACTGGTAGGGCCGGCCGAGCTGCGCCAGCACTTGCGCCGGAAAGCCCGGTCCTTCGTCGTGTACCACGATCGCCAGCATGCCGTCCTGCACGCTCGCCTGGAGACGGACGGCGGCCGGCGAGACTTCGGCGGCGTTGTCGAGCACGCTCCAGATCGCCTGCCGCAGCTCCGGATTGACCGCAGTCAGGGCGCCGGCGATGCCGTGCGGGCGATACTCCAGCGGCACGTCGGGGTGCGTCGGCCGCCAGGCGTCGAGCGTGGCGGTCAGGAATGCATCGGCGGCGGCGCTCTCCATCGGCTCGCCGCGGGGCTGGCCGGCGGAGTGGAGGATGTCGGTGACGATGCCCTTGCACCGCTGGATCTCGGATTGCATCGCCTCGACATCGGCGAGCAGCTCGGCATCGCGGGCGATCGCAGGTATCCGGCGCCAGTCGGCGAGGATGACAGCAAGCGTGCCCAGCGGGGTTCCGAGTTCATGTGCCGCGCCCGAGGCGAACAGGCCCATGCGCACGATGCCCTCCTCCTCGGCCGCATGCTGGCGCAAGTCGGCAAGGTAGCCGTCGCGCGCGCGCAAGTTGCGGCTGATCCGGGCGATGAAGAACACCAGGAGCCCCGCGACCATCAGGAACGCGGTCCAGCGTCCTACTGCCAGCAGGTCCAGCGCCGAGTCAGGCAAGGCGAGCGGGATGTAACGCAAGGAGAGCAGGCCATAGCTCAGCGCCGCGGCGGCCGCTAGCAGACCGGCGGCAAGCGGGGGCAGCAAGATCGCGCCGAGCACGACTTGCAGCAGGAACAGTGAGACGAAAGGATTGCTCGCGCCGCCGCTGAAGTAGAGCTGCAGGGTCAGTGCCGCCATGTCGATCAGCAGCGCCAGCATGACTTCGGTGTTGAAGACCCGCTGCCGTGCCAAGGCCATCGTCGCCAGCAGGTTCGCGACCGCCAGGAAGGCGCTGAGCCCCAGCATCGGCGCCAGGGCAAGCGGCACCTGCAGCACGTAGTGGGTCAGCAGGATGGTCAGGGTTTGGCCGGCCACCGCGATCCAGCGCAGCTGGATGAGCTGGCGCATGTTCTCCACCGCCGCGGTCTCCGGCGAAGGGCCGGCCGGCACGCGTGTGGTGAAGGGCAGGAGCGGCTTGTCCATCAGGTCACGTCCGGCGCGCGCAGGATCCTGAGCGCAGCAAAGCCGCAGAGGCCGGCCAGCGCGAACCAGGTCAGGGCGTAGATCAGGTGCGTGTTCTGGAAACGCACGACCGTCAAGCCGCCGATCGGCGTCGCGTTGCGGTCGGGAGAGGCATCGGCGTCGATGAAAAAGGGCGCGACGGGGCCGAGGACGCGGGCCTTTGCTATGGCGGCGACGTCGCGTGAGTACCAGCGGTCCGCCGTCGCGTCGTTCGCACGCAGGAAGCCACCGCCGGGCTCGGTCAGGCGAATCAGCCCAGTCACGGTGACGATGCCGCCCGGCACCGGGGCACGCACGCTGCCGCGTTCGCCGGCAACGAAGCCACGGTTGATTAGCACGGTGCCGGCCTGTGTTCTCAGCGGCGAGAGCACCCAGAACCCCGAGCCGCGCTCCGTTACTGCCTGCACCAGGGTGTCACGGCCTTGGAGGTACGTGCCGGTCACGCGAACCCGGCGGTATTCGATCTCGCCCGGTGGGGCCGCGCGATCGACGGCCGCAAGCGGCACAGGCGCGGCATGGATGCGGGCGTCGACACGGGCGATCAGGTCGAGCTTCCAGACCCGCCGCTCGAGCTGCCAGACGCCGAGCGCGACGAAGCCGCACAGGCCTATCAGCGCCAGGGCGGCTAGAAGCCGGCGCCTCACCAGATCGCGAGCCGTGGTCAGGTCCCCATGCCGGTCTGGGTCACCGGCATCATGTTGGTGTTGAGGTGGTACATGATCCACAGCGAGCCGGAGATCACGATCAGCACGATCACCGCGGCAAAGGCATAGGCGAGCAGCGTCCACCCGCCTTCAGATCGCGTGTTGACGTGCAGGAAGCACACGGTGTGGACTAGGATCTGCACCACCGCGAGCGCGATGATGACGATCGCGGTGGTCTGGGTGTCCAGCGCACCGGTCATCACCAGCCAGAAGGGAATGGCGGTGAGGACGACCGAGAGCAGGAAGCCGACAAGGTAGCCCTTGCGCGAGCCGTGGCCATCCATCTCGCCCGGAGCGTGTGCCTCGCCGTGTTGGGTGCCGTGATCGGCGTGCGTGGCCTCGTTCATCGCAGCATTCCCAGCAGGTAGACGAAGGTGAAGACGCCGATCCAGATGACGTCGAGGAAATGCCAGAACATGCTGAGGCACATCAAGCGGCGCTGGTTCTCCGGATGCAGCCCGCGCTGGCCGAGCTGGACCAGCATGACGACGAGCCAGATGATCCCGAACGTCACGTGCAGGCCATGCGTCGCCACCAGCGTGAAGAACGCGGACAGGAACGCGCTGCGCTGCGGGGTTGCCCCTTCCGCGATCAGGTTGGAGAACTCGTAGAGCTCCACCCCCACGAAGGCGAGGCCGAGCAGTCCGGTCAGCGCCAGCCAGGCACGCGTGGCGCCCAGCTTGCCCTCGTGCATCGCGATCATCGCAAAGCCATAGGTGATTGAGGAGACCAGCAGGATCGCGGTGTTGAGCGCCACCAGCGGCAGCTCGAAGATTTCGCGCGGGGTCGGCCCGCCGGCATAGGCAGTGCTGAGCACGCCGTACGTGGCGAACAGCGAGGCGAAGATCAGCGCGTCGCTCATCAGGTAGATCCAGAAGCCCAGCATGGTGCTGCTGCCGGGCTCGTGGTGATGCTCGTGATCGTCGAGGACGTAGAAGGCGGGAGCCCCCTTTACCTCAGGTGCGTGGTCCGCGGGAACCGTCGCTTCGGGTGCAGTGTTGCTCATGGCCTCAGGCTCCCGCCGCGAGCAGGCGGGTGCGCGCGTCTTCCTCGCGCGTCACCTCGTCGGCCGGGATGAAGTAGTCGCGGTTGTAGTTGAAGGTGTGGACTACGCTCAGGACCAGCAGGCCCACGGCCGCCAGCGCCGCCAGCCACCAGATGTACCACACCATCGCAAAGCCGAGTGCCAGCGCCAACCCTGAGAGGATCACGCCCATGCCGGTGTTGCGCGGCATGTGGATCGAGCTGAACCCGCTCGTCGGCCGCGTCGCGCCGCGGTGCTTCATGTCGTACCAGGCATCGAGATCATGGATCACCGGCGTGTGCGCGAAGTTGTAGTTCGGCGGGGGCGAGGCGATCGACCACTCCAGCGTGCGGCCGTCCCAGGGATCGCCGGTGGTGTCGCGCAAGCTTTCGCGGTTCTTGATGGAGACGAAGATCTGGATCAGGAACCCGGCGATACCCACCGCAATGATCAGCGCGCCGATGGCAGCGACAATGAAGAACGGCTGCATCGCCGGATCGTCGAAGTGGCGCAGGCGGCGTGTCGCGCCCATCAGGCCGACGATGTAGATCGGCGTCCAGGCGACCCAGTAGCCGATCACCCAGCCCCAGAAGTGGACCTTGCCCCAGAACGGGTCGAGCTTGAAGCCGAAAGCCTTGGGGAACCAGTAATCGATGCCGGCGAACAGCCCGAACACGACGCCGCCGATGATCACGTTGTGGAAGTGCGCCACCAGGAACAGCGAATTGTGCAGCACGAAGTCGGCAGGCGGGACGGCGAGCAGCACGCCGGTCATGCCGCCGACCACGAAGGTCAGCATGAAGGCGACCACCCACATCATCGGCAGCTCGAAGCGGATGCGCCCGCGGTACATCGTGAACAGCCAGTTGAAGATCTTCGCGCCGGTTGGGATCGAGATCACCATGGTGGCGATGCCGAAGAAGCTGTTGACGCTGGCGCCCGAGCCCATCGTGAAGAAGTGGTGCAGCCAAACGAGGTAGCTCAGGATGGTGATGACGACCGTGGCGTACACCATCGACGAGTAGCCAAACAGCCGCTTGCCGGTGAAGGTGGAGGTCACCTCGGAGTAGATGCCGAAGACGGGCAGGACCAGTACGTACACCTCTGGGTGACCCCAGATCCACACCAGGTTCCAGTACATCATCGGGTTGCCGCCGAGATCGTTGGTGAAGAAGTCGGTGCCGACGTAGCGGTCCAGCATCAGCATGGCGAAGGCGCCGGTCAGGACCGGGAAGATCGCGATGACCAGCACGTTGCTGCAAAGCGCGGTCCAGCAGAAGATCGGCATCTTCATCATGGTCATGCCGGGCGCGCGCATCTTGATGATGGTAACCACCATGTTGATGCCCGACAGAGTCGTGCCGATGCCGGCGATCTGCAGCGCCCACAAGTAGTAGTCCGGCCCGGTGTCCGGACTGTTCTGGAGGTTGGAGACAGGCACGTAGTTCAGCCAGCCCGCGCGCGAGAACTCACCCACGAACAGCGAGACCATGACCAGCAGCGCGCCCGCTACGGTCAGCCAGAAGCTCAGGTTGTTGAGGAAGGGGAAGGCAACGTCGCGCGCGCCGATCTGCAGCGGCATGACGTAGTTGATCAGGCCGACCACCAGCGGGATCGCCACGAAGAAGATCATGATCGTCCCGTGAGCGGTGAAGACCTGATCGAAGTGGTGGGCGTTGAGGTAGCCCTCGTTCGCCCCGAACGCGAGCGCCTGCTGGCTGCGCATCATCAGCGCATCGGCGAAACCGCGCAGCAGCATGATCACGCCCAGGATCACGTACATGATGCCAATCTTCTTGTGGTCCACGCTGGTGAACCACTCGGTCCACAAGTAGCCCCACAGCCGGTACTTGGTCACCAGCACCAGGATCGCCGTGCCCAGGATCACGACGCCGGCGAAAGTGCCGAGCAGGATCGGCTCGTGGACCGGGAAGGATTCCCAGGTCAGCCGGCCGAAGATCGCCTTGGTGACGTTAGCGTCGAACATGATCTCTCCGGCGGCTCAGGCCGCGGCGGTGCTGGGGGACGCCAGCACGGCGGGTACTTGGTTGAACGACATATCCTGGTTCTTGTGCGAGTGCGGATCCGTGCTGCCGGGCGCGGCCGAAGGATTGCGCGGCTTGGTGACGTTGGGACCGCTACCCTTCTCCTCGCCTTCCTTGAACAAGGCACCCTCAGGCTTCTGTCCATGCGGCGGCGGGGCGTTGCGGGTGCTGGGCATGCCCGACCCGATGTTGGGATCGCCCGGCCCATTTGTCTGCGGTTGGGCCATGTTGCCCTGGCCGTGGTGCATGGTCTGGCTCATGCAGGGCGTGCCCGGCTTCACGCAGCGGTTGTAGACGCGGTCGAACAGGCCCGGCGCCACGCCCGAGAACAGCATCGGCGGCACCTTCTCGCTCGGCTTCTCGAGCTCGATGAAGCGGGCGGTGTCGAGCGCCTGTCCGGCACCCTTCGCCCGCGCCACCCAGGCATCGAAGCCCTGCTGGTCCACGCCCTCCAGCGTAAAGTTCATGTAGGAGAAGCCCGCACCGCTGTAGTTGCCCGACATGCCGCGATAGTGCCCCGGCTTGTTCAGCACCGCGTGCAGCGTGCTGCGCATACCCGGCATGGTGTAGATCATGCCCGCCAACGTCGGCGCGTAGAACGTGTTCATCATGTTGGTCGACGTCAGCTCGAACGTCACCGGCCGATCGACCGGCAGCGCCAGCTGGTTGACCGACGCAATGCCTTGCTCGGGGTAGATGAACAGCCACTTCCAGTCGAGCGAAACGACCTGCACCACCAGCGGCTTCACCTTGCGGTCGATCGGCTTCTCCGCCGAGATTCGGTTGAGCGGCCTGAATGGGTCGAGCAAGTGCGTGCTCCACCAGGTCAGTGCGCCCAGGCAGATGATGATCAGCAGCGGCGCCGCCCAGATCACCAGCTCGAGCGAGGTCGAGTGATCGAAGTCTGGATCGTAGGTAGCCTCGGTGTTCTTGGCGCGATACCGCCAGGCGAAGATCACCGTCAGCGCCATGACCGGCACGATGATCAGCAGCATCAGCGCGGTCGAGATGTAGATGATGTCGCGCTGCTGGAGGGCGATATCGCCGGCCGGATCGAGCAGCTCGCTCTTGCAAGCGCCGAGCAGCAGCAGGGGTGCCACGCACAGGGCACGGCCGGCGAGGCGTCGCAACCGGATCATCAGCTTGTCTTCGCGCATGGATCGCCGCCTATCCCGCGCACCCGCGCGCCGACATTGGACATTTTGTCCTATCCCGCCCGCAGCGCTTTTCTGGTGCAAGGCGTTAGCCAATGCAATACCATCGCGACTGGCTTCCGGAGCCCAAGACAATGACCGCAACGATCGCCGCGCCGAATTCGACGCAACTGGAGCGCGACGCGCGCCTGGTAAACGCACGCGATCACCGGATCGCGCCGGGCGAAATCGCCATCGGCGTGATCGTCGGGCGGACGAGCGAATTCTTCGACTTCTTCGTCTATGCGATCGCCTCGGTGCTGGTGTTCCCGACGCTGATCTTCCCATATGTCGACCGGCTGACCGGCACCCTGTATTCCTTCGCGCTGTTCGCGCTGGCCTTCATGGGTCGGCCGATCGGGACACTGGTGTTCATGGCGATCGACCGCGCGCATGGCCGCGGCGTCAAGCTGACGATCGCGCTGTTCCTGCTCGGCGGCTCGACCATGGCCGTGGCATTCTTGCCCGGGTACAACGAGATCGGCGTGGCCGCGGCCTGGCTGCTGGCGCTGTTGCGGATCGGCCAGGGCGTGGCATTAGGCGGCGCCTGGGACGGCTTGCCCGCCCTGCTCTCGCTCAACGCGCCCAAGGAGAAGCGTGGCTGGTTCGCGATGATCCCGCAGCTGGGCGCGCCGCTCGGCCTGATCGTCGCCGCGGCGCTGTTCGCGTTCTTCATGGCGACGCTCTCGCGCGAGGATTTCCTCAGCTGGGGCTGGCGCTATCCCTTCTTCGTCGCCTTCGCGATCAACGTGGTGGCGCTGTTCGCCCGCCTGCGCCTCGTCGCCACGCCCGAGTTCCAGGAACTGTTCGAGAGCCGCGAGCTGCAGCCCTCACCCGCCTTCGCAACCCTGTTCAAGCAGCTGCGCACGATCGTGCTGGGCGCCTTTGCCCCGCTGGCGAGCTTCGCGCTGTTCCACCTCGTGACCGTGTTCCCGCTCTCATGGGTGACGCTGTTCAGCAAGGAGGACCCGGTCCGCTTCCTCACTATCGAGATCGCCGGCGCCATGGTCTGCGTGCTGGCGATGCTGGCGTCGGGCGTGATCGCCGACCGGGTCGGCCGGCGCGCGGTGCTGGGCGTTTCGGCCGTTCTGATCGGCGCCTACAGCGGCTTTGCCCCCCAGCTGCTGAGCGGCGGAAGCTTGGGCGAGATCGTCTACATGCTGGGCGGCTTCGTCCTGCTGGGCCTCGCGTTCGGCCAGTCCTCGGGCGCGGTGAACGCCAGCTTCCCGAGCGAGTACCGCTACACCGGCGCGGCGATCGTCGCCAACTCGGCCTGGCTGATCGGCGCCGGCTTCGCCCCGCTGGTCGCCCTGACGCTCGCGAGCAGGATCGGCTTGTGGTCGGTCGGCGCCTACCTGCTCTCCGGCGCGATCTGCACCCTCGCTGCGCTTGCCATCAACAAGGAATGGGCTGGCCGCTCGCAGGAAGCCTGATCACCGGCTTTTGCCTCGAGTGACCTTCACCGAAACCGCATCGGACGTGGCCGTCAGGTAGCGCGGCGGCGTGGACGAGGCGTCCATAAACCGGATCGTGGCGCGTACCTTGTAAGTCCCCGCGCCGGGGAACAGGAACCTGGCCTGCTCCTTGATCGGGATCGACAAGGGTTTGCCCGCCTGGATGCTCACCAGTGAGGCTGGCTGCACCGGCGGAGCGGCCGGCGACACCGGTATCGGCTCCAGCGGCTTGATGACGGCGCCCTCGGCATCGGTCACCGACAAGGAGACGCCCCTGGTGGCGTTCAGGAACGGCGAGGCGCGCAGCGACCCGTGATCGACTGACACCTTCACCTCCATCACCAGCGTGTCGTCGATCCCAATGGGCTTGGCAGGCGCCGCGATGGTCGCCGTGACGGTCGGCTGCCTGGCTGCATCCCATTGCGCCTGGACGGGGATCGTCGGGGCTGCAGCCGCGCTTATGGTGACGATGGCTTGCGCTAGCATTTTGCACTTCTCCTAAGCCCGGGGCGAAAACGGGAACACACAACCAACGTCAGTCGATCCGCAAGAGGCGTCCGCCAGCATAATCGAACCGCACACTTCGTGATCGGGCGCTACCGGCCGACCGTTCTTCGATCATGGTCAGAGCGGCACCCTCGTTGCTGCAATCGAGCCTGACGGCTATGTCGCCCTTCAAGGTCGCCGCCGCTTGGTCGAGCTCCGTCAGCATTGCCGCAGACGCGCTCGTCGCGTTGAAGCGCAATTGGCGGACATGCACCCTGCCCTTGGTGAAGGACCACTTCATCACGGCGCGCGAAGCGGCGCATCGCGCCAGCACGGATTGCTCACGGTCGACCGGATTGAAAATCTCCATGCCGGTCCGCGGCGGCGGCGGCACCGGGTAGGCGGTGGCATTGCCGGAGATGACCGAGAGAACCGCGCAGGTTGTCAAATAAAGCAGTGTCCGCTCACGCATCGGCTTTCCCCGGTCTCGGCGTCATCGATGGACGCAAGCCTCACTTCACCGCCTGCATGGTGCCATGCCGCCCGGCGCGCAAACGGTATTCGGCGCCGGAACCCAGGTGGCGAATGCCGTCGCGCAGCATCAGCACGCGGTCGGCCGCGGCGATCGTGTCGCGGCGGTGCGCCACGACGATGCGGGTGATTGAGATCGAGCGCAAATCGGCTCCCACTGGGAGATCATCCACTACCTCGCGCCGCAGTAGGCGTTCGCCGCCGGCGGTTGAGAACCGCATGCCCAGTTCAGCCGCTCGCAACGGCGCCAATCACCCTCGGATCGCCCCGGGTAACTCTTTATTAGGCATAGTTTCCTATTCCGGGGGACATGCTCGATCGGACCGAAATCGCCGACTTGATTGTCGCAAGGCTTGAGCCCGCGATCGATGGGATCGCTGCCGACTTCCAGACGTGTGGGCGCATTCGATCTTGCCAAATCTTCAACCTGCTGCCGCACGCCCTGGCCACGCAGATCCATGACCGATTCCCCGCGTCCGAGCGCATGGTCCTCAAACGCTCGATCAAGGAGAACAAGCACGTAGCAGCCCAGATGAACGCGTTCGATCCGCTGGTCGAAGAAGCAGTCTACGCCTTCCAGGATCCGCGCGTGGTGGAACAAGTCGGGCGGATCACGGGTCTGACCACGCTCGAACCGGACAGCGATCTTTACGCCGGCGGTATCAGCGCCATGTCCAAGGGCGCCTACTTGCGCCCGCATCTGGACAACTCGCATGACAAGACGCGCGACCGGTACCGGGCGCTGAACCTGCTCTACTATGTCACACCGCACTGGCGCGAGGAGGATGGCGGATCCTTGCAGTTGTGGGACGATGGCCCGACTGGAACGCCGCGTACGGTACCAAGCCGGTTCAACAGCCTGGTCATCATGCTCACCGACAAGGCCTCCTGGCATTCGGTGAACGAGGTGGTTGGTGACCGCCGCCGTTGCTGTGTCTCGAATTATTATTTCTCGCGAGATTGCCCGGACGAGGCCGACTATTTCCATGCGACCTCCTTCCGGGGAGAGCCCGGGCAGGTCGCCTCCGACCTGTTGATGCGGGCGGACAACGCCTTGCGCACGACCGTGCTCAAGGTGCTCGGCGACAAGCTCTGGACCAATCCGCATGTCTACCATCGCGATCCCTGACCTCGTGCCCCTGCGTTACCAGACGCTGGAGCGGATCGGGGTTCGCGCACCCGTCGAGAGGGTGGGCTTCATCGCCGATCTTTGCCGCGGAAGACGTGTGCTCGACATCGGCTGTCTCGACGAAACAGCGCTCGACAAGCAGGACACCGAGGAGTGGCTTCATCGCCGCATTGCCGCCGTTGCGCGCGACGTGATCGGAATCGATTGTTCCGAGCGCCTGGCAGACGGTGAGATCGTGACGGGGTCGAATTCGCGCATCGTGAGGGGTGACGGGACCGACCCTGACCCGATGGTCATCGGGGACGAAGACGTCGACCTGATCGTCGCGGGTGAATTCATCGAGCATATCGAGAACCCGCTCGCCTTCCTGCAGCGCATGACCGCGCGATTTGCCGGGCGTGAACTGATCCTCTCGACCCCGAACGGCGCTGCTTTCGCCAATGCGCTGCTCGGCACGATCGGGCGCGAAGCACAGCATCCGGACCATCTTTTCACGTCCACGTACAAGACGCTGAACACGCTCTGCCTACGCGCGGGCTGCAGGGCTTGGCAGATCATCCCATACCGCTTCTACGCGACGGAGATGCTGCTTCAGTCCGTCGGATCGAAGCGCCTTTTAGTTCGCGCAACCGAATGGCTCGTCAGGCTGGTGGAGCGATTGTTTCCCCTGCGCAGCTTCGGATACATAGTCCGCGTCCAGCTCTGAACCGCCGCAGTCCCAGCGGCGAGCATGGATGTCCTCTAAACATACCTTTGGTGTTCGCATGAGAGTGCCCGAGGGGGGCGGCAGGTGGTGCCAGCCCACGTGCCCGCAAGAGTTAAACCCGCCGCACCTTGGACCAGCCAGTTCTCGACAGGCAGGTCTCCGCACGCTCAGGAACCTGCCCCGCCTTTCGCGGATTGAGGGTGCGATCCACTCTGCCGGGAAGCGCGCCGATGAACCCTCCTGCATGCGGCGCCGCGACATGACGCCGCTCCGCCTTGCCGATTCGCACCCGAACTTGCGCGTTGCGCTGGTGCTGGGAGGAGGCAATGCGCTCGGTGCCTATCATGCCGGGGTGTATCAGGCGCTGGAAGAGGCGGGGGTTGAGCCCCAGTGGATCGTGGGCACCTCGATCGGCGCCGTGACCGGTGCGATCATCGTGGGCAACGCGCGGGCGGATCGCCTGAATCGGTTGCGCCGGCTCTGGCGGCCGGAGCACCAGGGCGATGCATGGAGCAATCCGGCGTCCTACCTGCCAGAGACCCTGCGCCGCACCGGGGCCGCGCTCGAGACCCTGGTGTTCGGCCGCACGGGCATGTTCGCGTCGCTGGGCTCGACCGCCGCCTGGTGGCGCCGCGACGATGGCGCCGGCGCTCCGGCGCTTTACGATGTGCGCGCCTTGCGTGAGACGTTGATCGATCTCATCGACTTCGATCGCCTGAACCGGGGCGCCACGCGCTTCACGGCGGTCGCTGTCGACATCGAAAGCGGCGAGGAGGCCTGGTTCGACACCCGCGATCGCGAGATCGGGCCAGACCACATCCGCGCCAGCGCGGCGCTCATCTCGACGTTTCCTGCAATCACCATCGATGACCGCCTGTTCGGCGACGGTGGACTCTCGATGAACCTGCCGATCGACCCGGTCATGGCTTGGAGCGAGCCCGCGCCATTGTTGTGCTTTGCCTCCGACCTGCTTCCGCTCGCCTCGCAGCGGCCGCGCTCGCTGGGCGAAGTGCTTTCGCGCACGCAAGACCTGCTGTTCGCGGCGCAATCGCGACGCACGATCGAGCGGTGGCAGGCGGTCTTTGCAGCCGAGCAGGATCGCTCGAGGCAGTCGATCACGCTGGTCAATCTGGCCTATACCGATCAGGGGCGCGAGGTCGCCGGCAAGGCGATGGACTTCTCGCCCCGCTCGGTGCGCGAGCGTTGGGAAGCAGGTTATCGGGATGGTTCGCAAGCCATCGCCGATCTGGTGGGTGGCCATATCGCAGTCGGAGCGCCGGGTCTTTCCGTCCATTCGGCAACTCGGCCAGGATAAGCGTTCTGCCCGCATGCGATCCGCTTATCCAACGACACCTGATGGCCGCTACTTCGTCGTCCGCGGCCGGCTATGGCGGACGAGCAATCCATCGTTGCCGGCCGCTGTGCGCGAGAGCCTCGTCAAGGATCTGATGGCGGCGCGCCGTGCCGTCGCCATCGCGCGCCGGATCAACGCCCCATCGGCCGAGAGCGCGGCCCACGAAGCCGTGGATCGCGCCAAGGTGGAGCTTGGCGAGCGCGGACCGGTGTGGTGGGACGATGGCGCTCCGGACCTGAACCGCCATCTCGCGCGCACCGGACCGTATGCCGAGTGGTACGCCGGTCTGTCCGAGAGCTAATGGCAGTCCGCAACTGATCCATGTCTGAGATCGTGCATGGACACGGGATCGCTATGCGGCGACATCGCCATCGCTCAGGGTCCGCGCCGCCGCATCGAAGGCCGCCCACGCGGCGGAAGCCAGCAGGCCTCCCGTGCTGCAGCGGCGCACGCCCAAGTCGGCGAACTGGCGCAAGTCGGCGGTGATCGCCGGCAGGAGCACGCTGACCGGCTTAGGAGCGACAGCAGCCACCAGTTCGCGAATGGCCCCCGGGTCGACGATCATCGGCACGAACAGGCAATCGGCGCCGGCCTCGGCATAGTGTACCGCGCGGGCAATGCTCTGGCTCGCGGACATGCCGGGCACGCGAAAGTTCTCGCTTCGGCCGACCAGCAGGACCGTCGGGTCCACCGCGTCTATGGCGACGCGCGCGGCAGCGATGCGGTCGCCGGCGAGGTCGGCGTCGTACAGCGCGGTACCCGACCAGTCTTCGATCGAGAGGCCCGCGATGCCGGTGGCGATCACCTCGCTGACGTTGGCGGCGAGCTGATCCGGGCGGTCGGCAAAGCCGTTCTCGAAGTCGGCGTTGATCGGCAGGTCGGTCGCCGCGACGAGTTGCGCCAAGTGATCGAGAACGTCGCCAAGGCTCAGTTCGCCGTCCTGCTTGCCCAAGGCCCAGGCAGCGCCGGCGCTGGTCGAGGCGATCGCCTTGAACCCCAGCTTGGTCAGGCGCACCGCGCTCCCCCGGTCCCAGGCGTTCGGGAGCACGAAGAAGCCGCTCTCGTGCAGTTGGCGAAAGCCGTTCCGCTTGTCCTGTACTGTCGTCATGGCGCTGTCCTCGCATGATGGTGAGTGCTGGCGTTAGCTGCGGCGTTTGACGGCTTCAGGGCAAGCGAACTTTCGATATAGATACAGTTTGCGATTGCTTGCGGATTGCGGCTTGTCCTCGCAGCGTGGGCCAGCCTTCGATGGCACGGACCCGCGGTGGCGCGATCTCGACCCATTTGGCCCTTGCGCAACGCCTCACGGCCAGGCGCCAGGAGGGCGGCATCGGGCCTTCGTCCGGCCGGCAGGCGGCGTCGATCGCCCGTTCCAGCCGGTGATCGAGCACCGCTACACCGGCCTCCGAGCGGAGATCGAGGTCGACATACGAGACCTTGACGCTTGGCTCGGCTTCGCGGGCCTGGACAGGCAAAGGTCCGCCGAGCAGCAGCGACAATACGGCAGCCATGGTTTTCATCACGTCATCTCCTGAAGCATTCTACGCCCCGGAAAATGACGCCCTCGCGAGCCGACAACCAGCAAAGTACTAGGTGGATGATACAAGGCATGATTATATCGTGGGATGTCCAAGCTGCCGCCACTTGCCGCCATCCGCGTGTTCGAGGCCGCGGCGCGCCACGAGAATTTTAGTCGCGCTGCCGAGGAACTCGGGATGACGCAGGCAGCGGTGAGCTACCAGATGAAGGTCCTGGAGGAACGCGTACGGGCGCGGCTGTTTGTCCGTCACGCGCGCGGCATGGCATTGACCGACACGGGCCGCCGGATCGCGCCGCAGATCACCGCGGCGTTCCAGTCGCTGAACGATGCCTTTTCAGTGGTTCGCGGCGAGAGCGATACGATCCTCTCGATCACCGCCCCGCGCACATTCGCGACCAACTGGCTGGCGGGCCGACTGGGTGACTTCAATGCCTCCAAGCCCGACCTGAATGTGCGCATCGACGTGAGCGATCAGCTTGTCGACCTGGCCTCGAGCCACTTCGACGTGGCGATCCGCGGCATGCGCGGGCCGACGCCGGGGCTCGTCTCGCATTTCCTGATGCGGATGCCGGTCACCCCATTGGTGAGCCCGGCTTTTCTCGCAACACACCGCCTGGAGACGGCGCAGGACTTGCTCGGGACGACCCGGCTGTCGCCCGAGGATGACTGGTGGGATCTGTGGTTCGGCTCACTGCCGGGCGAGCCCATGACCCGCGGATCGGCACGCGGCATCCGCTTCGAGTCTCAAGTGCTTGATGGGCACGCGTCGATCGCCGGCCACGGGGTCGCGATCCTGTCACCCCCAATGTTCCGGCCGGCGCTCAAGGAAGGATTGTTGGTCCAGCCCTTCGAGCATGTCGCCTATTACCAGAACGGGTTCTGGCTGGTCTATGCGGAGCACAAGCGGACCTTGCCCAAGGTAAGAGCCTTTCGCGACTGGCTGCTCGCCGCGGTACGCGAGGCCGTGGGTGACGAGGTGGATTTGCTCGGTCCCTACGCACAAGAGCGTGAAGGTTAGCTGGTCGTCGAGCGACGAAAGCGGGCCTTTTGCGCTAACAGGATCATGGGGGCTGCAGGATTTGCCCTTTGCGCTATTCGAAGTTTGCCCCTGCCCGATGCGACCCTGCGCGTCTGCTCACGCTCAGTTGCCGACATTCGGCGGTCGGCTAGACTGCACCAATGATCTCAGCGCGCTTCTCGAACGAGACGGACCAAGGCATCCAACTGATGGTCGAACCTTGGGGTGCGATTGAACTTATCCCGGCGGGGGCCAAGTCCGCTATCCACTACGATCCACCAGTAAATCGCGAGGATTCCTCCTTTGCTGAGTACCACATCGGCATGATCCGCTTCTGGGTGGGAGGCGACGGTTATGAGCTCGAGATCAACGGCGTCTCCATCCCGACCTGACAGCCGCTACGTCCAGCTGGCGACATTCAGTCGCTCGAGCCGCTCGACCAATTGCAGTCACTCGCTCATCGCGGCATGCTGTCGGGATGAGCAAGAGTGATCGCCTATGGGCGCGCTATTGGAACATCCGCGACAATCATCAGAGCGGCCATCGTTTGCCGATATTGCGCCATCTTGCCCTTTCCGGTGACACCGGCGCTATGGTCGAGCTGAGCAGCGAGCTAGGTCGGGGTGGCTGCGCCGCCAATCGATTCAGCCAAAGAGGCCTTGCATATGCAGCGTATCGCGGAGGCAACTCTCTAGGAGCCCAACATCTAGCAATGGATGCGTTCAACCGGAACGACCTGCGCGACTACCGACATTGGCTTGCCAGGGCTGCGCGGTTGGGAGATCATGATGCCCGTCGAGAGCTACGGCGCTTTGAGCTTCGACTACCCCACTCCAACGCGGCTTTGATACGCCGTAAACGCCCGCATAGGCCATCAGACTTCTTGTAAGCGGACCGGCAGCCTTCCCTTCACGACAGGTGAGCTCTATCTGCTCAGGCCCTCTTGTCGCGGCCATGCGAAAGGTTAAGCTCGATTGCTGCGTCGGCGATCCAGGTGCTAGCCAGGAGGTATGAGTATGTTGCGATTACTGGCGGTTGCCACGTTGGTCCTGACCATCTCCGTGGCCTCTCTCGCGGCCGAGCCTAAGAAAGCGGACGAAGCCGTGAAGACGGCGGACAAGGCCGGGGACGCGGGCGAGAAGATGATGTGCAAGCGGTTCCTGGAGACCGGCTCGCTGGTCAAGGGGCATCGCGTCTGCAAGACCAAGCGGGACTGGGAACGCGAACGCGAAGCCATTCGCGCATCGACGTCGAGTTCGGGCTCCTGCGCCTCTCAGGGCCTGTCCGGCGGCTGTTGACGCCGTTTCGCGGCTTGGTGGCTCGCCGCCGATTGCATCTCGGCCTGCGCCAGTATGGGCGAAAGCTTGTCGCGACGGCGGTGGGATGGAGCGGGTAGCGGGAATCGAACCCGCATAGCCAGCTTGGAAGGCTGGAGCTTTACCACTAAGCTATACCCGCGCTCCGGTTCGGTCGGATGCCACTTAAACCACGGTGGCGTCAATCCTTTTGATCATCGCCGGTGCCGAGCACCCGGTAGCTATCGTCGGGCAAATAGCCAGGGCGGTCACCAATGCCGCTATGCTGATACACGGCCGGCTTTTCCGACACTCTTCCGCGCGCCTCCCATGGCGTGATGTATGCCCGCTCTTCATAGCGTTCAGAACGAAACCTTGATGCCTGCGTTGGCGCCTGTCCGACTGCCGTGGCCGGATGCCTCGCTGGTGCCGTTGACAAACAGGTCGACACCCGGCGACACCGTCGCATCGAGACCCACGTCCACCGTGCCCGTCAGGCGCGCGCGGGATACGCCATAAGCGACGAGGCCCGAGGCTCCGCCGCCAAAGCCCGCCACTGCCAGCGGCGAGCGCCCCTGCAGCTGATAACGGGCACCCAGCATGACCCAGGGCCGCAGGGGCTTGTGTGCGTCTATCGTCTCGAACTTGAGGCTTGCGTCGGCAAAGCCGGCCCACTGGCGATCGCCTGCGACGGTCAGGGCGAAGGGACTGCCACCGCTCTCCACGGTCCCGCTCCGGCGCGTGCGGATCCAGGTCGTGCCGATCTGCGGGGTCATGGCCAGTCCGATCACCGGCTCGACCCGCGCCGCGACCTTGGCGTCGAAGCCCCATCCGCGCAGGTTGTAGTCGGAATCGGCCGAGCCGACTGCGGGTAGCGACCGCTTGGTCTCCGCATCGGCCCCATCGTAGAACGCCGAAGCGGAGGCCGAGACGCTGCCGCTGTCGTAGCGCAAGTGCACGCCGGCCAGGACGCCGTCAGTCTTGGTCCTGGCAGCCAGGGCCGCGATTGTCTGATCCTGCTTGAGGTAGCCGACGAAGCCACCCACGGCCCAGTTGCTTGCGGCAAAGCCGATGCCGCCCAGGAAGCCGTAACCATCGCCCTTGACGCGCGCCGTGCCGCGCTCGTTCCCGGCGTCGATCCGGCTCCAGCCACCCAGCGCCTGTCCGAAGGTAAAGGCCCGCGGCGTGTCGTCAGCTTGCGCGAAGCTCATGGAGCGCATTGCCCGGGTCACGATCAGCCCGCGCTCGACGCTCGCCTGGACTGCGCTGGCATAAGGTTCAGGCGTCAGACGTGCGAAGGCGGCAGCATCGGTCACACCACTGGGAGCCAGCGCCGGCAGCACTGTCAGGAGCGGGCTTCCGGCAGGTTGCGTCAGCAAGATCGCGTTGGTGTATGCGACGCTCGCCTGGACTTGCGGCGTGTAGTTCGGACTGTTCAGGAACTGGCCCAGCAGCTGGATCCGGTTGGGGCCCTGCACGACCACGCCGAACAGCGAGGCCGGCTTCACGATGTTGGTGAAGCTGCCGCTGATGCCGCCGCCCGCGACGATCAGGTCGAGCGAGCGGCCGGCCTGGACGTCTGCCGACGGGGCCAGCTGGAGCGTCGCGCCCTGGGCGATCGACAGCGTGCCCGAGATGACGAGCTGGTCGGCTACCGTCGGCGTGATCTCGAACAGCGAGACCGACGTCGCGCCTAGCGAGACGTTGCCGTTCACCGTCATCGTTCCGGGCGAAGCACCCGGGCTGAGCGTGCCGGCTACGGCAATGTTGGCGTTAACCGTCCCCGCCGAGCCGAAGATCGCACCCTGCTGGACGTTGATCGTGCCGGCGTTGATCGTCGAGCCCGCAAGGCCCACCAGGCGTCCGCCGGTGAGGTTGGCAGTGCCCAGGGCAGCCGTGCCCGAGATCGTCGCGAAGCCGCCGCTTTGCGCATAGCTCTCGAACTGGGCGATCGAGGCAAATGCGACCGGAGTGCTTTGCGAACCGCCGCTCACGCTCAATACGTCGGTGCCGGCGCCACCATCCACGGACCCCGCAAAGGCGCCCACGATGGTCAGGCGATCGTTGCCGCCGCCCAGGCTCACGTTGCCGAGCAGGCGACCGCCTGCGGCGACCGTGATCGTATCGTCCGTATCCTCGAAGCGGAGCGCCTGGCCGGCGCTTCCCAGGGTTCCGGCGATCGTCAGGGCGTTGCCGCCCAGCGCGAAGCGTTCGAACCCGGTCACCGCGTCGGAGATCGTGTAGGGCGCGCCCGTCTCGAGCGAGAACGTGTCCTCGCCCAGGCCGCCGTCGATCGGGCCGGCGTACCCGGCCTGCTGCAGGCGGAACCGGTCATCGCCGGCGCCCAGGTTCAGCGAGGCGCGGATGGCGCCGTCCTGGGCGAGCGTCACCACTTCGGCCCTGTCGGTGAGGCTCACCGTCTCGCCTGCCGTGCCGAGCGTGCCAGCGACGGTGAGTGCATTGCTGTCGAGCGAGAGCGCTTCGAAGCCAGTAACCGTCCCGGCAAGCGTGACCGGTGCGGTGCCGGAGAACGTCAGCGTGTCCGTCCCGGTGCCCCCATCGTAGTTTCCCGCGGCCACGGCCGTGCCGAGGACCAGGGTGTCGTTGCCACCTGCCAGCGCGACGCGCGCCAGGTCGCCATCAATGCGCAGGGTCTCGCTGCCGGCACCGCCGAGAACCTCGCCGATCGTGTAGCCGTGCGAGGAGACAGTCAGGCCCACGCCATCCAGGCGCGCCTGTGCGAAGGACTGTTCGAGCGCGTAGGTCAGCGTGCCGCTGCCGCCGACTGCCAGGGTCTCGAAGTTGGCCCGTGTGCCACTCGCGTTACGATCGCCGGCCAGCACGTACTCATAGGTATCCTGCCCGGAGCCGCCATCGACAGTGCCTGCAACGGTGCTGCCGGCAAGATCGCGGTACAGGTCGTTGCCATCGCCCAGCACGACCGAACCCGCGATGGTGCCGGCGTTAGTTACGACCTCGGCGCCGTTGCCGCCGGTGACGGCCACCATGCCCGATGTCTGCAACGTCGAGCCCGCGGCGACCAGCAAGGTCGAGCCGTCGAGCTCGATAGTTGGCGCCTCGAAGCGGCCCGACCATGCGGCCGAGCCGGGACCGGTCTGCACCAGGCGCTCGAAGCCATCGATCTGGCTGCCAGCGATGGCACCGGTGCCGGTCGCATCGACGCGGAAGGTGTCGAAGCCTTCGCCGCCGGAGATCGTGCCGCCCAGGGTGGCCGAGATCCGCTGCGTGAAGGCATCGTCACCGCTGCCGAGCCGGACGTTGCCCGTCATCGTCCCGGTGTTGACGATCGTGTCGTTGCCGCCGCCCAGATCGACCGTTCCGGTGATGGTGCCGGAGTTGACGATGCTGTCGTCGAAGTCGCCGAGGGTCTGGATCGCGCCGGCGTACGTGAAGCTGTAGGTCGGGCCATAAGTATAGGAGTAGGTGTAGTTGACGTCGCCGCCGCCATTGATGGTGCCGGCGTTATCGAGAGTGAGCTTGCCCTCCACCAGCGCCGCTACGGACAGAGCGCCCGTAGCCTCAATCGTCGCGCCCTTGAGATTGCTGATCGTGACCTGTGGGGCGACCTCGTAGCCGTAAGCAAGGCCGGGGCTGCTGACGTGGATGCCGGTTGCCAGATCGGTGTAGAGGTAGGAATATTCCGGGAAGTACCAGCCGTACGGGTAGTTGTATCTACCGGTTATGCCGCCGGCATTGGCGCGGATGGTGCCGGCGTTGCGGATCGTGGTCGCGTTGTCGCTGACGAAGCCGAGATAAAGTGCATCACCCGCCGTGCCGGTCTGCTCGATGGTGCCGGTGTTGTTCACGGCGATCGTCACCGGCCCAGGCAAGGTCCCCGGCACGTAGAAGGACTGGTACAAGCCGGCCGCAGTGTCGCCCATGCCGGCCGACTTGATGGTCCCGCTGTTGTCGAGCGTAACGGCCGGGTTCTGGCCGTCCTGCGTGAACAGCAGGACTGCGGACAGTCCTCCATCCAGTGTGCCACTGTTCACGATGCTGGCCGTGGTCACCTGCTCGCCGATCAGATCGGCAGCAGCGCCGTCGATCGGCGAGGCGACCGTCCCGGAGTTGTTGAAGCTCAACGCGCCGGTCGCGTACTGTTCGATACCGCGCTCGTCATCGTCACCGTCGATCGCGGCGAGGCCGACGTTAGCGGTGTTGGTCAGGGCGTTCGCGCGTACCGCGATTGTGCGGCCGACGTCAGCCTGGTTGTCGAAGGAGGCGAGGTAAGTGTTGTAGCTCTGGTCCGGCAGGTAGACGCCCAAGTCGGCGAGCCCCCTGACCGAGCCGGTCGTCGCCGCACGATTGACGATCTGCGCATCGCCGCCCACCGCAATGTCGGCAGTGCGACCGGCAGCTCCCGTAATCGTCACCACGGTACCGGCGCCGCTGGCGGTTACGCCCTCACCTTCGAAGCCGGTCGGCAGCGTGCCGAGTTCCACCGTACCCGACCCGGAACGGGCATGGAGGGCGAGGTCGTAGCCCTCCCCGCCATCGATCGTACCGGTCACGCCAAAGCCGCTGCCGGTCTCGATCAGCAGGTCGTCGTTACGCCCGAAGCGCAGATCGCCGTTCAGCGTGCCGCCGGCCGCGGTGTAGGTCGAGCCGTAGTACGAGTAGACGTTGAGGTAGGAGAGATCGACCGAGCCGTTGATGGTGCCGGCATTGCGGATCGAGCCACTTGCGGATTGGATCGCAATGCCGCCCGCACCCGAGATGACGCCCCCAGCAAGGTTGTCGATCAATCCGGAGGAACTGAGCTGCAGGGCCGGGCCGTTGATGCTGGTCAGCGTGCCGCTGTTGGTCAGCGTTCCCGGCAGGTAGCGAGCCAGCGGTCCATTGCCGGTGATCGAGCCGGAGTTGTCGACCGACTGCGAGCCGTTCAGGGCCTGGGCATTCTCCACCGTGATGGTGCCGGTGTTGACGACCTTGCCACCGGAAATGGCGCTACCCTGGTAGGGGCTGCCGGACACGTCACGCATAGTGATCGTGCCGGCGTTCGTGAACACGTCACCCTCCCGCAGTTGCACGGCGCTTGGATACGTGTTGGGATTGCTGCGGGTCAACGTGATGGCGCCACGGCTGACGATCGAGAGCGTGTTGGCGGCATAGCTGTTGCCCGTCCAGTCGAGCACGTAGTCCGAAAGGATCGCGGGCTGCGATGTGGCGACCAGGTTGGCGGTAAGATCGACACTCCCGTTGCCTGCGAAGACCAGTTGTTGGGTTACATCACCATTGCCCGAGAGCGTCAGTGCCGAGCCGTCGTACAAGTCGTACCCGACTGACGTGAACTCATTCACCGACGGGATCGCCGGCGAGGCATCGTCGCGGACGCGGAACCGGACCGAACCGCCTGCGGATGTCACACTGCCATTGACGCCCGCAAAGCCGCTGGTGCCCGCGCCCGTCAACTCGGTCACGAAGGTGGTACCGTTGCCCAGTGTCAGGTTTCCGTTCAGCACGCTGCCGTCGAGCGCGAAGAACCGGGCATTGCCATAGCCAAAGCCATCCTGCAGCGTGACGTTGCCGTTGATTGTACCCGAATTGACCAAAGTGCCCGTGTACCCGACGGTGGCCGCCTGCTCGTCGCCCGCGATCAGTCCGCCGCTCCGGTTTTCCAACGTCCCGTACGCCAGCCTGACGCCGGTGCCCGAAGAGCGGATAGTGCCGGTGTTGATGAGGTTGGTGCCCAGGTCGGCACCCGTCGTGACACCCTCGATAGTGCCGCTGTTTTCTATTCCGTAGCCCACGTTGTAGCTGGAACTTGAAGCCGAAAGCCCGGTCCCGCTCGTCGAACGTATCAGACCCGAATTCCTGAACGGCAGCCCATTGAGCGAATCATAGACCGCGGTGCCAGCGGCGATGATGTCGCCCGAGTTGATGAAGGAATTGGTGTAGACGGAAACGCCGTTTTCCGATGACAGGATTCGGCCGGTGTTCTCGAAGCTGCGAAGTGTACCGCGAACGGCGTAGCCGTAGCCAAAGCCATCGGTGCTGCTTGTCCTCGTATCCTCGATCGTTCCGGCATTGACGAAGTTCGGGTTGTCGCCAAGCCAATAATTATCGACCACAGTACCAGCGGCCGCCAGCGCGGTGCGGTTTTCGATCGTGCCGGCGCCGCTGATGAGCAATGTGGTTGGCATTGAGAAGCCATCTGCCAGAACAACTCGCGTGTCCGTGGCTACCTCTACGCCGAAGCTTTCGAAGCCCGTCACAGAAGGTGCCGCTGCCGTGACCGTTGCATCTGCAAGGAACCTGGCGATCACCGTATCGGTACCGCCCGCACCGTCGATCGTGCCGGTCACTCCGGTCCGAGATGCGCCATTGGCATAGCGTACGTAGAGCGTGTCGAAGCTGTCGCCGAACTGCAGGTTGCCGTCGAGCACGCCGGCGCCGGTGTCGACCCTGCTGCCGGTGAACGAGACGTTGGAGCCCGCTACGACATTGCCGGTGATCAGGCCTGCATTGGTCAGCGAGAGCGCATAGGGCGCGCTGATCGCCGTGCCGTTCGCAGCGATCGAGCCGCCCGCCTCGTTGCTCATTATGAGGTAGGAGGTGCTCGCGCTGATGGCGTTGCCGCTGCCCGTATTCGAGATCGCTCCCGAGTTGGTAATAAAACCACCGGCCATGATCGTTGGAGCAGCGCCTGCGGACGTGATCAGCCCGGCATTGCGGACTTCGTTCGGTCGATACCCATAGGCCGATGAAGGTGCCACGGCAGATCCCGAGCCGCCATCGATCGTGCCACTGTTGTCGAGCGTGTCGAAGCTTGTGGCGATGCCCCTGATCAGCGCGCCCTGTCGGTTGACGATGGTGCTGAACGTGGGCCCCAAGTTCTCGGCTGCGATGGCGGGGCCGCTGTTGGCGCTGACCGTCCCGCTATTGTCCAGCGCGATCACCGTTCCTGCATAGGGGTTGTCCTGCGTCTTAACGCCGCTGATGCCGGCGCTGCCGCTCACCAGTCCCGTAGCCCCGATCGTGATGCGAACGGAGGAGCCGCCGCCATCGAAGCTGTTCCCGGCAAGGGAGCCCGGCTCGATCTGGATACCTGCGTTCGCGCCGCCTGCGACTATGCCATCAATGTTCAACGTGGCCGTACGCGTGAAGTAATTGCCCGGTGATGGCATCGCGACCGAGATCGCTGCACCGCCGCTTCCAGTTACGACCGCACCGTTCGTCACCACGACCGTGGAGTCGGATGTCGAGATCACAAACCCATCGGCATCAAGGCCGCTGCAGGTGGTTGTCTGTCCGCTTTGCACCGGGTCGGGCGCGCACGCCGCCCAGGCTTGTTGATGGACCAGCAGCGCCAATGCGGTCGCGCCAGACTTCAAAAGGAACGCGCGCGCACGCCGTCCCTGGCTACCCTGCCCCGCCATGTACTTATCACCCCTGAAATGCCCTTGGGGTTTAGGTATAAGTGCGACTACTTGCTGTCAAATCTTGCGGATCATTGCGACGGCAAAAGTACGGCGAAGATGAGGTGCACGACCATCCCCACACTCGCGCCAAGCCAAAGACCTGATTGCAAGCCTATCGAATATGGTGAGAGAGCAAGCCGAGGGGTGAGCGCTCTCATGGAGACAGCGCGGCAGGCGTAGCGGGACATCACGCATGGAGCAGGACGACGTCGAACACGCGGGGGGGCGGCTGCTGCCGTCCTCCCTTGGCCTTGCGATAGGCGCGGTGATCGTCTGCGCCGCGCTGGGGTTCCTGATCAAGGATACCCCGGCGGTGCTGACGGTGTTCACTGGGCTCGCCCGGTTCTTCCTGCTTCGGCAGGACATCCCGGTCGCTGGCGCCCTGATCCTTTTCTATGGCCTGATCCTTGTCTTTGGAGCACGGGGAGAGACACGATCCGACAGCATAGCGCATGCGCTACGCTTCCTTCACGCGATCGCGATCGCGGTCGTGATCGCGATGGCGCTGACCGCATGGTGCCTGCGCAGGTTCGTGCTGTTCGATTTCGATCTCAGCCGCGACGAGCAGATGGTGGCATTCGATGCGGGAATTTTCTCGCGCGGCCAGCTTGTCGCCCCATTCCCTGCACAGTGGCGAGAGTGGTACGAAGCGCTCAACGCCACCTTCATCCTGCCCATCGGCGATCGTGAGGCTTGGATATCGGCGTACCTGCCTGGAAACGCCGCGTTGCACGCCGCTCTCAGCCGCATCATGCCCGATGCGCTGATCTCGCCGCTCCTGCTCATGATCGCCGGGCTGGCCCTCTGGCGCATTGCCCGGCGGATCTGGCCGGAGAGTCCCTCGACGCAGACCGTCGTCTTGCTTCTCTTTGCCGGCTCCTCGCAGGCGATCGTGATGGGAGCCACGCGCTATGCGATGACGGCCCACCTTGCCGCCAATCTCGTGTGGCTCTGGCTGTTCCTGCAGCGCCGCCCGGTCACCGACGCTGGCGCGATTGCGGTTGGCTTCATTGCCACCGGCCTGCATCAGCCACTATTCCATCCGCTGTTCGTCCTGCCATTCCTCGACCTGCTGAGGCGGGAGAAGCAATGGCGGTTGCTGGCGGTCTACGTGCTTTGCTATGGCGCGATCGGGCTGTTCTGGCTCAGTTGGCCGGGCTGGGTCAGTTCGCACGGCGTGCAGGCGATCCCGGCCGAGCACCAGGCGGGCGGCGTAAGTTATCTCGATCGCTTCCGCTCCAGCACCACGGCGCTCGGCCCCGTCTCGTTCGGGCTGATGGGCGTGAACCTGCTGCGTTTCGTGGCGTGGCAGCACCTGCTGCTGCTCCCGCTGATGATCGTGGGCCTGCGTAGCTCGCTGCGTGCCGAGCCGCTTTGCCGGGCGCTGGCGCTCGGGATCGCGCTGCTGGTGCTGGCCATGCTGCTGCTGCTTCCAGCGCAAGCCCACGGGTGGGGTTATCGCTATCTGCATGGGTTCCTGGGCAGCGCCGTGCTGATCGCCGGTTTTGGCTGGCACCGGCTCGAACGTGCGGGCGCGGCTCCCATGCGCGTTGTCCTTTGGGGAACGGCGCTATCCGTGCTGGCACTCCTGCCGTTTCACGTCTGGCTGGCCCGAAGCTTCATCGCTCCCTACGCCCAGGCCAGCGCCGCCCTGAGCCGATCGACTGCCGACCTCCTGATCGTGGATGACTGGCCGACACCATTTGCCACGGACCTGGTGCGCAATCGCCCGGACCTCTCGAACCGGCCGATCATGCTACAGGCGACCGAATTGCCTCCTGCAGCACTCACGCGCCTATGTGCCGGAGGACGCACTCTGGCCTTTGCCGACACGCCCCGGTTTGCCGCGATGAACCGCCTGTTCGGAAACGACCTCCTGCCAGGTCCCAGCCCCGCGCAACACCGTCTTCACCAAGCGGCGGACGCCGCGGGATGCCGGGTGGTCAGCTTGTAGCGGACGGCGAGGCGTGCAGGATCGCCCGGCGCGCCCACAAGTAGTTCCACACCAGCAACGACACGGTGGCCAGCGGCGTTGCGACGAACACCGGCAAGCCAAGCCCGCTGCAGAACAGCAGCATCAAGCTGAGCGATAGCGGAAATCCCGATAGCGTCCCGGCCGCAAAGACCGCGAACCGCGGCCACGAAGGCGGCCTGCCGAACGTCAAGATACTCTGATGCAAGTAGCCGACCGGCGTGACCACGATCATGGAGATCACCATGCCAACGATATAGTGGATTCGGACGAGATCTGCCCCGATCAGCACCGCGTTGTGCAGTCCCGCACAGAGCGCCCCGCCTGCCAGGTAGCGACAGGGATGGCTCAAGGACTGGCGTAAGTTCAAGGATCGGCGCAGGTTCAAGCGTGCGCCAGCAGGGCGAAGTTGTTCGCCCAAGGGCGCAAGCGAACGTCCTGTGACAAGGGCCGGAAGGAGACGGAGGACAGCAGCGCGCTCATCTCTCCGGATGTCAGGTGGCTCACTCTGTCGCCGGTCAGCCAGCGGTCGCAGGCGTGGCACAACCAATGGATCGGCGTGCGCCGCGGCTCCCAGTCCTTGAGCACCAGCAGCCCACCCGGACCCAGCGAGCGACGCGCCGCATCGAGCACCTCGCGGCGCAGCGCTTCGGGCACGTGGTGGATCACGTCGGAAAAGACCACCAGGTCGAACTCGCCTGGCCGATCGCGTGCGACCTCCTCGACGGTCACCTGCTGGAACCGCACTCTCTGTGTCGACCCGCGGTAGAGGCGGCCCACCGATGGCGTGATGTCGATCGCCATGATCTCGGCGCCAGGATAGATCTCGGCGAGCGCCTCGGTCACCGCGCCTTCGCCGCAGCCGACCTCCAGTATCCGCTGGGGTGCCGATGCCCAGGTCTGCAGCCGGCGCTTGTAGTCGTTGATGTCGAAGAAGAATGCGCGAAAGAGTGCGGCGACGCGGTGTTCGTGGCGACCGAACAAGCGGCGGATGACAGGACCTATGGGCATGGTCAGAGCTCTCCTGCGAGCTTGCAGCGCAGCCGCGGCATGAGACGCTCGGCGATGCGGGACGAGTGAAGATACCCGACGAGGCCAACCGGCCCTAGGGCTACGAGCGACCGGAGCGCCGGGATCAGCTTGTCTGCTTTCCCGGCCGCCGCGGCCGCCAGGCCCAGGTTGACCCTGATGGACGCTTCCATGGCTCTTGCCGGAGCACGGTCCGCATACCATTCGGCATGACGGTCCAGGACGATGCGCATCTGATCCTCGAAGTTTTCGAGGCTGCGGCTTCCGGTCATCGTCAACGAGCCGCCATGGACGCGGAACGCGCTCGTCACGTCGGCGTGATGACGGACCACGCCGAAGCGGCTCAGCTTGATCCACAGGTCCCAATCGGGCGTGTACCAGAGCGATGGGTCCATTCCACCGACAGCCAGGTATGCGTCGCGCCGAAACACGGGCGCCGGCACGCTGATGAAGTTCTGGACCGGCAGCCTTGCGACCAGCGTAGCTTCGGGGACACGGCCACGAGGCAGCGGGCAGTTCCACACGCCGCGCTTGCGCCCCTTGCTGTCGACGATCTGCGTCGGGCCGAGGTGCAGCACGGCTTCCGGATCGGCCTCGATCCAGCGGCGCAGCGCCGCCGTCCGTCCCGGCAACCACAGATCGTCCTGATGCAGCATCGCCACATGCGGTGCACGGGCAAGCTCCACGGCTGCATTGGTCTTCTCTGTCCACCCGAGCAGGTCCGGGCGCCGCTCTATGACGATGTCGATCCGTGAGGCGAACTCCCGCGCCACATCCGATGAGCGCTCGTCGGGGCTGCTGTCGAAGAACAGCACCTCGATACCCGGCTCGGCTTCGCCAGCGAGGGATTCCAGCGTTGGCCGCAGCCACGCCTCTCCCGCATGCACGGGCATCACGACACTGAGCCAAGGGCTTTTCAGGCCGTACGAGACGGCCCGGCCCACTCCATCTGATGGCAGCGGAGCGCTCATGCCAGTCGCCGGCCCTCCGAGGTTCGATGTCCCGCCGGACTGATGCGCGCCGCGGCCCCGAACTGCGCTTCGTTGCCCCCGATGATGGCCATGAGGAGGCCACCCAGCATGGTCTGAAAACCCAGGATGCAAGCCAGCGTGCCCAGCACCGGCGGGAGGATCGAGCGTGCTGCCTGAAAGTCCCGGTTGACCCAACCATAGGCCACCAGGGCGAGGATCACGCATCCTGCCGTTATGAGAGCAAGGCCGGCAACCAGCATGGCCTCAAGGCTGATCCTGCGCGCGACCATCCACGACCCGCGCCGATACCCCGCGCGCACACCGTAGAGGTTGCCCGACATCCCGAACAGCAGAGCCTGATGCCCGACGTCCACCGATGCCGAGCCCAGAAGAGTCCAATAAGGCCCGATCGCGGGAAACACGCCGGGGTGCAGGTACTGGATGCTCGCGGCAAGCAGCAGCACTGCTCCAAACAGGAGCGCTGCTGCCGCGGGAACGCCGAACGCCCAGGTCGGGCTAAGCATGAAGAGGTAGCGCAAGTGGCGCCATCCGTCGCGCCAGGGTCGCAGGTGCGGCGCACGATCGCGCAGATCCGGTGAAAGCGTGGCGGGAACCTGATCGATGCGCAGGCACCTCAGGCTTGCCTTGATCACCATCTCGCTAGCGAATTCCATGCCACAGCTTTGCAGCGCGAGTTCGCCGTATGCCTCCCGCCGGATCGCGCGCAGGCCGCAGTGCGCGTCGTCGACGCCGGTGCGGAAGAACAGGTTCAGGATGCCCGTCAGCGCGGGATTGCCGATGTAGCGGTTCTTCCAGGGCATGGCGCCGGCGCCGATGCCGCCCTCAAACCGCGACCCCATGCAAAGGTCCGCGCCGTCCAGCAGACGCCCCACCATCGCCACAGCATCGGTGAAGTCATAGCTGCCATCAGCATCCCCCATGACCAGGAACCGCCCATAGGCCTGCTCGAAGCCCCCGATCAGCGCCGCGCCGTAGCCCTTGGCGCAGACATCGACGACTCGTGCCCCGAGTTGGATAGCCAAGGCCTGGCTGCCATCGGTCGAGCCATTGTCCGCCACGACGACTTCGCCGCCGAGGCCATAGCGCGCCTCGATCAGCGCAAGAGCTTCGCGCGCATTGGCGACGCAATGCGGCAGCGACTGCTTTTCGTTGAGACATGGCATGACGATCGAGACGGCCACCTCAAGGTTGTCATTCGCAAGTAGCGGCTCGGCGAGCATGTAGCGGATGTCCCAGCAGGTCTTCCGCCGTCTTAGGGTCGAAGTGGTTAACAAGCTTTCACCGCGCCGACTTTGGCGGGTCGGAGATTACTCGGGATCCCGACCGCCAAGAAGATCGGCTGCGCCGAAACAAGAATGGCGCCCCGGCCGAAGCCGAAGCGCCACGAGGTGGCTACATGGGGTTTGTAACTGAGCGAGCGCTAATCTTACGGCATTAACCATGCAAGGATCTGAGTTGATTGTTTTTCCCCGGAACTATCATCGCCTTCCGGGAACCGTTTCGCTGCGGCTCCTCAGCCTAGCAGCCGGGCGCCGCTCAGGACCTGCTCGACCAGTGGATCGCCGGCACTGGAAGGTGCGGCGCGGATGGAAGCTTCTTCTCGCCCGATGGCGCGCCAGAGGCCTTGGGCCGCCTGGCTGGTGACCGTTCGCTGCATGGCGGGAATGTCGATGCCGGTCGCTGCTCCCAGGACCGGGCCGAGGATCGATCCGCCATCGAGCTGGTGCAGCACGTCGCCGACCTCCGGCAGCATTGCCTCGATGATGCTGTCACCGATCGAACGTTCGAGATAGGAGGTCGCGGCGGTCGGCCCTCCCCGAACGATGCCGATGGCATCGGAGAAGGTCAGCGAGCGGATCGAGTTGTAGACGAGCGGCGCGGCGCGGTCTGCCGCTTCGCTCGCGGCGCGATTGACCAAGCGCGACAACTCGCGCTGCACCGGCGCCGATTTCAACAGCGCGCCCAGCACGGCGGCCGAGCGATCGCCGGCACCGGTCGGCAATGCGATCCGAGCGTCGATATCATTTAAATAGCCATTTTCATTGACGAGACGTGTCAGCGCGCGCTGGCTCGATATCTCGAGCAGGCGCCGCAAGCCTTCGGTGACGCTGCCTTGTGGCCCGATGGTAGCGCAGCCAGGCAACACTACCAGCGGCGCGATCAGCGCGGCGCCGATGAGGAGGGATCTGCGGGAAGGTTCATACATGGGCATACCTCGTCTCAAACTGCAGCCGCGACGGTCGGGCGCGGCGCCGTAATGGCAGCTGAACGAATGATGCCGATGAATTTGACCAGGACGTCGCGAAGCATTCTGCAGCCAGTCTCCCGGTGAACGGCGCCTCACGCACGCGCGTGGCGCCGCCCTGGTCCTGGAAATCAGCGGCGCTCGGACGCTTCTTGCTGAGTACCGACCAGCTTGATCTGGCCTTCGCTCATCGCCGACATCACGGCATTGCCGCTCGCGGAGAAGTTCGCAGCCGGCAGCGTGGCAAGCTGGCCATCCACCTTGACGAGCAGTTGCTCTGCTTCGCCGCGTGCGTTGGAGAGGACCTGGCGGACGCGGCCGATGCGCTCGCCATCGGGCGAAAGCACGGGCATGCCGCGGGTCACGGTGAAGCCACCCTCTCCAGAGCCCGAGCCACTGGCGGAGCTCGCAATCGGGCCGCTGGCGCCGGCCGCAGAACCGGAGCCCGCAGCATTGCCGGAGCCCGTCAGCGAGCCTCCGAGAAGGCCGGAAGCGCCCGAGATCAAGCCCTGGCCCTGCCCTTGTGCCGAGCCGCCAGCGCCTTGGATGCGCTGTACGGCGCCGGACGTGGCGCCGCGGGCGGTGCCTGTGGCGGACTGAGCCGCGCCGCGCACGTTATCGGTGCCGATCAGTTGCGCATCGACGCTGCCGGAACCGCTCACGCTGCCATTGCCGGTCACACCGGAGGTCAGCGAGCTGACCGGGCTTGCGACCGACTGCGTCGCATCGCCGCCCCCGCTGGCGCTGGCGCTCCGGTTGGCGGACACCCGGCCACTCTTGCGATCAATGCTCTTGCTGCCGCTGGTCGAAGAGGCGCCACGAAGGGTTCCGCTAGTGCCCGAACGCACGCTGTCCAGTGTGCCGCCGACCGAACCCGCACCGCCCAGCGTTCCGCCGATCGTCGCGTTCAAGGCGCCGCCGATGCCTCCTGCCATGCCGCCTCCCAGGCCCCCACCCAGGATCTGGGCATGAGCGGTGGTCGTAAGCAGCAGAGCGGTCGAAACTGCGATGATCGTGCGCATGATGAATGTCCTTTCCTCAATCTGACGAGAGGCGTTCGCCGTCTCTGCGAGGGGAACGAGAGGACAGCGCGGTTTAATCCATCATTTTTTCCTGCCGCAATTCGCGCACAGCAATCCGCGACCGAACACCGGGTCGGGACCCTTGCGGCCAAGGTCCACCGTCTCACGATCAAGCATGGCGGTAACCGCGCCCTGCCCCAGTGCAGCAGCGGCGCGGGCAGCCACGAACGGCACGGCATATGACGTACCGCGCACCCTGCTCCACGTGCCGCCTGCATTGGCCGCAAGCATGTCCGCGCCAGGTGCCGCATAGTCGAGATGCGCTGCGCGGCCCGCTTCGATCAGGGCACGGCCGCGACCATCGACTGCGGTCACGGCAATGACGCCGGGATAGGAGGCGGGGTAGGCCGGCGGCGCGGCCGGACCATCGTTGCCCACTGCAGCGACGACAGGAACGCCGCGCCGCTGCGCCGCCGCCACCGCTCGGGCGACAAGCGGGTTGTTGGGCCCCACCAGGCTGATCGAGACGACACGACTGCCCTGCTCTCCGACTAGCCAGTCGAGGCCGCGCGCAATGGCCAGCGCGTTGCCGCCGGCCGCATCGGTGCCGTAGACGTCCGCTACCGCCACGCGGCTCACGCCCGTCAATCGCAGAAGCGAGACGATCGCGGACCCATGATGGCTGGGCGTCAGCGCGCCTTTGGCAAACCCGCGCTGAGCGTCCGCCGGGGTAGCCGGACCGGGTGCGCCATCGATCACGCCAACTGTCCGATCGATCTTGGGTGCTACGGGCCGGGGACGTGCATCGCCGCGAGCCGCTGCAGCGCCTGCCTGGAAGTGCAGCGTATCGGCCGAGATCGCTGCATCCGGCAGCAGCCTCTTCAGTTCGGTCTCTGCCGCAGCCAGGGAGCGCTTCGCGGGTATGCCAAGCCGCACCACAGTGATGTCCAGCGTCCCAAGCCGCTCGCGCCCGAGCACGGCGAACCCTGCATCCTTGGCACGGACGATGTCGGCCTCGCTCGCGTCGGTCAGCAGCAGCTCGCCTCGGCGCGCCGGATCGCCGGCCGCATCAAGCTCAAGCGCCGACCGGTCACGGCGAACGATGTTCCGAAGGCGTGAGAGCCGAGCGTCGGCCAAGCTCGTCGCGTCACGGGCCAGATTGCCCAAGGCGCCCTGCACCGGCTCGCGCACGCGCTCTGCGGTCTCAAGGATGTCGCCGACCGGGCGGGCCAACGGCGGCAACCCAAGCTGCGCAGCCACCGGTGTGGCACCAAGCACAAGGAGCAACAGAAATGGGGAGACTAGAGCTCTCATGACGTCCTTTGAGACAGAAAAATCCTGAAGCTTGGATTAAACGGGTAAGGACGCTCGTTTCATCCGGGAGAGGGCAAAGAAACTGTCGGCAAGGCAACCTGACACGTTCGAGGACGGACTTCTGGCACTGCTGCCGCGGCTGCGGCGCTTTGCCGTGGGCCTGGTGCGCAACGTGCCGGAAGCCGACGACCTTTGCCAGATGACGATCGAACGGGCGCTTCGCAGCCGCGAGCAGTGGCACGACGGCACCCGCCTCGACAGCTGGACGTATCGGATCATGCGCAATCTCTGGATCGACGAAGGCCGCGCAAGCACGCGAAGGATGCAGACCTTTGTCGACGCCGACGAAGGTCTGCACATCGGCGCCAGCGGCGGCCAGGACGAGCGCATGCAGCTGACGGATGTCGACCGGGCGCTGGCGAAGCTGCCCGAAGAGCAGCGGGAAGCCGTGCTTCTCGTGATGGTCGAGGGCTATTCCTACAAGGAGGCTGCCGAGATCGTCGGTTGCCCGGTCGGCACCCTCAATTCGCGCCTGGTGCGCGGACGCGACGCCCTGCTGGGCCTGCTGGGAGAAGCGGCATGAGACCGTCGAAGGAACAGATCGCCGCCTATGCCGATGGTGAGCTTGCCGGCGAAGCGCGCCGCGACGTCGAAGCCGCGTTGGCGGCCGACCCCGCGCTGAAAGCCGAAGTCGACGCACACCGCGCGCTGAAGGCCAAGCTTAGCGCCCAGTTCGGGCCCATTGCCGACGCTCCCGTGCCGGATCAGCTGATCAGCGCTGTGAAACGCGGGCCGTCAATCGTCGAATTCGCAGCAGCGTCCCGGCAGCGTCAACGCCGGGCGCGACCTCCGGCGACGTGGTGGGGCCCGGCCCTGGCCGCCTCGCTGGTCCTTGGCTTGGTGGGCTTCGGCACTTCCCAAAAGGTGGAACCGGATTATGCCGCCGGCGACGTGGCGACCGCCCTCGACCGGCAGCTCGTCGCCACGCAACCGGCGGATGCTCCGGTTCGCATCCTGCTGAGCTTCCGCGATGCCAAAGGGCAGTTCTGCCGAGGCTTCTCGAATGCGGCACAATCCGGAATTGCATGCCGTGACGAGCAAGGCTGGCGCCTCAGAAAGGTCGTCGGCGGTGCAGCGCAGGAACGTGGCGATTTCCGCCAAGCGGGAAGCGCGGACGCGGAGATCATGACCGCAATCCAAGACCTCGCGCAAGGACCAGCATTGGATGCGCGCGGAGAGCAGGACGCCCGGCTTGCTGGTTGGCGATCTGAAGGTTAGCCGCTTCCCATACACTTATCGAGCCAAGGTACCTTCGACATCCTGGCACAGCAAAAACGCCTGCCACTCCCCCGAAGCCCTTCGATTATACCTACAGGGCGCAGCGCTTTGCGAACGAAAGCGATGCACCACCCAGATCTGCATCGGCGCTGGCCAATGCGGTTTACCCTTGCCAAGTTCATGGGGGCCAACTACCTGCCCGGACCTAACGCGCCCGTAGCTCAGCTGGATAGAGCATCAGACTACGAATCTGAGGGTCGGACGTTCGAATCGTTCCGGGCGCACCAAATACTCCTCCAATAGGTTTACGAGCAGTCGCTAGCCGCATCGGCCAAGCTCGACATCGTGGTTATCACGGAAGAAGCGCGCGCGTGTTTGCACTTTCATCAATTAACGTTGAGCATGGCCCAAGTACGGCAGATAAGTGGCTCAAGACGCGTCTTGCTTGATTGTCAGTTCCAAAGCGTGAGCCCGTCTCGACGAGTAGCTGTGCAGTCGCCGGCAATTTTTTGCACGACATCTGCACTGCAGGCTTGCGGCTCCATGCCAACATGCTTGGGCTCTCTACCTCTCGAGCCGATGTCGCTCGTCAGAAAGAGTTTGCAATCAGGCACTAACAAGGCCCAGATCATTTAGACACGACCAGCTAAATTATCGAAAGTGTGGTGAGCCCTGCTGGGTTCGAACCAGCGACCTACTGATTAAAAGTTAGCGGGTGCAGGCACGCATTTCCGCGCAACTCGCGACGGTAAACCAAGCTTCGCTAACCGGCAATCGGCTTCCCGATCAAGGAGGCCTGTTAAATTGGGTTGAGCAACTGGAGGGTGGAACCTCGCTGAGCTCAGTCGCGAGCGGCTTCGCAGCTTCAGATGAGTTTGCGCAGAAAACGTCAGGGTTCTCCAACGAACAGCTGGTGGATTACATGTACCACAACACGCTCGATCGTGAAGCAGATGCAGCGGGCAAGCAGGCCTGGGTGAGCGCCCTAGATAGCGGTCTTAGCAAGGGCGACCTTCTGCTTGGCTTCTCTGAAAGCACAGAGCACTACGGCCTCATGCAGCAACAACTGTTCGCTGGTGTCGACTTCGTGATGTGATCGGAAGCACTGCTGGCTGGGCGCATACCCGCCAGCATTCGCTGCACCAAGCAGATGAATGAGCAGAAAGTGAGGATCGCTCGATGTACGGATAACTTCTTCCGATCGGATGAAGGCTGATCTGCAAATCTTCCATAGCGGCACAATCGGAGCAATTGGCTGCGTCTCAGCGTAGGCAGGCGATATGTTCAGCACCGATGCCTACGCCAGTACCGCTCCCATCGCAGCGCCCAGCCACCGCGCACCATGGCACAGGACAAGTCGCCGCCAATCGGAGACACACACCAGGCGGCAGTCCGCTTGCCCTTACCGTTACCCTCCGATCGACACTGCATAGTCGGACCCTTTACGAGCACATGCCCCTCAGGCCTGCGACCCACGGGCTTGCCGACGAGCCTGACAAGGGCGTCACGGGACTGCTCCGCGCTGGCGCTGGGACAAGGCTGGTTCACGCGGCAGCTGCCGTCCATCTCGCGCGCGGCAATGCCAGCCTCACGGATGCGCGGCCCTTCGGCGCACCATACCGGCCCATCGCCATCGTAGACCGCCGTTGGTGTGCAGGCGAAGGTCTGGCCAGCTGGAACGACCGTGGCAACGGCGGCGGCAAGTAGCACCAGCATGGTTAGTTCTCCTGCCTCATCAAACGCCCACTTGCACCGATGTTCTGCGTTCGTTCTACTAGGAGCATGGAACACGATTCGCAACGAGGCGTCGCCTCGATCGACACAGGCGCTGTGGCGGCGGCCATATTGCAGGCCGCCGGTTGGGCGCGAGTAGGTATCACCATGCCTGACGAAATGATGCGAGAGCGAGCTGCTGCTGAACTGGCGCAGGCAATCGTTGAGCAGATCAATCCACAGCCACGGCCAGATCCCCGCCAACTCGCGCTGCGCTGGTGATCATATGGCCCCCTGTCGCCTTTGCACGACCAATGACCGCGAAGCCTTGGCGGAGGAGCTAGCCGCGCGCATGTGGGAGACCACGCGGGATCGTGAGATTGATCCAGACAGGTGGGAAGACGCCGGGCCTTACTGGCAGCGCATCATGCGCGACTTCGCCCGCGCAACCTTGATGATGCTTGACCATGGATGATGCGGTGGCGGTGCTGCGCGAGGCGGTAAGGCGAAGCGATGAGGGACCGCAGACCGGCGCTGAAGTTCGCCTGGCGCTGAAAGCCTTACGCTTCGTGGGGGTCCCATCAGATGCCATCCGGTACTTCTGGCAGGCCTGCCAGGCGGACAACGACATTGGACGGTCGCAGAGCATGAACGCTGCGCTGAACAGGATTGAGTTGATACGCGCTGGGAAGTTGTAGGAGAAGCGCTCAGCGGCCCTTCATCAATTCGGCGAGCTGCTTCTTTATCGTAGGGCCGCTAAGATGCTCATCAATCGCCGTGTAGCCTTCCTGCTTCAGTTGCCGACGAACGTCATTGACGCTCTTACTGCTGCCGTCACTGGCAAGCTGAAATGCGCGCTCTACGGTTCCATCTGGCATGGGCACCAAATGGGGTCGGACAGAGGATATTGTAAGCGGCGACAGGCAACTCATGTCATGGAGCTACGAGGCGCGGGCGACGGGCGCTAAACCCACTTACACAGGAACACCGTGGAATACCTTGCCGCATTCGGGCGAGCATCGTCCACAGTTCTTCTTTGGACCGATCCCGTCACAGCGGCTCGCGCCACTCGCCAGGCATGGCCTCTATGCCAGTTAAGGTGCTCTCCACACCGTGGGAAGACCAGCATGACCGGGCCGAGCGGATCATCGGTGAGTGGCGAAAGTCAGCGATGACTTCGCTGCGGATCTCTGCGGGGGTCATGCAGCCACGGTAAGTGGTTGAACGCTGGGTTAAATTGCCCTGGTTAACGCTTCAACGAGTGAGTCACGACAGCGCGTTAACTTAAGTTGTGGATCCTGCCTTAACCACAGTGAACTACTGTAACCTGGCGACTAGTGAATTGGAAAGCCATGAAAATCGTTGCCAATCCTGATGCTCCTTTAGACATGTATGATACGGCGATCGCGAGTGGTTTGCTCCCTTCATCATACACGATGACTAACGGATCCATCACGATCAACTATCAAGAGCTAGATGGCACGGATTCTTCTTATATCGACGTACTTCACGGCGACACGCTTAATGTTTCAAATGATGTAGATACGGCATCGGGAATTGTAACGTCGTTGGAAGAATTTGATGGATCCGTCCGTCGATTCACTATCTCTGATTTTAAAATTGATTTGGCCGGAAACGACTACCTGTTCAGTGCAGATAGAGGACTCTATTTTGATAAGGCACTAGCAGGTAATGATCATATCACCGGATCTAACGGTGACGATCATTTGTTTGGCGGTGACGGAGACGACACAATCTACGGCCTCGGCGGTGCTGATGAGGTAGATGGTGGCGAAGGTAATGACACCATCTACTCCGTTGGAAATGGGTCATTCATCTACGGCGGAGAGGGGCTGGATAATGTCGTCTACGTCGGGCTAGCGAGATCATATGGTGTAATGCCCTATAGTGACTCTACGGCGGTAAGTTCCGACATCATGTCGAGTGTGGAAGATGTTCACTTTAGGGATGCAACTCTAACCTTCGACGCCAACAGCAACGCCGCGTTTGTCATGCGTCTCTACGATACAACGCTTCATCGTGAGCCTGATGCTGTCGGGCTGGATGATTGGCTGGACGCTCTGGCCGTCGGACAGACTCGCGGAGACGTCGCTCACGGATTCCTCAACTCCCCTGAATATGAAGCAGCCACAGGCCGCCTATCGAACAGCGACTTTGTCGAATTTCTCTACAACTCGGCGCTGGGTCGTCCCTCTGACGTTGGTGGCAAGGCGGATTGGGTACGGGGCCTAGAAGAGGGCCTGAGCAGAACGGACGTGCTGATCGGATTCTCAGAAAGCGAAGAGCATCGTGCGCAAACCGCTGGAACCCTTGCGAAGGGATTATGGGACACCGACAACGACTATCAGGCTGTCGCGGCCCTCTACGATGCCTTCAACAATCGCCTTCCTGACGCAGCCGGACTACAAGACTGGGTTGATAAACTTAAAGGTGGCATGAGCCTCAATCAGGTCGCTGAAGGGTTTGCTAGCTCCCCCGAGTTTGCTCAAGCCACGGCAGATTTGAGTAAGGGACAACTCGTAGAGTTTATGTATGAGAATGCACTTGGCCGCGCTTCGGATCCAAATGGGCAGAACTACTGGCTTGCTCAACTCGACTCCGATTTTAGCAAGGGCGACCTTCTGCTGAGTTTCTCGGAGAGCGCAGAGCACTATACGCAGATGCAGGAGCAGCTGTTTGCGGGTGTCGAGTACATCATCTAATCGATTACGCTGCTGGCGGGTCTAATCTCGCCAGCAGGTTCCGCACGCTGGACACATGCCACTGACCACTGCGCGCCGTGCCGATGCCAGATGCATTTGTGAGCACCGAGCTGCTCGTCTGGTAGCACCAGGAACACCTCGGAACACCGGAACACATGCGAGGTGTTCCCGGCAAACCCGCAAGAAACTGCCGTTGCACACCTGGAACACCTGGAACACCGAAAATGCGATAGGGGTAAGGTGTTCCGGGACGGATTGGCTGTGTGGTGCGAGGTGTTCCGAGGCGTTCGGCATCATCGCCTTGCAGCACGGCGGGGTACAGTCGGGCGGTAATTTTCGGACCCCGTAAAGAAGGGGGGCGGATAGGGACACGGCCACTAGAGTGGTGGCAGTTGGTGACGGCAGAGCGCTTAGCTGGTGATGAACCGAGCGCAGGACGCGCTCGGCATGCCGTTGGCGCGTTGCCAAGCTCCCTTCATGCTGTAACGCAAGCGGCTGACAATGAGAGGATTTATGGACTCCGACCCGACGATTCTACCAAATGTACTACTGATCGGCGGTTTGCCGCGTGCGGGCACCACAGCTTTGATGGACATCATCAACGAGCACCCGGAAGCAGCGATCATGTCGGAATATCGGCTTTGCGATCTTGCTAATCAGCTCGCGCCAATCCTGCAGTACCAAGCGGATGTGGAGCGCTCGGCGAGCGAGACTAAGAACAGTAAAGTCTCAAACCTCGAAGCTAGGCTTTCATCACATACCTTTGGTTCGAGCGACAGCCGCTATGCATATAATCTATATGAGTCGGAAGGATTGAACCACAAACTGCGGTATCCAACCGAAGAACGATTTCCGTCTATTGTCGCCAATGTTGTGCGCACATCTTTGAATAAGCCGAACGCGCAGATCATCGGGTCCAAACGCCCCGGATCAATGCTGAAAGATGGTGGGGACAGCTTCAGTGTCATGTACCCTAGCGTCCGATACGTTGCGCTGCTGAGGTCGCCAATGGCTCAGATCAACAGTTCCATGAACCGTCGAAACCTTGCCGAGCAGGGCCGAGATATGTGGCACGTGATGACAGTTCAGGAAGCCATCGACGAGTATATAGACGTCGTGCGCGGCCTAATGATCTTGCGCGAGAAAGTCGGAGACGCGCTCCTCTTCGTCAAGTACGAAGACCTTACGAGCGATCCGGAGCGAACCATCGATCGTGTAATCGCTCATGCTGGTTTAGCATGGAACGGAGCGCACTCGGTAGCGGCTGAACGCGGCACAATGAATGTGCTCTCTCCCTCCGAAATCGGAGAGATTGAGCTTCATCTTGGAACGATAATCAAGGCCTGGCCTGAGACTAGGCTGACTGGCACGAATGTGGACCTGAGCATCTTTGATTGTTTCTTGCCGTCGATACCATTGGAACCCATCAACTTAACAAACGGTGAGCCCGTTATGTGTTTGGCGGATGGATGGTCAGAGCCAGAGCCTAGTGGCATTTGGACCGATGGAAATTCGGCTATGTTAGTGTTCGGACGGGCTGAGGAGCCTTTCTGTTTCGCAAAGATGGTGTTCGTACCTTACTTAGAGGCAGGTCTGCCATTAAGCTTAGAACTGATGGTAAATGGGCAATCGGTTGGAAGAAGGCTGCTTTGGCCAGGTGATGTTGTGGTGGGCGCTCTAGATTCGTCGAGTGTAGCCGTAGGCGATCGGACGAAGCCGATGACGATGTGGTTCGGCCCAATCACGCTTCGAACAGACACGCACAATACAATCGAGATAAAAATGAAGGGTGTCAGGTCACCGCAGGATTTGGGCATCGATCAAGACAAACGAGAGCTAGGCATACGATTGATGGAACTGCAGTTTGTGGCCCAAGGCAGTATACCACAATAGAACTTTGGCTGATCGCATCGCACTGGAATTATCTGGAAGCCTCGGCGCGAGGCAGAGACAGCGGACCTGCATGATTCTGCGACCATGCCGAGAGGTTGGTCAGGTTACTTATGGTTTATTCGGAGCGCGCGTGCGGTTTTCCGTGTGTAGTCTGCGATCCATCGAGACTAGACAACTTTGACACGGCGACGTTGGCCCGCGCTTCTTGCCGAGCAGATCGGGCGATGCGCGATAGAGGATGAGCCTAGCGGCATCGAGCTATGGCGATCATTGGCGAAGCGCTTTGACGAGGCATACCGTCGCCCTGTTGATAGCGGTCGCTGTAAAGATGACCCGTGGTTACCCGAAGCTGCACGCGTAGGCGCGGGGTGCCGGGTTTCTGCTATTTTGTCAGGTCCTAAACGGGACCTGACCCGTGCGCCGCGCAGACCATGTTGTTACCTGGTGCTTACTGGCATCGAAAAGCAGGCCGGAAGTTACCATCCCATGCAACAGACTTTTTGCTGCAATTTCAATATGGTGAGCCCTGCTGGGTTCGAACCAGCGACCTACTGATTAAAAGTCAGTTGCTCTACCGACTGAGCTAAGGGCCCTTACCACTGCGCGGTCGTGAACCGGTGCGGGAGGTTTGTGCCCTAAGGGCGGGTTGCGGCTGGGTCAAGCGGTGGGGGCACGCGGCCGCGTCAGGCGGGAATGCAAGTGAGCCAGCGTCAGGCCGGTTTGGGGATCGCGCCAATCGCGGGCGATGCGGCTCGCGGGCTGGAGGACGAAGCTTCGGTGGCGGAACTCACGGTGTGGGATGATCAGGTTGGGCGAGGCATAGGCGCCTCCGCTCCACAGGATCAGGTCGAGGTCTAGCACGCGAGCGCGCCAGCGGATGCCGCCCGGTCGCCTGCCGAATCCCGCCTCGATGCGCTTGAGGTGCGCGAGCAGCGCTGGCGGGTTCAGCGGAGTCCGCACGATCGCCGCGGCGTTTGAATAGCGGCGGTGCGAGGGGCCGAGCGGGGCCGAGCTGACGATCGGCGAACTCGCTTCCACAACCAGGCCGTCGTCCGCTAGGTGCGCCAGCGCCGCGCGCAGGACATGCGGTGGTGCGCCATGACGCGGGTGGCGCATGTTGGAGCCGAGTGCGATCAGGTAGCGGTGATCGGCCACCGACCGGTCAAACGTCCTGCGCGATCCGACCATAGAGCTGCGGGCGACGGTCGCGGAAGAAGCCCATGCCGGCCCGGTGCTTGGCGGCGCGGTCGAGGTCGATCTCGGCGACCAGCACGCCGGTCTCCTCACGCCCGAACTCGGCGAGGTAGTCGCCCCATTCGTCGGTGATGAAGGAGTGACCGTAAAAAGCCTGGCCCTCCCCGCCACACTCGGCTTCGGTGCCGATGCGATTAGCGGCGATCACCGGCATGCAGTTCGACACCGCGTGGCCGAGCATCGCGCGGCGCCACATTCGGCTGGTGTCAAGGCTGACGTCGTAGGGTTCGGAGCCGATCGCGGTGGGGTAGAACAGCAGCTCCGCACCCATCAGCGCCATGACGCGCGCGCTTTCCGGATACCACTGGTCCCAGCAGACGCCGACACCGATGCGGGTGCCGAACAGGTCCCACACCTTGAAGCCGTCGTTGCCGGGGCGGAAGTAGTACTTCTCCTCGTAGCCGGGGCCGTCGGGAATGTGGCTCTTGCGATACGTACCCATGATCGCGCCATCTAGCCCGATCATCGCCAAGGTGTTGTAATAATGGTGCCCGTCCCGCTCGAAGAAGCTGGTGGGGATCGCGATCTTCAGCCCGGCCGCGAGCTTCTGCATCGCGAGCACGGAGGGGTGCTCGGCCGTTGGCCGCGCAAGCGCGAACAGCGCCTCCTCCTCGACCTTGCAGAAGTAGGGGCCGGAGAACAGCTCGGGCGGCAGCACGATCTGCGCGCCCCTGCCCGCCGCCTCCTCGACCAGCGCGGAGACGGCCGCGATGTTCTCGCTCTCGTCAGCGGAACCGAGGGGCAGCTGCAGGGCGGCGACGGAGAGGGTGCGGGTCATAGCCCGCCCATATTATGGGCGTTTGCGAAACAGCAAGGTCATCCGGTCGCTTTCGCCGATGGCCTGGTACTTCGCCTTGTCCTGATCCTTGAGCGCGAAGGTGGGAGGCAGCGTCCACACGCCGTCAGGCCAGCTGGCGCTGTCCTTCGGGTTGGCGTTGATCTCGGACTTGCGGACCAGTTCGAAGCCGTTCAGTTCCATGAGCCGGATCACGTCTGCCTGGCGCAGGTACCCCTTCGAGCCATCGGCATAGGCGAACGGTGCATCGGCCTTGGCGCGGTGCTGCTCCACGCCGATCATGCCGTCGGGCTTCAGCAGCGCGCGCATCGCCTTCAGCTCGCTGTCGGCGTTGTTCCACTGCAGCATGTTGTGCAGCATGCGTGGGATCAGGATGCGGTCGAAGGTACCCTTCTGGTCGGCGGGCACGTCCTTGAGCGTCATGGCCGAGAACCTGGTGGCGGGTAGGCCGGTGAAGCTTGCCACGTCCTGCGGGTACTTGGCAGCACTCGCGGCGATGCCGGTGCGCATTTTGTCGCTGAAGGCGGGCGTATCGGGGTTGAAGAACAGGCCGACCAGCTTGCCCTGCTTGCCCAGGTACAGCCCCAGAAAGCGCGAGTACCATTCGCCGCCCGGCGCATATTCGCCGACCTTCATGTCCGGGCGCACGCCGAAGAAGGCCATGCTCTCGACAGGATGGCGCGCGGCGTCTCGCGCGCGATCGGCGGTCCGCTTGGGATTGGCGGCGGCGAGCTCGAGCAATGCCTTGCAGCCCTCGCAAGCCTCGGTGTCGCGCGTGTCGGAAGCGGCCTCCACAGCTACGGGTGCGGCCAACAGGCCGAAGCCGGTGGCGAGCGAGAGCAGGACACGGCGCATGGTCGAATCTCCAGAGGGGGGAAGGGCGGGAGCGAAGCTAGTGGCATAAGCCGCCATGGCAAGCGCGCGCGCGACTTCCTATCTAGACCTCGATCAAGGACATCAACAGGACGACGAACCACATGGAAACGGCAATCGTGGCAGGCGGGTGCTTCTGGTGCACCGAGGCGGTATTTCGCGACGTGATCGGCGTGCAGTCGGTCGAGAGCGGCTACATCGGCGGCGCGGTCGACAACCCGAGCTACAAGCAGGTCTGCGCCGGGACGACCGGGCATGCCGAGGCGATCAAGGTGAACTTCGACCCCGAAGTGCTATCGTACGGCGATCTGCTCGACGTGTTCATGGGCACGCACGATCCGACGCAGCTGAACCGACAGGGCAACGACGTGGGGACGCAGTACCGCTCGGCGATCTTCCCCTTGGATGATGCCCAGCGCGCCGAGGCCGAGGCGGCGATCGCACGCTCCAACGAGGACAATGGCGGGCGCGTGGTGACGACGATAGAGGAAGCCTCGAAGTGGTACCCGGCAGAGGACTACCACCAGGAGTATTGGGATGGCGAAGGCCAGCGCAATCCGTACTGCCTGGCAGTGATCCCGCCGAAGCTGATGAAGTTGCGCAAGAGTTTTCAGGCGAAGGTTAAAGCCTAAGGCTGCAAGATCCTCCCCTGTAAGGGGAGGTGGCGCGCACGTAGTGCGTGACGGAGGGGTGTAACCCTCTCGCTCGCTGACTCCGCCAGCGTGGACACCCCTCCGTCAGCCGCTGGCGCGGCTGCCGCCTCCGCCTCAGGGGAGGATCGGATCGTGCGCGTGATGGCCTCGCTTGTCCTCCCCGCGACGGGAAGGACGGCTAACCCTGTAACAACTCCGGCAGCTTGCCCGAGACGCCCCGCGCCTCGTCCATGAAGAAGCGCTTCAGCACCGGCAGACGCTGCACCGCGCCCATACCGAGCCGGCGCGCCGCCGAAGGCAGACGCCCGGGAATACCGAACAGCCGGTTCAACCCGTCCGTCACCGACATCACCATGAACGCATCGAGACTGCGCCACTTCTCGTACCGCGCGAGCACTTGCGCATCGCCCGGATCGAGGCCGAGCCGCGCGCCCTCGCCCAGCACCTCCACCAGCGCGCCGACATCGCGCAGGCCCAGGTTGAGGCCCTGTCCGGCAATCGGGTGCATGCCGTGGGCGGCATCGCCGATCACCACCAGCCGCTCTTCGGTCACGCGCGCCGCGTGGTGGAAGCGCAAGGGGTAGGACATGCGCGGGGCGGCCAGCTCGATGCGGCCGAACACATGGTGCATCTTGGCCGCGACCTCGCTGCGGAACACCGCGTCGGGCAGCTTGGTAATGGCCGCGGCGTCCTTTTCGGCGACAGTCCAGACCAGCGCCGAGCGATGGCGACCATCGGGCAAGTCGAGCAGCGGCAGCAGCGCGAACGGGCCATCGGGGTAGAAGATTTCCCAGGCGACACCCTCGTGTGGCTTCTCATGCGTCAGCCCGGTGACGATGGCGCGGTGCTGGTAGTCCCATTTGGCATAGGCGAACCCGGCCTCGTCGCGGGTGGGCGACTGGCGGCCTTCGGCAGCGACCAGGAGACTGCCGGCGAGCAGCGTGCCATCCGCCAGTTCGACTTCGACGCCGTACGGCCCACGCTCTCGCCGCACGACGGTGGCGCCGGTGTGCCAAGCGATGGCCGGCTCCGCCGCGCCCGCTTCGAACAGCGCGAGCCGCAAGTCGCGGTTGGCGAACATGCGGCCGAGCGTGCCCTCGTCCGGCGTCGGGCGAAAGTCGATGCGGCCGGGCTTCATGCCATCGGTCACCGCAATTGCTTCGATCGGGCAACCCAGGGCATCGAGGCGCGGGGCGACGCCGATGTTGGTGAACAGGTTCCAGCTGGCAGTCGAGATCGCCGAGGCGCGCCCATCTGCGCCTTCCGCCGTCAGTTCGGCGGGGGTGGCGCGGTCGACGACGTGGCTGGTCAGACCCTGGCGTGCCGCGGCGAGCGCCAGGGTCATGCCGACGAGCCCGCCGCCCAGGATCACGAGGTCGCGGCGCTCAAAGTTCGCCGCAGGTGTGTTGCTATTCGACTCTGCGTTCATCGCCCGCACGTATCGGCCCCAGAGCCGTCGATGTCGAGACACCGCCCGTCCCAGGTGCCCGCCGGCTCGGTCAGGCCGATCACACCTGCCAGCGTCGGCGCAATGTCGATGGTCTCGACCGGAATGGGCTGCTCGAATCCCACCATGCCTCTGCGCCAGAAGAGCATCGGCACGCGCCGATCGTAGTCCCACGGGCTGCCGTGCGTGGCGGTGTAGCTTGGCGTCGGATCGCCCGGCACTACGCCGCGCTTGGTCATCATCAGCACCTGGCCCGAACGCTCCGGATCGAAGGAGGCGCGCACGCGCTGCTCCATCGTCCAGTCCTGCGGATTGCCCTGGGGCACCGGCACTTGGGCAATCGTCTTGGCATCGTAAGCCGCAGCGATCTGCGGATGCGCCGACAGCCGCTTAAGCAACGCAGCGGTGACCTTCTTGCGCTGCGCCGATGTCAGACCGGGAGCGAACCAGATGTCGCCCGAGGCACCCGCACCATTAAGCAGTTGGCCCGACTCGGCGGTGACGCGCGTGTCCTTCGAAACGGCGGCGGAGAGCTGCTCGGCGGTGAGCGCCGGGTCGATCCGCTGCGCGTCCGCGAAGCCCTGCAGCTTCAACCGCTCGGGCGCATCGACGCCGCCGTGATCGGCGCTGAGCACGGCCAGGTAGTCGATCCCCCGCTTGTCGAGCTCGGCGAACAGGCGGCCCAGCGTCTGGTCGAGCTGCGCCAGCTGGATGCACATCTCGGCGCCTTCTGTGCCATAAGCGTGCCCAACGTAATCGGTCGCCGAGAAGCTGACGGAGAGCACGTCGGTGACATCATCCTTGCCGAGGGCCATCTCGTCGACCAGGCGCACCGCCAGCTCGCCGGTGGCGGCATCGATCCGCGGGGTGCGGCCGAAGCTCTTGTAGTCGCCGGCCTTTTGCGGGAAGCGGTAGGTGCCGATGGTGAAGTCCTTGATCGGCACAGCGCGGTCCAACTTCTCGCACCATTGCGGCAGCGCGAATGCAGGCGCGCCGGCATCGATCAGCTTGTCGGTGACCACATTCTGCGCCTGGGCGGCGGCCGAGACCTGGCGGCCCTGGTAGGTGGTGAAGCCCTTGCCCAGCCACCAGTAGGCAGCATCGGCATCGTGCCCGCTCATCATCACCGCAGCGCGGTCCTTGGCGGAAACCGCGACGTTCAGCGCCGCCGGGTTCGCGCGTTTCATCAGGTCGCCTAGCGTGGGCGCCTTCAAGTGCCAGTCGGAGACGACCGGCTCCTTCGCCGTGCTCTTGGGATCGCGCTCGTTCTCGGCGCAATAGACCTCACGGCCCAGCTTCGCGTCGTACCAGTTGTTGGCGATGATCCCGGTGCGCGACGGGTGCACGCCGGTCAGCAGCGTCGAGTGACCCGGGCAGGTCTCCGTCGCGGCGTGCGACTGGAAGCCTTGCGGGAACACCGCGCCCGTCAGCAGCCGCGCGAAGCCTCCGGTGAAGTGCTCGCGATACTGGGCGAACAGATCGGCGGAGAACTGGTCGATCGAGATCGCCAGGATCAGCCGCGGCTTGGGCGCGGGAGCGGGCGTCGCGGCCGGAGGTGGCGGCGCGTCCTGCGCCACCGAGGGCAGCGCAACCGTCAGCGCCAGAGCGGAAGCGAGCGAAGCAAAGGCAGTACGCGCAGCACGCATGGGTAGGATTCCTTGAATTGTCCTGGCGAAAGGAGCAGAGGCGTCGATGACCGCAATGCCGCCGACGCGCAAGCCACTCCGTCCGCGATGGACCTGCCTGAGGCCGATCAACCGGTCGGCGATGGCGCGGCGCTATGCGCTGCTTGTTGCGGTTCTATGGCAGGCGCTGGCGATCCTGCTGGCGCCAGGCACGGCTCACGCTGCGCCCAATCACATCGCCGCCGAACTCGTCGCCGGACCTGCTCTGCCGAACGGCGAAATCCAGCTGGCGATCCGCATGCGGCCCGACCGCGGCTGGCACGGTTACTGGCGCAATCCAGGCGATGCGGGCCTGGGCATGCAACTCGGCTGGTCGCTACCGAGCGGCGCCAAGACGGGCGAGCCGCAATATCCGGTGCCCCAGACCTTGCTGGTCTCGGGCCTGATGAACCACGTCTACGAGAAGGAGTACGCCGTACTGGTGCCCTTCTTCGCGCCCGCTGGCGCCAAGGCTGGAGCGAGCCTGCCGGTGCGGGTCAAGGCACAGTGGCTGGCCTGCACCCAGCAGCTCTGCGTGCCCGAGACGGCCGAGCTCGCTACTCAGGTCGTGGTCGGCGCCGGCGGCGAGGCGCGCCGGTTCGAGGAATGGACGCGCCGCCTCCCCGCGCCGCTCGGCTCGCCGGCGAAATTCGCACTCGATGCCGCGACCGTCCGTCTCGCCATCCCGCTGCCGGCTGCGGCACCGCTGGCTGAGCCGCACCTGTTCGTGGTCCAGGACAAGCTGGTCGACTACGCCGCGCCCCAGCGGTTCGCGCGCGATGGCGACACCCTGATCGTCAGCATTCCGCGCGCGAAGTTCGCACCGGCCTCGCCAACCACCATCGACGCCGTCCTGCGCCTCGACGCAGAGGGCAACGGCATCGCCTTCACCGCCACGCCCGGAACGGTACCCGACGGCGGCACTGCGCTGGGAAGCGCGGGCGGCAGCGATCTGCCCGCCTTGCCATGGCTGCTGCTTGGCGCACTGGCGGGCGGGCTGCTGCTGAACATCATGCCATGCGTCTTCCCGATCCTAAGCCTCAAGGCCATCAGCCTCGCCCGCGCCGGCGAGAGCGAAGCGCAGGCACGCGGCGAGGGCCTCGCTTACACAGCTGGGGTCGTGCTCGCCTGCCTGGGACTGGGCGCCGTCCTGCTCGCCTTGCGTGCGACGGGTGAGCAAGTCGGCTGGGCCTTCCAGCTGCAAGAACCCGCGGTGATCGCCGCATTGCTGCTGCTGGCTTGTGCGATCACGGCGAACTTGCTGGGGCTCTATGAGTTCGTCGTGCCGGGCTTTGCCAGCAGCGGGTCGCCGCAGGGCGCGTTCGCTACCGGACTTCTCGCCGCTTTCGTGGCGACGCCGTGCACCGGGCCTTTCATGGCGACCGCAATGGGCGCCGCGTTGTTGCTGCCCTTGGTGCCCGCCCTGACGCTGTTCGCCGCCTTGGGCTTGGGGATTGCCCTGCCCTTCCTGGCGATCGCTTTCGTCCCGGCCCTGCGCCGCCGTATGCCGCGTCCGGGCGCGTGGATGAACACCTTCCGCCGCTGGATGGCGCTGCCGATGGGCGCGACCGCGCTGGCGCTCGCATGGCTCGCCAGCCGCATCGCCGGACCTTGGTTCGCGTTGGCAGCTGTGTTGCTGGCGGGGTTGCTCGTGGCCCTGCTCGCCCTCGCCGGACGCCGCCAACGCCAGGGCCGACCGGCGATCCGACCTACGGGAGCGGGTCTCGCCGTGCTGGCAGCGGTGGCCGTGATCGTCTTGCCGCTTAGCGAACGCGAGCCAGGCGCTGCGGGTGAGAGCATCCTTCAAGTCCAGCCCTTTAGCGAGGCCGCACTGGCGCAGGCGCGCACCTCCGGCAAACCAGTATTCGCATGGTTCACCGCCGACTGGTGTCTCACCTGCAAGGTCAACGAGGAAGTCGCCATCGAGCGCGAGCAGACCCGCGCCGCGTTCGAAAAGGCCGGCGTGGTCGTGCTGCGTGGCGATTGGACACGCCGCGATCCGGCGATCACCCGCTACCTGACCGCACAAGGCGCGGCGGGCGTGCCGCTCTACGTGTGGTATCCGGCGGGCACAGGCGCGCCGGAGAAGCTGCCCCAAGTGCTCACGCCCTCGACCTTGGCAGACAAGTCACAGCAGCGGAAAGCCGGAGCATAGGCAGACTGACGTCGTCTCGGGCTTGACCGAAATCCGGTCCGCCGCCCCCCGATCTCCCCAGCTTCCCGCTGCAAGGTTCGTCACTGGCGAAACCGGTCCCGGGTCAAGGCCGGGACGACGTCGGCGCCGATCTCAATGCCCCAGCTTCTGCTTCAGCTCATCGATCATCTTCGAAGCATCGGCCTTGTTCAGATCCGCCGAGGGCGGGTCGATCTTGGCCTCCCCACACAGGGTGGTCAGATAGGACGCCTGGGCGCCCGTCATCGGATCGTGACCGGAGACCCAGTTGTCCGGATCTTTCTCGGCATTCGAACCGGGGTGCTCGTCGAGTTTGGGATTGTGCAGTTCTTCGGACATGTCCGCTCCATCGTTCGCTATGTGTTCTCACATCAAACGACCTTGCGGCAGCCCTGGTTCCCAAGCTCGACGAGCCCCGAAGGGCAATCAGCGCGCTCAGAACCGTGCGCGCACTCCGCCGTAGATTGCGCGCCGCTCCGCCGGGTAGTAGATCGCCGAGGCCGCGGTCGCCCGCAACGTGGCGGAGATGTCGCCCACCGCCTTCTTTCCCGTGAGATTGCGCGCGTCGACGAACACGTCGACCCCCTCCAGCAGCGGCGCCGCTGCAGTGACTCCCAGCAAAGCATACCCGCCGGTCCGGTGCGTGTTGGCATAGTCGGCGAAGGCACCTTGCGGCACCCACTCCAGGTTCGGCGCGACGTGCAGCGCCTCGCCGCCGAGCCGAAGCTCGGTGCGCAGGACATGGTGCGGGACCACCGGCAAGCGGTTGTCCCCGAACGCCGCGTCGGCTCGGAAGCGGAAGTCCGAGTACTGCCAGGTCTGGCGCAGCCGCAGCCACGTGGTGGCGTCGAGCGTCAGGCCAGCCTCGACGCCCTGGTGCAGCGTGCGGTCGGCGTTGAACGTCGAGGCCGGTATGCCCCCGTTCACGTCGACGTTGTACTGGAGCAGCTCTCCCTTGATCGTGGCGCGGTAGAGCGACACGTCCCAGCCGAGCGCGCCGTGCTTGCCGCGGGTTCCGATCTCCGCCGTCCACGCCCGCTGCGGGCGGATCGCGCCAATGAAGGTGCTGGTGGTGCCCACCGTTTGGAACACCTCCCCAAAGCCCGGGAACTCGGCCGAGCGGCTGTAGTTGGCATAGAGCTGCACATCCGGTACCGGCTCGAACAGCACGCCGAACTTGGGCGAGAACTCGTCGAAGCTGACGCGGCCGTCTTGCGCGGGTGCCGTGGAGACGTTCACCTGCCGCGCCCGCCAGCCATCGGCGTAGATGCCGCCCGCGATGAGCGTCAGGTGCTCGATCGGGCGGAAGCGAAGTTCGCCATAGAGGTTGGCGGTGCGCGCGTCCTGGTCGGCATCGAAAGTCAGCGCACCGCGGCGGCCGTTGACGTTGACGTACTGGCGCGCGCGCGTGCTGCCACGCCGGATCTCACCGCCCAGCGTGAAGGCGAACGGCCCCTGATCGTCATGCTCCAGCCGGGCGAAGGCGCCATAATCGTCGGACTTCTGGTCGATGACCTGGAGGATCGGGTGGAACAGCTGCTTGGAGTTCAGGAACAAGCCCGCCTCCAGGCTGGTGCTGCCCCAATCGAAGCGGGTGCGGTTCTGCAGCCGCAGCGAATCGATGTTGCGGTGCTGGTCGCCCGCAAAGCTGCCGGTCTTGGGCCGGGTGAGCGCCACCTCTTCGGTCAGCGCGCCCGGCAGCTCCTGCACGATGTGGTTGGCGCTGCCGTAGAAGCGCGTGCTCACCGTGTCGGACAGCTTGAGCTTGACGTTCAAGTGCCCGCGCAGAGAGTTACGTTTGGCGTGCTCGCGGTCGCCGTCACCGGTGTCGGCGCTCAGCGCGCCCCAGGCACTCGCCCGCTCGTCGCCGAAGCCGGCGGAGACCAGCCCGCGCAGGAAGTCGTATGAGCCGCCGTCGAGGCGGGCGTAGACGCCCTTGGCCGTATCGCCGCTGGGCGTGACGCCGTTGATCGCGCCGCCCAATGTGCCCGAACCGAAGCGCAGCGCATTGGCGCCGCGGAACACTTCGAGGTGGTCGAAGAAGATCGGCTCCAGTTCCTGGAAGTCGCCGTTATCGTCGGCCAGGTTGATCGGGATGCCGTCCTGCAACAGCGTCAGGCCGCGCATGTGGAAGCCCCGCGACAGGCCCGAGCCGCGGATGGAGATACGCACCTCCTGGCCGAAGCGCGGCTGCGTGTAGACGCCGGGCGAGAACGCCAGCGTATCGCGCAGCGAGACGACGGTCTTGTCGGCATAGTCCTGGTAGCCGACGACATCCGCGCCGCCGGGCGTCTGGCGCACGCGCGCTTCGGCGGCGTCGGCAGCGGCGTGGCCGGTGACGATGATGGTGGGGTCCTTGGCCTCTTCGGCGAAGGCAGGGGTGGCGGACGCACTCGCGATGGCGAGCGCGATGAGGGAAGCTTTCATGGTCGAAGATCCTGAACCGTCCGCGCGCGCGAAAGTGCGCGGCACTTGACGTGGGTTAAGCAATTGGCTCCGGCAGGGAGCGTCGCAGGGTTCAGGCTTGCAGTGGTGGTCCGCGCAAGGGCGGGCGCAGGTATGCGCGCTCGATCAGGCGGGGGGCGGCGCGCGGCGCGAGACCGATGGCCAGGATGAAAGCGAGGGCGAGGCCGAGCAGCACCGGATCGGCACCCGGCGTGCCGGCCATGTCGAGTGCGCTGAACGGGCAGGCCGCGCTCTTCGTGTGCTGCGCGGCGCGCTCCTGCGGCGTCTCGCGCTGAGGCACGACGATTTGCCGGGTCAGGTGTGCGCCCGTCGCGTCGCCGCAGATCGCAATGGTGATCGCCTGGCTTTGTGCCTCGATCATGAAGCCGCTGGGCACCAGCGCCTTCATCGCCAGCGCGAGCGCCACCAGCCACAGCGCAAGGCCGCGGTGCTGGAGCAGGGTCTGGCGCAGGACCTTCATGCGATGCGCATAGCGAGCGGGTGGGGGGCTGTCACTTGGGTTTGAGGCACCGGCAGCTCGCGGGCTTCGACAAGCTCAGAGCTGGCGGTGTGGGAGTAAACCGCGACGGGTTCGAAGCGTCATCTCTCTTCATTACTCAGCGCCCTGCCCCAACACCGCCTATGCTGAGCTTTTTAAAGCATGCCAGCTGCGGGTGCGGTTGGCCCTACCCCGCCACAGTTACGCGCGGCGCATCGCGGTCGATCGTGAAGCCGTACGGCTCGGACCGGAACGCTAGGTATCCTGCGCCCGGCACGTCCCACTCGGCCACCGTCATAGGCCCATGCCGACCGAGCCACTCGCCCTCGGGCAACTGCATGAAGGTACCGCTGCGCTCCGCCCGCCAGCGCGCCAGCGCAGCGACATAGTCTTCCAAATCGAGGTCGCGCGCCTGCCAGTCGACCCAGGTCAGCGGGTTGTCCTGCGCGTAGGCATTGTTGTTGCCCCCTTGCGAGCGCCCGAACTCATCCCCCGCAGTGAGCATGATCGTCCCTGTAGAAGCGAACAGTGTACCCAGCATGGCCTTTGCGAAAGCGCGCCGGGCATCGATGATCTGCTGATCGTCGCTCGGACCCTCCACGCCGTTGTTCCAGGAGTGGTTGTCGCCGTGACCATCCCGGTTCTCCTCGCCGTTGGCCCAGTTGTGGCGCTGGGCATAAGCGAGCGTATCGGCCAGCGTGAAGCCGTCGTGCGCGGCGACGAAGTTGATCGAGCGGCAATCGGCGCCGAACAGGTCGGACGAGCCCGCCAGCCGCGTCGCCAGCGTGCCGATCGTGCCGTCGCCGCGCCAGAACCGGCGCACATCGTCGCGGAAGCGATCGTTCCACTCCAGCCAGTTTGCAGGGAACGCGCCGAGCTGATAGCCGCCGGGCCCGGTGTCCCATGGCTCGGCGATCATCACCCGGTCGGCCAGGAGCGGATCGGCGGCGATCTCGGCAAAGATCGGCGCTTGCGCCGAGAACCCGGGCCCGCGCGCGAGCACCGGCGCCAGGTCGAAGCGGAACCCATCCACGCCGCACGCCGAGACGAAGTGGCGCAAGCTGTCGAGGGTCAGGCGTCGCACCGCCGGGTTCGCGAAGTCGAGCGTATTACCGGTGCCGGTATCGTTGATCAGCGTGCCGTCGGGCGCGCGGGCGTATGCGGCATTGTCCAGCCCGCGCAGTGACAGCACGCCGCCATGCACGTCGCTCTCGCCGGTGTGGTTGAACACCAGGTCGAGGATGACGGCCACGCCCTTGGCCTGCAGCGTGGCCACCGTGTCGCGCAGTTCGGCGACGCCGCCCGGGCACAGGCGCGGGTCGAGCGCCATCGGTGCCACCGCATTGTAACCCCAGGCATTGCGCAAGCCCAGCGGCGGCAAGTGGCGCTCGTCGATCCAGGCGACGATGGGCATCAGCTCCACCGCCGCGACGTGCAGCTTGCGAAAGTGGGCCAGCACCGCCGGGTGCGCCAGTGCTGCTACCGTGCCGCGCAGCTCTTCGGGCACGTCGGGGTGGAGCATGGTGAAGGCGCCGACGTTGAGCTCGTAAATCAGGCCACCGCGCACCGGCAGCGGAGAGCGCACCGGCGCCGAGACGGCGCAAGCCGGGACAACGGCTCGTGGGACGATGTCGGACGTGTCGCTGCCGAACTGCGCCAATCGGGGGTGTTGAACGAAGGCGCGATCGAGTTCTTGCGCGTAAGGATCGACGAGCAGCTTGGCAGGATCAAACCAGTGGCCACGTTCGGGTGCCCACACACCCTCGGCGCGGTAGCCGTAGCAAGTGCCGGACAGGTCGCCATCGAGGGCGAGGTACCAGTCGTCGCCTTCGCGCTGCATGACATGGCGAGTCTCGCGCTGCGCTTTGAAAAGGCAGAGCGAGACCTGGTGAGCAAGCGGCGCGCGGACAGCGAAGTGGGTGGTGCCTCGCTCAACCCGAGCGCCGAGGCGGCACCCTTGTCGAGGCTTGTCCTGAGCTTGGCAGATGGGCCTGCCGGCAAATACCCGCGACTCAGGCTGCTTCACTGCAGCAACGAGCGGTACAACTCGGCGTAGGCCTTGCCGCTCGCACCCCACGAGAAGTCGCAGGCCATGCCGTTGCGCTGCAGCCGCAGCCATTCCTCGGGTCGATCGTAGAGTGCCACCGTGCGGGTCAGTGCGGCCGAGAGGCTGGCGTAGGACACCGCGCCGTGCTGCACACCGGTCGCGACACCGGCAGCAAGCGCGGCAGGGTTGGCGTCGATCACGGTGTCGGCAAGCCCGCCGGTGCGCGCCACCACCGGTACGCAGCCATAGGCCAGGCCATAAAGCTGGGTCAGCCCGCAAGGTTCGAAGCGCGAGGGGATCAGGATCGCGTCGCCGCCGCCCTGCATGCGGTGCGACAGCGCCTCGTCATAACCGATCCGTACGGCGACACGGCCCGGATGTCGCGCGGCGGCGGCGTGGAAGCCGGCCTCGACCTCCGGCTCGCCGGAACCCAGCAGCGCCAGCCGCCCGCCCAGGCCGACGAGGTGGTCGACCGCCTCGATCAGCACGTCCATGCCCTTCTGCCAGGTCAGCCGGCTGATGACGACGAAGATCGGACCGCCCGCACGAGGCCCCGCGCCGGGCTCCAGCCCGAACTCGGCTTCAAGCGCACGCTTGTTCGCGACGCGTCGGCCGAGCGCGCGCGCGGTGAAGCGCTTGGCGAGCAGCGGGTCACTCTCCGGGTTCCAGACTGCGCCGTCGATGCCGTTGAGGATGCCAGAGACATCGCGTCCTCGCGCGACAACCAGGCCTTCCAGGCCCATTCCGAACTCACCCGTGCGGATTTCCTGCGCATAGGTCGGGCTGACGGTGGTAATCGCGCTGGCGGTGACGAGACCTGCCTTCAGCATGCTGACGCCACCGTGGTACTCGACACCGTCGACCGACCAGGCGTCGCGCGGCAGGCCGAGGCGCGGGAAGACCTCGGCGCCCTGCCAACCTTGAAACGCCATGTTGTGGATCGTCACCACTGAGGGCACGATCGGCGCCTCGGGCGTCATGCCGAAGTGCAGGTAGGCGGGCGCCATCGCCGCCTGCCAGTCATGTGCGTGGAGCACGTCATAGTGGCGGCGCTTGCCCCGCACGACCATGGCGCCTCCCGCGATATCGGCGGCAGCGCGGCTGAGTGCGGCGAAGCGATGCCAATTGTCGGCCCAGTCGCGTCCGGCGGGATCGAGGTAGGGGCTGCCCTCGCGCGCGAACAGTCCGGGCGCATCGAGGACCACCAGCGGCGCGTCACCTAACATGCCGGCGAGCAGCCGCGCGGGCTCGCCCAGAAGGCTCTCCCAGACATGCACCACGCGCTTGCGGCCGAGCCTGGCAAGAACCGTGGGATAGCCCGGCAGCAGCGTCGTCACCTCTACCCCGTGCGGCGCGACCGCCGCAGGCAGCGCGCCCGCAACGTCGGCGAGGCCGCCGGTCTTGACGAACGGAACCGCCTCGGAGGTAACCGACAGAACCCGTAGCGGCATCGTCAGTTGATCAGGCGTTCGATCATGGGCTTTGTGATCAGGCATACGCCGTTGCTGCTACGGCGAAACCGCTGCGCATCCAACTCGGGATCTTCGCCGACGACGAGGCCTTCGGGGATGCGCACGCCCGAATCGATGATCACGCGCTTCAGCCGGGCGCCGCGGCCGATGTTGCAGTAAGGCAGGATCACCCCTTCGCTCACGGCCGAGAAGCTGCCCATCTTGACGCCGGTCATCAGCAGCGAACGCGTCGCGGTGGCGCCCGAGACGATGCAATCGTTGGACACCAGCGAGCAGATCGCATTGCCGCGCCGCCCTTCCTCGTCGTGGACGAACTTGGCCGGGGCGGCGACCACCGCGTCGGACCAGATCGGCCACTCCCGATCGTAGAGGTCGAGCTTGGGGACCGTGTCGGTCAGGTCGAGGTTGGCGTCGAAGTAGGCATCCACGGTGCCGACGTCGCGCCAATACTCCTCCATCTCGCCCGAGGCGCGGATGCAGCTGGCCGTGAAGCGGTGCGCCTGCGCCTTGCCGTGCTTGACGAGGTAGGGGATGATGTCGCCGCCGAAATCGCGCTTGGAACTGGGATCGGCAGCATCACGGCGCAGCTGGTCGAACAGGAAGCCTGTGTCGAACACATAGATGCCCATGGAGGCGAGCGCCATGTCTGGTTGGGCGGGGATGCCCGGAGGGTCGGCCGGCTTCTCGACGAAAGCGGTGATCCGGTCGTCCTCGTCGACATGCATGACGCCAAAGCCGGTCGCGTCCATGCGCGGGACCACCAGGCAACCCACCGTCACATCGGCGCCCGAGTCCACGTGCTGGCGCAGCATCAGCTCGTAGTCCATCTTGTAGATGTGGTCGCCTGCCAGGATGACCATGTACCTGGGCGCGTGCGCCTCGATGATGTCGATGTTCTGGTAGACGGCGTCTGCAGTGCCTTCATACCACTGATGCTCGGACACGCGCTGGCTGGCGGGCAGGATGTCGAAGCTCTCATTGCGCTCGGGACGCATGAAGTTCCAGGCGCGCTGCATGTGGCGGATCAGCGAATGCGCCTTGTACTGGGTAGCGACGCCGATGCGGCGGATGCCCGAGTTGATCGCGTTGGACAGCGCGAAGTCGATGATGCGCGCCTTACCGCCGAAGTAGACCGCAGGCTTGGCGCGCGTGTCTGTCAGCTCGTGCAGACGGCTGCCGCGTCCGCCGGCAAGGACATAGGCCATCGCGTCACGCGCAAGGGGCTGGCCTGAGGGTCTGTTCCCCGATCCGGTAATCATCCTCGGCTCTCCTGCTCAGCCCACGTATTCGAACATCACCGTGGCCAGCGGCGGGAGAGTGATCTCGGCGACCCCGCCCTTGGCCTCGACCCGTCCGAGGTTTCCAACGCCGCTGCCCGCATAGTAGGGGGAGTCGGTGTTCATTATCTCGCGCCAGTGGCCATCCCACGGCAGCTTCAACCGGTATTTGGTACGCAGGGCGGGCGTCATGTTGCTGACCACTGCGATCGCGGGGCCATGCGGCGCCTTGCGCAACCAGGCAAAGACCGAGTTCTCGCTGTCGTCGGCCACCAGCCACTCGAACCCGTCGCTCTCGCAATCGCGCGCGTGGAGCGCCGGCTTCTCGCGATAGAGACGGTTGAGATCACGCACGAGGTTGCGCATGCCTTCGTGCGGTGCTGAGTCTCGCAGTTCCCAATCGAGCGCACGGTCTTCGCTCCATTCGCGGCGCTGGGCGAACTCCTGCCCCATGAACAGCAGCTTCTTGCCCGGATAACCCCACATGAACGCGTAGTAAGCACGAAGGTTCGCGAACTTCTGCCAATCGTCGCCCGCCATCTTGTTGAGCAGCGAGCCTTTCCCGTGGACCACCTCGTCATGGCTGAGCGGCAGGACGAAGTTCTCGTTGTAGGCGTAGACGAGGCCGAAGGTGATGTCGTCATGGTGGTAGCGGCGGTGCACCGGGTCGCGGCCCATGTAGCGCAGCGTGTCGTGCATGAAGCCCATGTTCCACTTGAACCCGAAGCCCAGGTTGGTGCGCGGTGCCTCCTCGTGCGCGGGCGCGGTGACGCCGGGCCAGGCAGTCGATTCCTCGGCGATGGTGATGAAGCCGGGGTGGGTGCCGTAGACGGCGCGGTTGACGGCGCGCAGGAACTCCACTGCCTCCCAGTTCTCGCGCCCGCCCTCCTTGTTGGGGATCCATTCGCCGCTTTTGCGCGAGTAGTCGCGGTACAGCATCGAGGCGACGGCATCCACGCGCAGGCCATCGACATGGTAGCGCTCGGCCCAGAACAGCGCGTTGTTGACGAGGAAGCTTTGCACCTCGCGCCGGCCGAAGTTGTAGATCAGCGTGTTCCAGTCGGGATGGAAGCCGAGCTTGGGGTCTTCGTGCTCGTACAGAGCAGTGCCGTCGAAGCGGACGAGGCCATGCTGGTCGGTCGGGAAGTGCGCGGGCACCCAGTCCACCAGCACGCCCAGGCCTGCCCGATGCGCGCCGTCGACGAAGCGGGCAAACCCGGCCGGATCGCCAAAACGGGCGGACGGCGCGAATAGGCCCGTGGTCTGATAGCCCCAAGAGGGATCGTAAGGATGCTCGGAGATCGGCAAGAACTGGATATGGGTAAAGCCCATGTCGACGACATAGGGGATCAGCCGGTCGGCCATCTCGTCCCAGTTCAGGAACCAGTTGAAGCGATCGCGCTGCCACGAGCCTGCATGCACCTCGTATATCGAGATCGGCACACGCCTGGGGTCTACCGATGCCCAGTGATTGCGATGCGCCGCATCGCCCCACTCCTGACCGTCAAGCCCGGTCTTGGCCGGCTGCGCGGTGATCGAGGCGGTGGCGGGGCGCAGTTCGCTTGCGAAAGCGAAAGGGTCGGCCTTGAGCGGCTGCACCGCGCCGTCTGCGGCGACGACGTGGAACTTGTAGGCGCGATATTCTCCGATGTCGGGGATGAAGATCTCCCACACGCCGATGTCGGTGCGGCGGCGCATCGGATTGCGCTTTGGATCCCAGTCGTTGAAGTCGCCGACCAGGCTCACCTGGCGGGCGTTGGGTGCCCAGACCGCGAAGTGGACGCCGTAAGCGCCCTCGTGCTCGATCAGGTGTGCGCCCAGCTTGTCGAACAGGCGGTAGTGCGTACCCTGCGCAATCAGCAGGTCGTCGAGCGGGCCCAGCACCGGCCCGAAGCTGTACGGATCGGTGATCAGCCAGTCGGTGCCACCGGCATTGCAGCGATAGCGGATCGGCTGCCGCTCACCCAGGTACCGCCCTTCGAACAGCCCACGCGGGTCGATGCGCTCGAGCGGACCGAGCGCCGCGCCATCCAGCGTGAACGCCTCCGCCTCCTCGGCGCCGGGCAGGATCGCACGCAGCATCGTGCCGGCAGGTCCCTCGTGAACGCCCAGGAGCGAGAAGGGATCGGTATGCGTCCCTTCGAGCAGCGCATCCAAGGCGCTCTGCGGTGGCTTCACGTCACGTTCCAGATGTCTTTCGCATATTCGGCAATAGTGCGGTCTGATGAAAACCAACCAACATTGGCGATGTTCCGGATCGCCGAGGTGCGCCAGCGCGCCTGATCGTTCCAGCAGGTGTCGACGGCGCGCTGTCCTTGCGCATAGCTGTCGAAGTCCGCGGCGAGCATGAACCAGTCGTGGTCGTATATGCCGTTGATCAGGTCGCGGTAGCGGTTGGGATCGTCGTGCGAGAACACGCCGGTGGCAATCGCCGAGAGCGCCTGGCTCAGCTCGCGCGAGTTCTCGATCACTTCGCGCGGGTTGTAGCCACCAACGCGCTTCTCGGCGACTTCCTCCGCCGTCAGCCCGAAGATGAAGATGTTGTCGTCGCCCACACGGTCCTTGATCTCGATGTTGGCGCCGTCGAGCGTGCCGATGGTCAGCGCGCCGTTCATCGCGAACTTCATGTTGCCGGTGCCCGACGCCTCCATGCCCGCAGTCGAAATCTGCTCGGACAAGTCGGCCGCGGGGATGATCCGCTCGGCCAGGCTGACGTTGTAGTTGGGCACGAACACCACCTTCAGCAGCCCGCCCACCGAGGGGTCGGCATTGATCCGCCTAGCGATGTCGTTGGACAGTTTGATGATCAGCTTGGCGTTGTGGTAGCTGGGCGCCGCCTTGCCGCCGAAGATCTTGACCCGCGGCACCCAGTCGCGCTCGGGATGGCTGCGGATCTGGTCGTAGAGCGCGACCGTTTCCACAAGGTTGAGCAGCTGGCGCTTGTACTCGTGGATGCGCTTGATCTGCACGTCGAACAGCGCCTCGGGATCGATGCGCAGGCCCATTGTCTGGCGGATATGGTTGGATAGCGCGATCTTGTTGGCGCGCTTCACCGCGTCGATCTTCTCGCCCAGCGCGGCATCGCCCGCCAGCGGGTTCAAGTCGGCCAGCTTCTCCGCATCGTCGAGGAAGGCCGGCCCGATCGCTTCCTGGATCACCGCGGTCAGCCCCGGATTGCACTGCTGCAACCAGCGGCGCGGGGTGACGCCGTTGGTCTTGTTGTTGATCCGCGTCGGGTAGAGCTTGTGCAGGTCGGAGAACACCGTCTGCTTCATCAGCTCGGTGTGCAGCGCAGCCACGCCGTTGACCGAGTGCCCCCCGGTGAAGGCCAGGTTCGCCATGCGCACGCGCCGCTCGCCGTTCTCGTCAATCAGCGAGATGTTGGCGATCGCGGCGTCGTCCAGCCCCGCCTTGCGCGCCTCGCGCAGGACGCGGCTGTTGATGGCGTAGATGATCTGCATGTGGCGGGGCAGCAGCCGCTCGAACAGCGGCAGCGGCCAGGACTCCAGCGCCTCGGGCAGCAGAGTGTGGTTGGTGTAGGAAACTGTCTTCTGAGTGATTGCCCAGGCTTCGTTGAACTCCAGCCCATGCAGATCGACCAGCAAGCGCATCAGTTCGGCGACGGCTACCGCCGGGTGCGTATCGTTGAGCTGGATCGCAGCCTTGTCGGGGAGCGTGCGGATATCGCCTTCATACTGCACGTGGCGGCGCACGATGTCCTGCACCGAGGCAGCGGAGAAGAAGTACTCCTGCCGCAGCCGCAGCTCCTGGCCGGCCTTGTGCGAGTCCGCCGGATAGAGCACGCGCACCAGCGAATCCGCGCGCACCTGGTCGGCCAGCGCTCCGGCATGGTCGCCCGCGTTGAAGGCATCGAGCTTCAGCGGATCGAGCGCGTTCGCATCCCACAACCGCAGCGTGTTCACCCGCCTGCCGCGCCAGCCGACGACTGGCGTGTCGATCGCGGTCGCTTCGACCTCCTCGGCTGGGTGCCAGACGACGTGGTCGCCGTCCGCCACCACTTCGCCGCCGAAGCCGATGCGGTAGGTGCTCTCCAGCCGCTCGAACTCCCACGGATTGCCATGCGCCAGCCAGGTTTCGGGCAGCTCCACCTGCCAGCCGTCGTCGATGCGCTGACGGAACATGCCATTCATATAGCGGATGCCGTAGCCGTAGGCGGGGATGTCGAGCGTTGCCAGGCTCTCCATGAAGCAGGCCGCGAGCCGACCCAGGCCGCCGTTGCCGAGCGCCGCATCGGGCTCCAGCTCTTCCAGCGCGGCAAGGTCCAACCCATGCGACTCGAGCGCCTGCGCGGTCTGCTCGGTGACGCCCATATTGGACAGCGCGTCGCGCAGTAGACGACCGATCAGGAACTCCATCGAAAGATAGTAGACCCTTTTGCCGCCCTGCTCGTAAGTCCGCCGTGTACTCTCAATCCAGCGGTCGATCACTTCGTCGCGGATCGCCAGGATCGAGGCCTTGTACCAATCGTGCAGCTTGGCCGCGCGCTCGTCCTTGCCGATGCGGTGGCGCAGCACGTCGACGATCAGCGCGTCGGTTTCCCGCGTGGCAGCGTTCATGGTGGCCAAGGCAAAACTTCCCTTCATGGATCGGACCGGAGCCATGGCCCCAGCCTTGCGACGGACGACACCTGCCAGGCGGCTATGCTGCCGCTTCGTTCACCCTTGATCCCTCCACCTTGGCTATGCCGCAGTTGCGAAGGCGGCAAGCAGGTTCGTACGCTCCTGCGGGAAAAATCCCTAACGAACCGTCGATGCCTCAGGTCTTGTGCGTGCAGCCGGCGATCAACATGGCCACCAGCTTGCCGACGAAATGGTCGCACTCTTCGATCGTGGGCACTCTGCCGCGGAGGACGGCGGCGGTGTAATAGCCACGCAGTGCCATGACGTAGTTGGTCGCCATGCCGTCCGGATCGTCGCAGACGATCCCCTCGCGCGGGGCTGCCTCGGTGATGAACGTGACGACCGTCTGAATTCCCGTGTCGATGCGTTGCGAGACGACTTCCGCCAGTTCGGGAAAGCGCTGCCCTTCGGCAAAGATCATGCGCTCGTAATTGGTCCAGAGCGGCAGCCGGCTGATCATGATCGCATCCCGGCCGAACGCCTCGAGACCGCCGACGAGGTCCTGTGTCTCGCGCCTGCCGGTGCTCAGCTGGCCATTCTGGATGCGGCTGACGGTGAGGTTCAGCGAGGCGCGAAACAGTTCGTCCTTGGCCGCGTAGCGTGCGTAGAGCGTGGTCTTGGAGACGCCGGCCGCCTTGACGATCATCGCCATCGAGGTGCTTTCGTAGCCGTGCTCGAAGAACAGATCGCGCGCGGTCTGCAGGATCGCGCGGTCGATCGCGGCGGCTGTCTCCGTACTTGGCCGCCCGCGTGCACGTGTGGATGCGCCTCGCTTTGCGCCCGTTCCTCTGCCCTCGGTCTGCGCCGTATCCGATCCGGGCTTTGCCATCACCCTTGTCTCCCGTGCCCGCCAGCGTGTGCGACCGCTTTGCCAAGCGGTGCCCGCAGCTTGTTTGACAGGAGAATGATAGCACGGCCTAAATGAACCGCCAGGTTCATTTAGGCTCGGTTTTGGATCGGGAGCGGATCGAATTCAGCGCAACATGTCGCCATTCAGCAGCGTGGGCGGACTCTCGCCGCGGTGGATCATGTCGATGACCTGCGCGCAGTGCAGCGCCATGTCCTTCATGCCCGCTTCGGTGACGCCCGCGACATGAGGGGAAAGCAGCACGTTTGGCAAGCGGAACAGCGGGTGGTCGGCCGGCGGCGGCTCGGCATCGAACACATCGATCCCGGCGCCACCGATGCTGCGCGCTTCCAGCGCGGCGACCAGCGCCGCCTCGTCGATGATCCCCCCGCGTGAGCAGTTCACGATGATCGCCTTGGCATGCATCTGCGCCAGTTCCGCCGCACCGATCAGGTTGCGCGTGCCTTCCGTCAGCGGCGTGTGGATCGAGATCACGTCGCGCTTAAGGATCTCGGCGAGCGGCATCGGCTCCACTCCCGCGGCTCGCACCTCTTCGTCCGCCACCATCGGATCGTAGGCGGCGACCTCCGCTCCGAAACCGGCGCCGCAGATCTTTGCGACATAGCGGGCAATCCGGCCGAAGCCGATCAGGCCGACCTTGGCGCCGGTCAGGTCGGCCAGGCGGATGCCCCAGCGTTCGCTCCAGCGGTCCTCGCGCACCAAGGCATCCATCTCGCTCACTTGGCGCAGCAGCCCCAGCATCAGCGCCACCGCGCCCTCAGCCACCGCGGTCGAGTTGTTGCCGCCGGGCGTGTTGGCGACTTGCACGCCCATGGCCGAGGCCGCCGGGATCGCGATGTTGTCCACGCCGGCGCCATGCTTCACGATGGCTTTGAGGTTCCTCATCGAACCGAAGATGTCCTCACCCAGCGGGCTGGTGCGGATCAGGATCACGCTCGTCTCGGGCAGTCGCGGATGCTTGCGCCAGCCCTCTCCCTGGATCAGCGTATGACCGCTCGCCAGCAGCGCCTCCACGCCGGCGGGGTGAATGGGATCGATGATGGTGACAAGTTCGCCGGCGCTCACGGTACTCTCCCGATGTATACACGCGTTGCCTGAAAGCACTTTGCGACGCCGTCAACTCCGATTAGGTCATGCCGCAAAGCCGATCACAGGAGAGAGCCATGTTCGCCGCCCCGCCCGCCATCCAGGCCGAAGTGTTCTGCCGTATCCCGGACAAGTTCCGCCGCCACGAGACGTCCGAATGGGCCAGCGTCCAGCTCTACGGCGCCGATGCGCCAGCGTTCCTGGAAGGTCCCGTGTTCGATGGCGAGGGCAACTTGTGGGTCACCGACATACCCTGGAGCCGGCTGTTCAAGATCAGCCCCGATGGGCAATGCGAAGTCGGCTTCGAGTACGACGGCCAACCCAACGGCATGAAGTTCCTCTCCGACGGCCGCATCCTGGTGTGCGATCACCACAAGGGCATGGTCATCTGCGATCCGGCGACGGGCAAGTGGGACTACTGGTTCGAGCGCTACCTGCTCGAACCCTTCCTGGGCTGCAACGACCTGACCATCGCCAGCAATGGCGACATCTACTTCACCGACCAAGGCCAGTCGGGCTGGCACAATCCCAATGGACGGCTGTTCCGCGTGAAGGCTGGTACGGGCAAGCTCGAACTGCTGCTCGATGGCATCCCCAGCCCCAACGGCCTGGTGCTCAACAAGGCCGAGACCGCGGTCCTGCTCGCGGTGACGCGCGCCAACGCGATCTGGCGCGTACCGCTGCTGATGGACGGCGCAGTGGTCAGCAAGGTCGGCACCTTCATCCAGATGTCGGGCGGCAACGGCCCCGACGGCGTCGCCATTGACGAGGACGACAACCTCGTCGTCTGCCACGTCGGCTTCGGCGCGGTGTGGCTGTTCAGCAACCGTGGCGAGCCGATGCTGCGGATCGACGTGCCCGAGGGCCGCTATACCACCAATGCGGCGTATGGCGGGCCGGACAACAAGACACTGTTCTTCACCGAATCGATCACCGGCACCGTCTACAAGGCGCCGATGCCCGTGGCGGGGCGGCGGATCTATCCAGCTTCGGTGTAGCCCCGATGTATACGTCTCGGCGACTCTCCCTCTATAATTCCTGCGCAGGCAGGCATCGATCTCCAGTTGGTCCGCATTTACACGAGGTCAGGAGATGGATCCCCGCCTTCGCGGGCTGACGCACGAGAGGTAGATCGCGACGCACAGGAGGCGAAGCTTCTAGCTACTCCGCCGCGGTGCTGAGCTCCGTTTCCAAATGCGCGTCCTCGCCGTTGCCGGCCAAGCGGTGGGCGTGGCGGGTGAGGCCCTGGCGGGTGCGGCGGATGTGCATGACCAGCACGGCCTGCGCCACCTCGACATCGCCGCTGGCGATCGCATCATACATCAGTTGATGCTCGACATTGTGCGTGCGATTGCCGCCCCCCATCGCCAGCTTGAGATAGGCACGGCGATAGCTTTGGGTGGTATCCCAGACCCGCTCGACGATCTGCGCCAGCAGCGGCGTCTCGTTGCGGCGATAGCTGATCCAGTGGAACTCACGCCCCAGCGCGATGGCTTCGTCGATGTCGGTGCAGACTTCGTTCTGCGCGATGACCCGGCGCAAATCGGCCAGGTCAGTCTCGGTCAGGTTGGGGATGCTTTCTGCCAACAGCAGCGGCTCGATGCGCTCTCGGATCTCGTAGGAAATGACCAAGTCGCGTGTCGTCAACTCGGTCACCCGCGCCCCAGCATTGGCGCGCATTACGACCAGGCCACGCGCCTCCAGCATGCGCAGAGCATCGCGCACCGGGATGCGGCTGGTGCGCAGCTCCTCGGCAAGTTCGTCCTGCTTGATGCGCGAACCCGGCGGCAGTTCACCCGAGAGAATGCGCTCGGCCAGGATGTCTGCCACCCGCTGGCTGGCGACGGCTGACTGGGGCTGCTCCTTGATCATGGTACTCCCTGATCCAGCAGGTTCGCCAGATGCTTGAGCGGCGATAGCGGATTGTAAGCGGGCTGTCACCGAAGGTGGACCGGAGCTATCCGCAAGCCTGGCTGGCCGGTTTACCCGTGCGCCCCGCCGCCGGAATCCGATGGCGGCGTGCCCCCGGTCGACGGCGTGTTTCCGATCTGCCGCCAGTCCACCCGGTACAAGTCGAAACGTCGATCGCGCAGGTTCTGCACCGCGCCCGACTGGCGCGCGGTCAGCAGCGCATCGATGCTCAGGTCGGCGATGGCGATCGTCTCGGTGTTGGCCGCGGTGTCCGCGGCCACGCCATCGCGCGCGAAGGGGAAGTCCGACGGCGTGAGGATCGCGCTCTCAGCGTAGTGGATGTCCATGTTCTCCACGTTCGGCAGGTTGCCCACGACGCCGGAGGTCACGACGTAGCACTGGTTCTCCACCGCGCGCGCTTGGCAGCAATAGCGCACGCGCAAGTAGCCACGGCGCTCGTCGGTGCAGAACGGCACGAACAGCAGCAGCGCACCCTGGTTCACCAAATGGCGTGCCATCTCGGGGAACTCGCTGTCGTAGCAGATCATTACCCCGATCGGCCCGCAGTCGGTGTTGATCACGCTGGCGCCATAGCCGCCGCGGATGTTCCACCAGCGTCGCTCGGACGGCGTGGGGTGCAGCTTCTCCTGCGTGTGGGTGGAGCCGTCGCGCAGGAAGATATAGCTGATGTTGCGGATCTCGTCCTTGCCGACCCGCGTCGGGTGCGAACCGCCGATAATGTTGATGTTGTAGCTGACCGCCATGCGCTCCATGAATTCGGTGAAGCGCGGGGTGTATTCGGATATCCAGCGGATCGCCTCGACCGGCTCCAGCTTGGTCTCGGCCATGGAGAGCAGTTCCAGCGTGAACAGCTCGGGGAACACCACGAAGTCGGCCTCGTAGTCGGCGGCGACATCGATCCAGTATTCGACCTGTGCCTCGAACTGGTCGATGGTGTCAATCTTGCGCATCTGGAACTGCACGGTGGCGACGCGCACGTTGGAGGGCAGCCACTCCTGCAGGCCGGGCACGGCCTTGCCGGTCTCCTGTGGCGCGATCGGGTTGGTCCAGAACATCAGCACGGCGTTGCCGCCGCTCTCGCGGTCGTTGGGCAGGTAGCCGGGCAGGATGCCGCGCGGCTCGTAGCCCTCGCTCATCTGAAACTCGATGACCTGATCGCGCACCTTCTTAGCCTGCACCGCCTCGAGGTAATCGGCCGGATCGGGATACTTGCGGCGGCGGCGCTGGTAGCCGGGCATGCGTCCGGCAAAGGCGATGCCCTTCAGCTCGAAGTCCTGGCACAGCTCGCGCCGCTTGCGGTAGAGCCGCTGGCCGATGCGCAGGCGCCGGAACTCGGGATCGACGCAGATCTCGAAGCCATAGAGCACGTCGCCGTCCTTCGCGGGCGGACGGCCGTAGCCACCGGCGCTGATCTCCTCCCAGGTATGCGGCTTGAATGCGAGTTCGGAGCTGACGATCATCGTCGCGCAGTGGCCGACGACCTTGCCCTGGTACTCGGCGACGAACTGGCCATCGGGGAAGTTGTTGATCTGCCCACGGATCTCGGCGCGGGTGAACGCCTCCGTGGGGCCATAGACCTTGGCGGAGAGGCGCGTGATCGCGGGCGCATCCGCCAGCACGGCGGGGCGGATGATGAGCTTGGCTTTGGAGGTGGACATCGCGTGCTAATTGCGCGGGCGGAGTGGGGGTTCCCTGACGCAGGGTATTTGAAGTAATCAGCGCGGTTCGGGCACTCAAACTGCTTTACCGTTCGGGCGGCGTGGGAGCGGCTAAGCGCGCACCACTTCCTGCTCGATCCGGCCGAAGATCGAGTTCCCCTCTGCATCCAGCATCTCGATCCCGACCGTATCGCCCCAGCGCATGAAGGCGGTCGAAGGTTTGCCATCGCGGATGGTCTCGATTGTGCGGATCTCGGCAATGCAGGAGTAACCCAGGCCACCCTGCTCGACCGGCCGCCCCGGCCCACCCTCCGCATCCTTGTTCGAGATCGTGCCCGAACCGATCACCGAGCCCGCACACAGCGGCCGGGTTCTTGCTGCGTGCGCCACCAGGTCGGCGAGGCTGAACGTCGCATCCTCGCCCGCCTCGGCGCGGCCGAACGGTCGGCCGTTGTAGTCGATCCGCAGCGGCAAGTGCACGCGCGCTTCGCGCCAGGCCTCGCCCAGTTCGTCGGGCGTCACCGCTACGGGCGAGAAGGCGCTCGGCGGCTTGGACTGGAAGAAGCCGAAGCCCTTGGCCAGCTCGCCCGGGATCAGGTTGCGCAGCGAGACGTCGTTGCACAGCATGACCAGCTTGATGTGGTCGAGCGCCTCGGCCGGCGAGACGCCCATCGGCACATCGTCGGTGATCACGGCGATCTCGCCCTCCATGTCGCAGCCCCAGGCCTCGTCGCGCAAGGGGATCGGATCGCGAGGAGCCAGGAACGCATCGGAGCCGCCCTGGTACATCATCGGGTCGGAGTAGAAGCTCCCCGGCACCTCGGCATTGCGCGCGCGACGCACCAGCTCGACGTGGTTGATGTAGGCGCTGCCGTCCGCCCACTGGTAGGCGCGTGGCAAGGGCGAGTGCGCCTCGACCTGATCGAACGGCTCGCCCGGCCAGGCGCCGGAGTCCAGCTGCTCGGCGATAGCGCGCAGCCGTGGCTCGGCCTCGGCCCAATCATCGAGCGCCGCCTGCAGCGTCGGCGCGACTTCGTGGGCGGCGACACAGCGGGTGAGATCGCGCGAGACGACGACGAGGCGACCATCGCGGCCGGACTTGAGCGAGGCAAGCTTCATGATTTCTCCGGAGCGTCGGGCTGGTTATCGGGATGTGCGGCAACAAAGGGGGGCAGCGCCAGGCAAGCGGCCTCGATGCGCGTGATGTGCGGCATGGGCGACAGATCGAAGGCGAACCGCCGCGCATTGTAGAGCTGTGGAATCAGCACCGCCTCGAACAGGCCGGGCGCGTCGAACAGGAAATCGCCGGCGCCGCGGTGCGCCAGTCGCGCCTCTACCCCGGTCAGCGTTTTACCCAACCAGCGGTGATACCACGCGCGCACGGCGTCCTTGTCGAGCTCCAGCTCCTGCTCCAGGTAGGCCAGCACCGGCGAGTTCAAAGGCGCGTGCAACTCGGTCGCGATCGCATAGGCCAGCTCCCGCGCGGCAAAGCGGTCCTCGATTGTCCCTGGCAGAAGCGGCCGCTCGGGATAGCGTTCGTCGAGCCATTCGAGGATTGCCAGCGATTGCGCATAGATCCGCCCGTCGACCTCCAACGCCGGCACGCCCGCAAAGGGATTGAGCGCGCGGAACGGCTCGCTGCGCTGCTCGGCACTGAGGATGTTCACCGGCGCCGTCTCGTACGCGAGCGCCTTCAGGTTCAGCGCGATCCGCACCCGATAGCTGGTGGAGCTGCGATGGTATGCGTGAAGGCGCATCAGCTCCCCACCTCCAACCTATCGGGCTCCTCAACCGTCATCCCGGGCTTGACCCGGGATCCCGCTTTCTTCTGCAAGGTCGGCAAATAAAAGCGGGACCCCGGATCAAGTCCGGGGCGACGTGAGGGGTCGGACAGAACCATTACGTCCCGCTCTCCGCCGCGATCTTCTCGTGCAGCCACGCCGCATGGCGTGGCGCCTTGCGGGTGCGCGACCACTCCTCCAGCATGTCCTCGGCGACGTCCTGGAGGCGCTGCATCTGGTCCTCGGTGCCGAAATCCCAGGCGAGCTCCAGCCGGTGGCCGTTCGGATCGAAGAAGTAGATCGACTTGAACACGCCATGGTGCGTCGGCCCGATCACCTCCAGCCCACGCGCCTCGGCGCGCGCCTTGGCAGTGAGCAGGCTGTCGTAGTCGTCCACCTTGAAGGCGATGTGCTGCACCCAGGCGGGCGTCTTCTCGTCGCGACCCATCTCGGGCTGGTTGGGCAGCTCGAAGAACGCGAGCACGTTGCCGCCGCCCGCATCCAGGAACACGTGCATGTAGGGATCGTTGGCGCCGGTTGAGGGCACCTTGTCCTCGGCAATCGCGAGCTTGAACGCCATGCCGAGCACGTCGCGGTAGAACTCGACGGTCTCCTTGGCGTCCTTGCAACGGTAGGCGACGTGGTGGATGCCGTTCAGGGCGGGTGGGCTGTCTGCGAGGCTCATGTTAGCTCTCCTTCAATCGGCCGGCTCGGAGACCTTCAGCACGCCACGCCGGACCTGGTCTCGCTCCATGCTTTCGAACAAAGCCTTGAAGTTGCCGTTGCCGAAGCCCTCGTCGCCGCGACGTTCGATGAATTCGAAGAACACCGGGCCGACCCGCGCCTCGGCGAAGATTTGCAGCAGCAGCCGCGCCTCACCGTTCTCCACCGAACCGTCGAGCAGGATACCGCGCGACTGCAGCTCGCCCGTATCGACGCCGTGGCCGGGCAGGCGCTCGTCCAGCATCTCGTAGTATGTCTCGGGCGGCGCGGCCATCAGCGGCACGCCCAGCGCCTTGAGCTTGTCCCAGGTGCCCACGAGATCGTCGGAGATCAACGCGATGTGCTGGATGCCCTCGCCGTTGAAGGCGCGCAGGAACTCGTCGATCTGGCCCTTGCCACCATCGGCCTCTTCGTTGAGCGGAATGCGGATCTTGCCGTCGGGCGCAGTGAGCGCTCGCGAAGTCAGGCCCGTGTACTCGCCCTTGATGTCGAAGTAGCGGATCTCGCGGAAGTTGAAGAGCTTCTCGTAGTAATCCGCCCAGAACTTCATCCGCCCGCCGTAGACGTTGTGTGTCAGGTGATCGATGAGCTTGAGGCCGGCGCCCACCGGATGACGATCCACCCCGGGCAGGTAGTCGAAGTCGATATCGTAGATGCTCAGGCCTTCACCGTTCCGCTCGTAGCGGTCGATCAGGTAGATGATCGAGTTGCCGATGCCGCGGATGCCGGGCAAGTGCAGCTCCATCGGACCTGTCGCCACCTGCACCGGCTCGGCCGAGCGCGCCAGAAGCTCGGCATAGGCGGCCCGTGCGTCCCTTACGCGAAAGCCCATGCCGCAGGCGCTCGGCCCATGCTCGCGGCTGAAGAACCACGCCGGGCTGTGCGGCTCGTAGTTGGTGATGAAGTTGATCTCGCCCTGCCGCCACAGCTCGACGTCCTTGGAGCGGTGACGCGCCACGCGGGTGAAGCCCATGGCAGTGAACACCGGCTCCAGCACGCCCTTCTCGGGCGCCGAGAACTCGACGAACTCGAAGCCGTCGAGGCCGATTGGATTGTCGAACAAGTCGGTCATGGGGTCCGCTCTCCAAGGGATTCAAGCCTGACGGCTTTGAAAGGGGTTTCGCCGGCTTGCAGCTGCCCCGCGGGCAGTGGCTGTTCATGGCGCCAGCGCTCGTAGATCGGTCCGAAATCCAGACCGACGAGGCTTCCGATCAGCTGGTCCAGGCTGTCGAGCACGAAGTAGTTCTGTTGGAAGTTGTCGATCGAATAAGCCGTGCGCATGACCCGCTCCGGATCGAACGGCAGGCGCAGCACGGCCTCATCCTCGATCGCATAGACGGTTTCGCCCGCCGAGGAGACGATGCCCGCGCCGAAGACCTTGAGACCGCCTTCTTCGCGAACGAGCCCGAACTCGATCGTGTACCAGTAGATGCGCGCCAGCATGTCGAGCGCGCCCATCGCCATCGCCTTCTCGCCGGCGCGGCCATACATCTCCAGGAAATCGGCGATGCGCGGATCGAGCAGCATGGGCACATGGCCGAAGAAGTCGTGGAACACGTCTGGCTCGACCAGATAGTCAAGCTCGTGCTCCTCGCGCAGCCAGCGCGTCACGGGGAAGCGGCGATGCGCCAGGTGGTCGAAGAACACGGCGTCCGGAATGAAGCCCGGCACCGCGACCAGCGTCCACCGGGTCTCCGCCTGGAGCACCCGGTTCGCGTCGTCGAACCGCGGGATGCCACCGGCACTGTCGAGCTTGGCCAGGCCTTCCAGGAACTGCGGCGCAGCGTAGCGAGCCGCCAGCGCGCTCTGCGCGGCGTAGAGCCGGCGCCAGCGATCGTGCGCCTCGGGCGAGTAGCTTTGCCAGTCCTGCTCGACGGTGAAATCGTCGCCGGCGCCGGCATACTCTCCTCGAAGCCCGCTCGTGCTCTTGGGGGACAGCGGTGTCTTCACGCACTTACAATGCCACACCCGCAGGTTCAGTTCCGTGCGAAATTGGCGCCGCCCCCTTGCCTCACGAGTGAATTCCACCAAGATGGTACAGGAGAGGAGTGGATCCATGCAGCTGGACGATTTCGACCGGAGGATCATCGGCGCACTGCAGGAAGACGCGCGCATGCCGGTTGCCCAGATCGCCGAGCGCGCTGCGCTTTCTGCCACGCCGGTGAGCCGGCGCCTCAAGCGGCTGGAGGACGAAGGCCTGATCCGCGGCTATGCGCCGGTGCTGGATGCGCGAAAGCTCGGCTTCGCCCTCGACGCCTACGTGCTGGTAAACCTCGACGCCCACAGCGACGCCAACATCGCCGGGTTCGAGCAGGCGATTGCCGAGAACCCCTATGTCATCGCCTGCCACGCGGTGACGGGCGAGCGCGACTATTTGCTTCACGTGATCGCCCGCGATGTCGAGCATCTGGGGCAGATCACGCTCAAGTCGATCGTGCGGATCAAGGGCGTGCGCGATGTGCAGTCGGTGATCGTGCTGGACACGATCAAGCGCAGCCCGGCGCTGCCGCTGGAGTGATCCTCTCTATCCTCCTCTGCGAAGGAGGATCCTGGGTCAGCTCACCCCAACCGACGTGAGAGGAGATTGCGCGCCTGGCTGGCGATCTGCGCGAGCATGGCAGGCGCCACTGCGGGGGTGCCCTCGGCCCGCTCGACCATGCCACGGAAGGCCTTGATGGCCGTTTGATGCGCCTCGACCCAGCTTTCGACCGCGGCCACCGGGTCGCTCTCTTTGCCCTTGCCCTTGGCGAGCTCGCTGAGGAACTCCAGACGCATTTGCTGGAAGTCGCGGGCGAGACCGGCGACGAGCAGGCGCTCCCAAGGATCCGACGGGCTCATCACGGCCGCGCTGGTCTGGGCCCAGTCCAGCCCGAGCGCAGCGCCCAGGCGGGTGAACGCGCCCACCAGCCGCCGTGCCGCAATGCCCGTCTGGTCGGCCAGCGCTGCGATACCCACCGCGCCATCGAGGTCGTACAAGTGCGAGACCGCGGCAGCCTCTGCCTCGGGTGCGCCTTGCTCGACCAGCGCAGCGCTGATCCGTGCCGAGTGGGCACGGCCGCTGTCGCCCAGCAGTTCGCGCGTTTCGGTCGCTAGCGCCGCGACGCCCGTGCCCAGCCGCTCGACCAGTGCCGCCGGCGTCTGCCGGCCCGCGCCGACGCGCAGCAAGTCCGCCATGTGCCCGCGCATTGCATGCGCGACCCGGTCGAACAGCGCGAGGCGTGCCGTCTCGGGCATCGGCTCGGTCTCGATCCTCGCCCACAGCACATTGAGCGCCAGCAAGCGCTCGGCCAGCGTGAAGGCCGCCGCGACCTGACCCAGGGTCGCGCCCTCCTCTTCGGCAAGTTCGAAGGGATGGATCACGCCAAGCCGGTTGACCATGCGATTGGCAAGCTTGGTGGCGACGATCTCGCCCGCCAGCCGGTGCTCCTGGATGAAGCTGCCGAACTTCTTCTGCATCGCCGCGGGGAAAGCGGCCAGCAGCACGCCTTCCATGCTCGGATCGGTGGCAAGCGGGCTGCCTTCGATGGCGTCCTGCAGCACCAGCTTCGCGCTGGAGAGCAGCACCGCCAGTTCCGGCCGCGTCAGCCCACGCCCGTCGAGCGCTCGACGCGAGAGGGTGTCGTTGTCACCTAGACCTTCGGTGCGCCGGTCGAGGTTGCCGCCTTCCTCCAGCGTCTCGATCAAGCGAAGGTACGAGGGGATCGCCGATGCTCCGCCGCGCTCGGCAATGGACAGCGCGAGAGCCTGCAGCCGATTGTCCTCCAGCACCAAGGCGGCGACATCGTCGGTCATCTCGCGCAGCAGCTTGACGCGGGCGGGCTCGGTCAGCTTACCGGCACGCTTGGCGGCGGCGAGCGCGATCTTGATGTTGACCTCGTTGTCCGAGCAATCGACGCCCGCCGAGTTGTCGATGAAGTCGGTGTTGATCCGGCCTCCGGCCCCTCCAGCGCCGACTTGCGCGAACTCGATGCGGCCGGCTTGCGTGGCGCCCAGGTTCGCGCCTTCGCCGATCACTTTGGCGCGCACCTGGCCGCCATCGACGCGCACTGCATCGTTTGCCGGGTCGCCCACGGTGGCGTTGTTTTCGGCCGAGGACTTCACGTAAGTCCCGATGCCGCCGAACCACAGCAAGTCGACAGGCGCCTGCAAGATTGCCGAGATCAGCGCCTCGGGCTCCAGCTCCGCCTCTTCGATGTCGAGCGCGGCGCGTACCTCGGCGCTCAGCGGAATGCGCTTCATCGAGCGCGCGAACACGCCGCCGCCCTTGGAGATTAGCGCCTTGTCGTAGTCGTCCCAGCTCGACACCGGCAAGTCGAACAGGCGCTGGCGCTCGGCCCAGCTCTTAGCGGCATCGGGATCGGGATCGAGGAATACGTGGCGGTGGTCGAAAGCAGCGATCACCTTCAACGACTTGCTCAGCAGCATGCCGTTGCCGAACACGTCGCCCGACATGTCACCGCAGCCGACCACGCGCACGGGATCGGTCTGAACGTCGACGCCCTGCTCCAAGAAGTGACGCTGGACAGATAGCCACGCGCCTCTGGCCGTGATGCCCATCGCCTTGTGGTCATAGCCCTTGGAACCGCCGCTGGCGAAGGCATCGTCCAGCCAGAAGTCGTGCGCGATGGCGATCCCGTTCGCGACGTCGGAGAACTTGGCGGTGCCCTTGTCCGCAGCGACCACGAAGTATGGATCCTCGCCATCGCGGATCACGACGTCGGCAGGGTGGACCACGGCGTTGTCGACGATGTTGTCCGTCACCGACAGCAGCGTGCGGATGAAGATTTCGTAGGAGGCCTGGCCCTCGGCCGCCCAGGCGCCACGGTCGCGGGCCGGATCGGGCAGGAGCTTGGGATAGAAGCCCCCCTTCGCGCCGGTCGGCACGATGACCGCGTTCTTGACCCGTTGCGCCTTCATCAGTCCCAGGATCTCGGTGCGGAAGTCATCCCGGCGGTCGGACCAGCGCAGCCCTCCGCGCGCAACCGGCCCGGCACGCAAGTGGATGCCTTCGACTCGGCGCGAATAGACGAAGATCTCGCGCCATGGCACCGGTTTGGGCAGGCCGGGCACCAACGCGGAATCGAGCTTGAACGCCAGCGCTTCAGCGGCGGCGGGAGCGAAGGCGTTGGTGCGCAGGATCGCCTCGACCAGGCTGCGGAACAGGCGCAGCACACGATCGTCGTTGATCGCGGCAACCCCGGCAAGTCCGGCGCGCATCGCCTCGGCGGCCAGCTCCTCGGCGGCGGTGCGGTCTCCCGCGAACGCCGGATCGTGCCGGGCGCGGAACAGCGCGATCAATCCGCGCGTGATGGCGGGCGAACGGCCCAGCGCGTCGACCACGGTCTGGATCGTGTAGCTGATGCCGGTCTGGCGCAGATAGCGATAGAACGCGCGCAGCCAGTCGACCTCACCAGCGGTTAGCCCGGCGACGACCACCAGGCGGTTGAAGCTGTCGTTCTCCGCCGCGCCGTTCAACACCGCGGCGAACGCGCCCTCGATCGCCCCGGCCCGTTCGAGCAGCGGCTCGGCCGACTCGCCGGCCGGCAACTCGAGCAGGAAGTCGTGGATCGTGCCCATCCGCCCGCGATCGAGCGGAGTAGGGATCTCCTCCAGCACCCGGAAGCCGAACGCTTCCAGCGCCGGTACCGCATCGGACAAGGGCAGCGAGCCCTCGTTCTGGTAGATCTTCAGCCGCAGGCGCCCCGGTCTATCGGCACTGTCGTCGGCGGGGAGCCGATAGAGCCGCACATCGCGCCGGCTGTGCGGCCCCGAGGTGATTTCCGCCTCCGCACCCGCGAGCCTGCGCAAATGGCGGATGTCGATCGCCGCCTCAGTGGCACCGTAGTCGGTGCGGTAGGCCAATGGAAACGCCTCGGCATAACGGGCAGTGATCGCAGCCGCGCGCGATCCTTCGCCCTCGGCGACAATCGCGGCCTCGACCGCTTCGCCCCAGCCGCGCAGCAGCACTCCCAGCTGGCGGTCGAGTTCGGCCTCGTCCGGCAGGCTGCCGGGTGTGGGGGCAGCCTCGCGAATATCAAGCACGTAGCGCAGCATCGCCAGCGTTCCCGCCTCGACCTGCATGCTCCAATCGAGCACATCGACGCCTTCACTCTGCTCGATCAGCGCCTGGATGCGGCCGCGCATCTGCGAGGAGAGCAAGTCACGCGGCAGCCACACGAAGGCGAGCAGGTGGCGGCGCAGCGGCGCTTCGACCAGCAGCAGCCGTGGGCGCGGGCGATCGACCAGGCTGGTCATCGCCGTCGCCACGCGCTCCACGTCGGCATCGCTGAAGCTGACGAGCAGGTCATGCGGCAACGCGCCCAGCGCGTGGCGCAGCGCCTTGCCGGTGTGGCCATTGGCATCGAAGCCGAAGCGCTCCGCCAACGTGCGCAGCTGCACGCGCACACCGGGCACCTGCTCGGCGGGAGCCGCGAGCGCGGCGCTGGTCCACAGGCCCGCATGGACCGAGATGGCGGTGACGGCGCCGTCCTGCACCACCGGGACCAGGAACACGTCGAGCGGCACGCGGCGGTGGACGGTCGCCACGCGATTGGCCTTGAGCACGATTGGCGCGGTCTGCGCCCCGGCCTTCAGCGCCTGGTCGAAGGCGGCAAAGGCCCGCTCGTAACTGATGTCGCCCAGCAGCGCCTTGGCGCCGCGTCGGCAGATGCCGAGCAGCTGCGCGTGCCCACCGTCACGCTTGCGCGTGAGATGGCCTAGCTGGGTCAGATTGCCGTCCGCGAACCAGCGCAGCAGCTCGGCGCCCTCTTCGTTTTCGATCCGGTCCGCGTCCTTCTGGAGGAGCTTGACCATCTTCTGCCAGTCACCCACCGCCGCGCGCACGTCGCCCAGCACCGAGCCGAGCGCCTGCACCAGCTCGCGCCGCTGGCGGGCATCGACCCGCGCGGTTTCGATGTAGATCATCGACTCGCGCGCGCCACCGTCCTCGCCCGGATCGGCGATGCCGGTCAGCTTGCCTTCGCCGTCGCGCGTTGCCGCCGCCACCGGGTGAACCAGGCGATCGATGGCGATACCCATCGCGGTGATCGCGCCCGCAACCGAGTCGACCAGAAAGGGCATGTCGTCGTTGATCAGAGCGATCCGCAGGTGCCGCCGGCCGGCTGCGTCGGTCGCCGAGTCCAGCGCGATCTGCGGCTCGCCCGCCTGCCGCTCGCGTGCGGCATCGAGCAGGAAGCCCGCGGCGGTGTCCACCCATTCGGGCTCGAACGGGCCGTCGCCGGGCAGCAGCGAGTCCCGGATGCGCTCGGCAATTTCGCCGGCAAGGCCAGCGCTCGGACCGGCGTGGCGCTTGTGCGAACGGGTGGTCTCAGCTGCGGTCATCTGTCTCTCCACATGGCTCGCGGTCACCCCGGTTCACCAGCGCGCCAGGCCTCATGCACCGTGCATATAGGGACTGTGCGTCATGCCAACAGCCACGTGCCTACGGCACTTGGCCTGGCTCAGATGAGATCGAGCGCGATCGTCCATCCGGCCGCGAACGTCGGCCCTGGTGCCCGGCCCGAGTACAAGACCATGCGGGTCAGATGCTCATCTTCTTGAACTGGAACTCGGGGATGTTGCGGATGGCGAGCATGATGCCCTGCCACACCGGCCGCACGTAGATCACGTCCTTACCCTTCTCCACCGCCTTGACGATCGCGGTGCCCAGTTCCGCCGGCTGCGCGGTGAGCTTGGCGGGCAGGTCCATGCCTTGCGTCATCTGGGTATAGACGAAACCGGGCAGCACGGTGACCACGTGAACCCCCGACTTGTCCTTGGCCAAGCGATTGCGCAGCCCCGAAAGGAAGGCCGTGAAGCCGGCCTTGGCCGAACCGTAGACGTAATTGGCCGCGCGCCCACGCTCACCCGCGACCGAGCTGATGCCCACCAGGGTCCCCGATTTGCGCGCCACCATGCGGTTGGCAAGCACCGAGAACAGGCTGGCCGGACCTTCGAAGTTGCTGCGCATGACCTTCGCCATCTCTTCCAACGAGGTCTCGTTGCGAGCCTGATCGCCCATGTAGCCGACCGCGCAGACCGCCACGTCGGGCAGCACCGGCAAGTCGTCGACGAAGGCCTTGTGACTGGCGAGGTCCAGCGCGTCGACCTCATGCAGGGTGACATGGACGTTGTACCGCGTCACCAGATCCTGGCGGTCGGCGCTCAGCCCCGCGGCGTTGCGCGCCGCGAGCTGCACGTCGTAGCCCTTGGCCGCATAGGCCCGCGCGACAGCGATGCCGATGTCCGAGCGAGCGCCGATGACGAGGACGGTGGGGGTCATGATTTTACTCGCAGGTTCGCGTTCAACGATGTCTTCATCCGATCACCCAACCCGTTCGGAACTGGGGAACTGATTGGGATGGTGCAAAGTCACAGCCGCAGCCTCTCGGACTGGAGCGAGTGGAACCGCGCACCCGCCCCGCTCGCCTCGCGCATGCGGGTGAACGCGGCGGTGCGGCCGTCGGACTGGCGCAGGCGCTCCGGCGTGAGCAGGCTGTCCTTGGCCAAGTAGAAGCGCCCGCCATGGTCGATCGCGATCGCCTCCAGCTCTGCAAACAGAGCGGGCGTATCCTGCCGCATCGGGAAATCGAGCGCCAGGGTGTAGCCCTCCATCGGGAACGAGAACCGGCTTTGCTGCGCTCCCATGCGCTTCAGCACCGCCAGGAACGAGCCTTGCCCCGAGCGCGCGATGGCGCCGAGGAGCGCCCGCAATCCGTGCACTGACGCGGCAAGCGGGATCACGCACTGGAACTGCGCGAAGCCCTTGCGGCCATAGATCCGGTTCCACTCCAGGATGGCGTCGAGTGGGTAGAAATAGCTGTCGTAGTCGATCAGCGCAGAGCCGGCTTGGCGCCGCCCGTTGGCGTAGTAGAGCGTGTTGAACGCGCGCACCGACAGCGAGTTGAGTGCGAAGCTCGGCAGATCGAGCGGAACCGCCTTCTTGCCGCGAGGCTGCCGCACCCAGCGGTCGCGGCGTTGCCTGTCACCCAGTTCTTCAAGCGAGGCATGTTCCCCCAGCATAACCAGCGAGCGGCCGGTAGCCTCGTCGGTGGCGAGACAGTCGATCCAACCCACCGAGTAGGTCGCGTCCTGCCCGCGTTCGAACAGATCCATCGCGGTGGCGAGGTCGGACGCAGGCAACATGGTCTGGCGGATCCACCCGGTCTCTACGCGGGTGAGACGGATGGCGGCGCGCACGATCACGCCAGTCAGGCCCATGCCTCCGACCGTCCACTCGAACAGCTCGGAATTGTCTGTCGGGCTGACCCGGCGCTCGACACCATTGGCGCCGAGCACGTCGATCCAGTCTACGAACTTGCCGAACGAGCCATGCGCATGGTGGTTCTTGCCGTGAACGTCCGAGGCGATCGCACCGCCGATCGAGACGAACTTGGTGCCCGGCGTCACGGCCGGGAACCAGCCGCGTGGCAGGAACACGTCGATCAGGTCGGCCAGCAGCACGCCTGCCTCCGCCACGACCTGGCCGGTGGCGGCATCGAAGGCGAGAATGCGATCGAACCCGCGCATGTCAATCGTACAGGCGGGATTGAGCGCACTGTCACCATAGGCCCGGCCATTGCCGCGCGCGATCAGATCACCCGAGGCACCGCCCAGCACGTCTTCGAGCGCCTGCGGATCGCGCGGACGCACCACCTTGCAGTCCGCGGCCGGATGGCGCCCCCAGCCAGACAGCTTCATGCCACCGCTCCACGATGGGGTACGGTGTCGGTGAAGACGAAGCGCCGGTCCAGCTGGTACTTGACCCCATACCCCACTGCGAGGCCGAGCACCGCACCCAACTCGCGCATGGCCTGGGTGTGCCACAAAAACCAGAACAGGCTTTCGGCGCCCCAGAAGATCGCCGTGGTGACCAGGCCCATCGCGGTATAGAGCCCGAACTTGGCCCCGTGCTGCTTGAGCCCGGCACCATGGTCGAAGAAGATCCACTTCTTGTCGAGCGCGTATTTGATCGCCAGCCCGACAAAGGTGCCCAGTACCAGCGCCGCGCCGAAAACACCCAGGTTAAACAGCGCCGGCGTCAGCAGCCCGTCCGCCCACGCCGGCATGCGCCCGCTCAGATTGAGGACCAGCCGCTGCGTGCCAAGGTTCGCCACCGTCGCGATTACCGCGAACAGGATGTAACGCAGCACCAGCGCGGGGAGAGACAGCGCCGGCCTTGTCACGGAATGGTCGCCGCCACGACGCAGCCGTACACCAGCACGCCGCAGATCATGCTGACCTTGTCCTTGGCGGCGAACACGATCGGATCGTCATGCATCTCGCCGCGGTGTGCCTTGAACACAACCCGGCTGATCCAGAACAGCAGCACCGGCGTCACGCCCCACAGCGCCTGCGGCCGGTGGTAGATCTGTGTCACCGCATCGGAGCTGAGGTAAAGCGTCATCACCAGCACCGAGACCATGCCCGAGGCGGTCGCCAGCTGCGATACCAGCTCCAAATCCTCAGGGTGATAGCCGCGCCCGTGGATCTTGAGCTTGCTCGCCTTTACCGCATCCACCAGCTCAGCCTGGCGCTTCACCGCGGCGAGCGAGAAGAAGATGAACAGCGAGAACGCCAGCAGCCAGACCGAGATCGGCAGCCCGGTGGCGACGCCGCCTGCCAGCACGCGGATGGTGTACAGGCCCGCCAGCACGCAGATGTCGATGATCGGATAGCGCTTGAGCGAGAGCGAGTAGGCTGTCGTCGCGACGAAATAGATGGCGATCGTCAGCAGGAACAGCGGCCCCAGCAGCGCCGCCGTCGCAAAGCCAGCTAGCAGCAGCAGCACCGTCACCGGTAGCCCCAACTCGATTGGCGCCGCCCCGCTGGCAAACGGCCGCTGGCGCTTTCGCGCATGGCCGCGGTCGGCGGAGAGGTCGAGCAAGTCGTTGACCAGATAGACGCCCGAGGCGACCAAGCTGAACGCCACAAAGGCGCCAATCGCGCGGACTAGCAGATCGAGGTCGAACAGCTTGTGCGCGCCGGCGATCGCCAGGAACACCAGCACGTTCTTGGCCCACTGATGCGGCCGCAGCGCCTTGATCAACGCCATCGCGCCGCCTGCCGGCGGCTGGATCACGTGGGAACTGGCATGCGCCTGCGCCCGTGCGCGCACGCGGGCCGAGCGGCTCTTGACCACCGCATAGCCAGACTGACGCCAGACTTCGTCGTCAGCATGGGTATCGCCGACATAGGCGTAATTGCCCGCGCCATAACGCGCAACGAGGAACGCGGCCTTGGCTGACCCCTTAAGGTTGCGGACCCCGTCCGAACCGAAGATCTCGTCGAACAGGCCTAGGTGCGCACCGATCGCGTCGGCCAGGCGCTGGTCGGTTGCGGTGACCAGCGCCACCTTGCCACCTTGCTCGCGCCAGGCCCGGATGTAGGCGATCACTTGGTCATCATAAGGCAGCACTGCCACGTCCACCGACGCGCGCTCGGCCAGGTAGGCCTTGAGCTGCGCCTTGCCCCGGCTGCTGCCTCGGCCGAGCCGCGCCGCCGCGCCGAACGGGGTGCGCCAGTCGCTCGCAAAGGCAGACCAGAAGGTCTCGTGCAGCATGTTGGAACGCAGCAGCGTACCGTCGAGATCGACGGCGAGCACCTGCGGGAGCACACGCGGCGCGCTGTCCTGGACGAATTGAGTGCTGGCGATCACGCGTGCGCTTCCATCTGCGCGGGCGTGCGAGGCCGGGAAACGCGGCAAATGATCGACGCCCCCCTCCCGAAGCGCCAGCCAGTCCCGTCCTCGCGCATGTCGCGCAGGACATCGGCGTTGGTGTCGAAGGCGAGGAAAACCGGGATGAGCGAATGTCCTAGTGGGCGGATGAACAAGCCAGGGTGCAGTACACGCTCGGTGGTGACGAACCGGTTACCACATAGCGGGATCACTCGATGAAGTAAGGCCTAGCGGTGCAAGGCTGGAAGTCAGCTGCCTAAACACAAGGGCCAGGCCACGACCCGGGCCGCGGTCATGGACCAGGGCTATCCGCTACCATGCATGCCGACGAACAGCGCCCGTCCGCTGGTCCGCTAGCTTGCTGGGAGGATGAAGAGCAGGCGCGAGGAGGCCCGACGCCTCGACAATCTCCCCAGTGACACGCAGCAGGTTGTCGACGGCACACTGTTAGCGAAAACGCACGGCAGTGCTGCGATCGATTGCCAAGCCGCACTTCGGGTTTCACTCGCAAGTCCATGTTTGCGCCTTGCGGCTTCAACTTTCGCCGTCGCGCCCCCCGGTTTTGGAAGGCCCAAGTTACGGCGATTTGCTCTGGCGAACTGGCCATACGCCAAGTGCCGCATCGTAAGGTCCTCACCTTCTCCGTACCGTCAGCTCAGGCGACTGTTCCCGAGCAGGATCACAGGCACTAGGGCGCAGTACCCGCCGCGCCAGGCAGATCCAGCTCGCCTTACAACGCGCAAGCTGGAAAACCGAGCGCACCAAAGCACGCAGGGCCAAGCCTCACAGCGCGTTGGCGGAAGGGGGCACCATGCGCCCTCCACGGCCAGGCTCCCAAGCGAAGCGGAATGCCGGCGCAGTCTTGAAGCGGCGTTCGGGCGGCAGCGTCGGCGGCGCCTCGCTTGCAGAGTGCCAGCCATAGACATCGCACTTCGCCCGCCCGCCGCACAGCGCTTGAGCCGATCGGCGCAACGTCGCTTCGTTCGCTCCCGCGGCAAGCTCCACGAAGATCGCACCGGTGTCCGGAAACATGCGCAGGAGCTTCATGCCGTTGACTGCAGGTGCAGCCGTCAGTGACGCAGCCACCGGCGCGGGTCGCTGCCAGGGCAGGACGAGACGACGAGAAGCAGGGATGACATCGGCGCTACCGACGCTCGCGCGCGCCCGAGCCTCCCTCCCCCCGAGTGGCTGCAGTGCGCCTGAGGCATTGTCCTGATCGTCGAAACCGAGTTGCGCTTCAATCAACGGTGCCTTCGTCGCGGCAGCCGCCGATGGGGCTTGGACGCCCAGCGAGCCGAACCTGGCGAACAGGTTGGTGGCTGGTTCAGCGCCAGCATGCCTGGCGACCAGGGCAGCGGCCGATCCCCAGTAGCCCGGCCACCTGAAAAACAAGTGCGACCCCACGCGGGCGATCTTCTCCAGTTTGGGGCTCCACCAGGGATAGACTTGGTCGGTGTGATAGTGCGTAGCCAGCCCCACGCCACGATAGACCAGCCCGTTCAGCATCATGTCCGCCCGACGGAGCGCCGCTTGCACGACAGCATCGGCGTAGACACGGGACAGAGCGCCATCGCAGGTGAATGTGAACTGGCACCCCGTTGCGCGTTCACTTCCCTGAGTGATCACACCGCAGACGCTGTGGGGAAATGCAGGATGTCGCACACGATTGAGCACGACCTGGCCAACCGCCATCTGCCCTATCGCGTCGTTCCCGGCTTCGTAGAGCATCGCCGCCGCCAGGCAGGCCCGCGCTTGCGCGAGATCCTGTGGAGATCCCGCATGATAGAACGGTGCCGCAGCCCGCCCCAAGGCCGCGAACGACGTGGCTTCATTACGACGAAGGCCTCGGTCCCCTCGATCGGAGCCGGGGTTGCCTCAACGGCCAGTGTCTCAGCTTCCGGGCTGCCCGGCAGAGCTGGCATATCGGGAGCCGCAATCGCCCGGGAATGCAAAGGTATCACGCCCGCTTCTTGCTTCGGCGCCAGGCAGATCGCCAGCAAGAGCAGCCAGGCTGCACCCAGCAACACTGCAGCAGCAAGCCGCCATCGCGTCCCGGGGTGCTTCCATGCTCCAGCGACAATACGCAGCAGCATGGCGACGCGAGCGGGCACCCGACCGTCGGGCCAAGCCAATGCACCGTGTTCTGCGCGTACCTGCACGCGTCCACGGCCCACAATGAAAGAGGTCGGCATCAGCGCGGGAGTGCCGCCTCCTCCCGCACCTTCGATGATCGCGTCGCTCAAGTCCACAGGACCGACCTGGCACGTAGTCTAGCTGCCCCGACGAGGACTCCCTCCGTCTTGCCGGCTGCCTGCTTTTGAACGGCGCACTTTGGATTACTGAGCAAGTGCCTGTTTGCAGGCGTCGTCACTCTGACGGCCCATGCTGGTCGGACGAGGCGTTCAGCCGAAAGCGCCTGGTGGATGACTTCCGGAGCCCGTAGGACAACCCGGCGAGCGCCACATGATGGCGCGCCCGGAACGCAGCTGCGGCGCGCGATCTCCATCCAAGGCACTGTCGAAAACACCTCCAATCCGGAACAATCGATGCTTGAGATCGTGACGGTTTGGCGGCTCGACTGTGTTAACGTGTCGCCCATAAAACAAACGAGGATATCTGAAATGACCTTTGGGACCACCGCGCCTTGGCCGCCTTCACAATCCGACGCCACAGCGCTGAAGCTGAGTGCACGATCGCAGCTAGGGGTGCCTGCTGCGATTGTGGACGGGCTCTGCTTCTCTGCAATCTTGTGGCTGTTGCTGCTCACGCTTCTGCGCTGATCTCCCCGGCACTCGCGCCTTGCGATCTGACCCAGGGTTGGAGCAGGAGTTGCCGCATGCGGCCTTGCCGCGGGTCGATGACGGGCAACATCCGATCGACTCAAATTGACCGTGCGCCCGCCATGCTCCTCACGCCCTGGATCGGCGCTCCAAGCGATCGCTGAAGAAGACCTTTCGCTCCAGCGCTCGATCATTGCGGTAGCAGGCGACACAGAAAACTCGCGCGCAGGTGCCATGTGCTCTTCGCCATGGATGGCGTCCGCACCACGAAGCGATCGCACAATCCTGGCCGCTTCGGTCATGCTCGATCCAGGGGGCGTATGACGAACCAGACATAAACGAGTGCTGCAAACATCAGCAGGGTGCCGAGAAGGACCCAGCCTGCATTGCCGAGCTGATTGGCGGCAACGCAGGCAATCGCGGGCGGCGCATACTTCCATACGGCGTCATGCGCGGGCCGTTCGCCGACGGAACGTTGCAAGTAGACAACCGCAAGACCGGCAAAGATCGCGACCGTCAGCCAGTCGAAAACTGTGCTCATGCTGGCTCCTTCGACGAAGCCAGCGCAGCTTTGACCGCTCTCTCAGAAGCACGATCGGAGATCGCGCGCGACGAGTTTTTTGCTGGCTTGGCGTATGTGCAGAAGACCTCGTCAGGTGCTGCAACCCGAGCTGCTCGCGCACCGCGACGTACGCCGTACGAGACCGTTCCTGACACCGGCCCGCCATCTTGTACCACGTGCCGTAGCTCCGCGCAGCGATCGCTAGCTCGTAATCTGCACCAGTCGGCGGCTGAGCACTTAGCAGCAACGGCTCCCCTCGCAATGCCTGCGCTGGCCGACACAGCGGCTGATAGAACCACATCCGTTGCGGATGTTGTGTGTCGGGATCGTCGCCATGCGCGCATGCCTGGAGACAGGACACAGCATACTCGACGTGCAGCGCTCCAAAACCGCTCCCTGGCGTACGCGCGGCTCTGATCGAGCGCAGTCCGATTGCCGTGCGACACTGGCATCATCCGTTCCCCGCGAAGCGCAGTCGGCCGACAGCGGGTTCCTGGTAGCTGCCCATCATGATCTCGCTACCGGCAGGCACTTCCGTCAGGACCAATCCCAGAACCGAGTTGCCGGCACGCGCCAGCACGGTGATCGCGAACTCGATCGCCTGCCGCGATGTGTGTTTCCAGCGGGTGAGCAGCACCACACCGTCGCTCGCTGCGGCGATGACGCGGGCTTCCGCGACCTGAAGCACGGGCGGCAAATCCAGCAGCACCAGATCGAACTGCGACCTGGCCTCCGCGATGAGCGCCTGCAGCTGGTCAAAGGCAATCGACTGCCCGGCCTCCACCACTTCGCCGACAGGCAGGAAACGTGCCTGCGTCAGTCCGTCGGCGACCAAGCAGTCCGCCAGATGCGCATCGCCACGCAGGACTTCGACAAGCCCAGGGCCGAACCGGCCGAAGCCGAAGCGCTGGTGGAACGTCGGGCGCTGCAAGTCGCAATCGATGACCAGCACCCGGCGCCCACGCAGCGCCAGGCTGCGGCACAGCGCGATCGCCGTGGTAGACTTGCCTTCGCTGGCCTGGGGTGACGTCAGCGCGATCACTCGGGGCTGCGCGTGTCCGGGTACGAACAGTCCGGCCGCCAGCGCCCTGAGCGACTCCGCATACGGCGAATTGGGCGCTTCGACGACCTGGTTGATGATGGCCATGTCGTCCTCGTTGCGCAGGCGCGGCACGGCCGCGAGGAACTCGACGCCGAAGATCGTCTCGACCTCCTCGGGTGAGCTGACGCCGACGGCGAAGACCTGCTTGAGGAGCGCGACGATGGCGAAAAGGATCGCACCCAGCACCGCACCAATCACGAGATTGATGATCAGGCTGGGGCCCGCTGCCTGCACTGGCAGGGGTGCAAAGGCGACCACCCGTGCATCGGCCTGCTCGATCCCGCTCTGCGTCGAAATCTGCGCCAGTCGCGTCATGTATGCGTCCAGCAAGGTCTTGGGCGCGGTCACTTCGGCTTCCAGCTCGCGCAAGCGCACCGCGGCCTTGTCCGCCCCGGCCAGCTCGCTTTCCGTGGACGAGAGCTTGCCGGCGATCTCTGCCGCACGGCCCGCCGAGGCTTGCGCCTGGGCCTGCAAGCCGGACACCACGCGTGAGCCCTGATTGGCGATCAACCGGTTGATCTCTGCCAGCTGTTGGCGCGCGGTGATCAGTTCGGGATGATTGGGTCCATAATGGCTTGCGAGTTGCGCGACGAGGGCACTCGTGCTCGTCTGTTGCGATCGCAGGTCCGCCATTCCCGGCGTGTTCAGCTCACCGAGCTTGTCGGCGCCACGGGAAAGCTGCGATTGCGCCGCATTCAATCGCTGCGCATCTTCGGCTGCCTGCGCGCGCGCCACGGCCAAGGTCTGGTTATAGCCAGGCATCACCGGCCTGTGGCAAATCAGCGGGCGCAACAACACGACCTATCGGCGCCGCGTGGCGCTGGACACCGCCTATGCCCGTAGCCGCACTGTTGCGCTCGACATGGCGATCCTGGCCCGCACTGTACCGGCCGTGCTGACCGGCTCGGGCTGCTACTAGGCCGCGCCCGCCGTGCCGTTTGGCCGAGCCGGTAAGCGCGAATGATCGCCTGACCAATGAGCATAGTAGCCGCTAAGCGCCGGGAGTGATGCGGAGGCCGTTCGCCTTGTTGCGTGCGCATGGCCGATCACCGGCAAGCGCCCCGATCCCGCAAACGGCGCTCCTGGAGTTGCGTTGAAGCTAGATCACCTGAGATTGCATGATTGCTCCTCTATCCTTTAGGGGAGTACCCACGCCAGGGTAGACGCGCGACCTTCGGTCCCGCTGCCCTGCCCCTCCTCGCCGGGGAAGGGAGATGCGAAGTAAGATGATCGCAGTCTAATTCGCGCGACCGCCGAATTGCTCGGGCGAGCTGCCCTCGGCGATCGCACGCTGGGACCTCGGCAGCTTAAATCAACTACGCCCCGCCAAAACGGACAGAATGCCACCAAGCCAGGCGCGACGTTGAATGTGCGCAAGCCGCAGATCTCGTGCCGTGATCGATCGCGGCTTGGATGCGGGTGGACGGTGCCCCCCCGCCGATCCTGCCTCGGGTTCAGCAGAAGGGTAAGGCAAGCCGGAGCCACGCCGCAGGCGCGGCTCCGGCGATGGCGTCAGGCGAACTTGCCAGCCTTGGCGATCTCGCTCAGCGGCTTGCGATTGCTCGGCACTTCACGCTCCTGCAGGAAGTCGGGCAGCTTTTCCTTGCCCGCCGCCTTGCCGATCACGAAGGCGGCTTCGAGCCGCTGGTCGTCCGGGATGCCCAGGGCCTGCTCCGCCTCGCCGAACTTCAGCCCGGTCATGCCATGGGTGTGATAACCCAGCGCCTGCGCCTGCAGGGCAGCCAGCGCCCAAGCCGCGCCGGCGTCAAAGCTATGGCTGTGGTTCTCGGTGTTGCCCTTGTCCGAGCGCATGTACCGGTCGGACACGATGAACACGAGCGCCGATGCGTCCTTGGCCCAGCTCTGGTTGAACTCGATCAGCTGCGAGAGCAGCAGGTCCCAATTGGCATCGCCGCGGCGGGCGTAGAGGAAGGTCCAAGGCTGAACATTGTAGGCAGACGGCGCCCAGCCCGCCGCTTCGAAGATCACGTCGAGATCCTCCTGCGGGATCTCACTCTCGCCGAAAGCACGCGGGCTCCAGCGATTAACGATCAGCTTTTCGACTTTGGGGTGTGCGGTGCGGCCAGTCATAAGCAAGTCCTTTCGTGTAAAATCAAGCGGCGTCGACGAGGACGAGTTCGGCATCCTCGATCGCAGTAACGGTGATGGTGTCGAGCCCGGTGATGGCGACGCCATCGCGGGCTTGCGCCCCTACCTCGCCGACCTGCACGCGGCCGGTAGCGGGGACAAGGTAGGCGTGGCGGTCGGCCCGGGTGTCGTAGGTGACCGTTTCGCCGGCCTTCAGCGTTGCACCCAGGACGCGCGCGCCGGCGCGGATCGGCAGCACGTCGGTGTCGCCAGCGACACCCGAGGCGAGTGTCACGAACTTGCCGTCGCGCGCATCCTTGGGAAAGGGCCGCGCGCCCCAGCTGGGCGTACCGCCGCGCTGATCGGGCAGGATCCAGATCTGGAACAGCGTCGTCGGCTCATCCTCAAGGTTGAACTCGGCATGCTGGATGCCGCTACCCGCGCTCATGACCTGGACGTCACCTGCGCCAGTCCGGCCTTCGTTGCCCAGGCTGTCACGGTGGGTGATTGCGCCAGTGCGGACATAAGTGATGATCTCCATGTCGCGGTGCGGGTGCGCGGGGAAGCCGGACTTGGGCGCGATGGTATCGTCGTTCCACACGCGCAGCCGCCCCCAGTTCACGCGGTCGGCATCGTGGTAGTCGGCAAAGGCGAAGTGATGGTGCGCGTCGAGCCAGCCGTGGTTGGCGGCGCCGAGCGTCGCGAAGGGTCGAAGTTCGATCATGGTGCTCTCCCAGTGTGGGATGTGAGGTGTTGAAGCCAAGATGGCGCTTGTTCGGCAATCGGATAACTGGGATAAAACTGCGCCAAATGATCGAGAGAGTTGAATGCCCGATCTCGTAGCGCCGAGCCTCGACCACTTGCGTGTCTTCCTCGCCGTCTGCGAGGAAGGCAGCTTCAACGGCGCCGCCCGCAAGCTTGGCCGGGCGGTGTCGGTGATCAGCTACGCGATTGCGCAGCTGGAGGCGCAGCTCGACGTGCGGCTGTTCGCGCGCGAAGGATCTCGCCGCCCGGAACTCACCGATACCGGCAAGGCCTTGGTGGGAGAGGCGCATGCCGTGTCCGACAGTGTCGACGCGCTGCTCGCCAAAGTGCGCTCGCTGCAGCAAGGCCTGGAGGCCGAAGTCGCGCTCGCCGTAGACGTCATGGTGCCCGGCGAAGCGCTGGCCCGTCTGCTGCGGGACTTCCAGGCCATGTACCCCAGCGTGGCGCTGCGGCTCCATGTCGAAGCGCTCGGCGCAGTCGCGGCGCTGGTGCTCGATGGGCGGGCGACATTCGGCATCGCCGGCCCCGACATCATGGATTTGCCCGAACTCGAACGCGAAACGGTCGGATCGGTTGCGCTGATGCCGGTGGCGGCGCCCAGCCACGCGCTCGCCCAGATGAAGCGCGTGCCCGCCGGTGAGGCGCGCAAGCACCTGCAACTGGTGCTTACCGACCGCTCGCCGCTGACCCAGGGGCGCGACTTCTCGGTGTTCAGCCCACGCACTTGGCGCCTGGCGGACCTCAGCGCCAAGCACGCGCTGCTCAAGGAGGGGATCGGCTGGGGCTCGATGCCCCGCTACCTCGTGCGCGAGGATATCGCGCAAGGCACGCTGGTGGAGCTCTCGCTGCCTGAGCGGCCGCCGATGGACTACGCGCTGGTAGCGCTCTGGCGCAAGGACACTCCGCCTGGGCCTGCCGCAACCTGGGTGCTGGATGCCCTGCCCGGTCTGTTCGCAGGCTGTCCGGAGTGAGCGACGCGCGGTTGCAGCGCGGAACGCTTGCCCCCACCTTGCCCGGCATGACCGCCACTCGCCTTGCTCGCCGCGCCGTGATCCGCATCTCGCCCCACAAGAGTTTGGGCGAGGGCTCAAGCGAGGACGTGGCGGCCTTTCTGCAAGGGTTGGTGACCTCCGATGTCACCGGGACGCTGCCTGTCTGGTCCGCGCTGCTGAGCCCGCAGGGCAAGGCGCTGTTCGACTTCCTCGTCTGGCGTTCCGATGACGATCTGCTGATCGATTGCGAGGCCGAAGTCGCCGAGACCCTGACCAAGCGCCTGTCGATGTACCGACTGCGCCGCGCCATCGACATCGCGGTCGACCCGACGCTGGCGGTGTACTGGACCAAGGAGCCAAATGAAGGATCGCTGCCCGACCCGCGTCTTGCTGCCTTGGGCAGTCGCTGGATCGGCCCAGCCGACGGAGGCCCGAACTCGGCCGAAGCGAGTGCCGACGACGCCTATCTCGCGAACCGCCTGACCGAGGGAGTAGCCGAGGGGCGAGCCGAGCTAGGCCAAGACGCGACGCTCTGGCTGGAATGCAACGCGGTCGAACTGAACGGCGTCAGCTTCACCAAGGGCTGCTACATCGGACAGGAGAATACCGCGCGCATGAATTGGCGCCAGAAGGTCAACCGCCGGCTGATCGTCGTTCCGCTCGATCGCTCGGATCCCAAGCGCCAACGCGTAGCCTATCCCGAACTCGGGCTCGCCGTCGACCACTTGCGAGTCGAGGACATCGATCCGCAACTCGCGCCGGCGTGGATGAACCTCGACCCGGCCGCGTCCTGACGGCGTTGTCAGGCGCTGGCGTCAAGCAGCGGCGCGCTGTGGGCCGACCCCCAGCATGTCGAACAGCTTGTCCGCCAGCGTCGCCACGTAGAGCCGCGCCTGCCCCTCTGCGCCACGCCCGACGCTGAAACGCGCGCGAGTCTCACCCGTCGGCTTGAAACCGGAGCTCTGCAGCACCTTCGCCGACGCCTCGTTGTCCGCAAAATGCAGGGCGACGATCTCGCGATGGCCGAGCATGCGCGCCTCGGCGAGCACGGCCTTCACCGCCTCGGCCGCGTAGCCTCGACCACGGTGCTGGCGTGCGATCCAATAGCCCAGTTCAACGTCGCCGCCCGATTGGCCGAGTCCGATCCCGCCGATCAACCTGGCGCCGGCATCGTCGCGCAAGTTGATGAAGAAGTGCGGGAGCAGCCTGTCTCGCGGACGAGCAATGTACTCGCGCAGCGCGCTTGCCGATCGCGGCAGAGCGGAGACGCCGATGCTGCGCACCATTGCATCCTCGCCAAGGACATCGAGCAGCTCGCCCATGTCTTCGGGCCAGCCCGGTCTCAGAAACAACCTCTCTGTGCGGATGAACATGTTCTTTTCTCCGTCCGAACGCCGCCGAGGAAACATGACTCCTTCACACACCAATTGCACGCAAAAAGCGTCGGATCGGCGCGTCGCGAGGCCGGTCCGTGAGGGGCCTCGCCGGCGCGTCAGGCCGCGCGCATGGGGATCTCGGACGAGCCTTCGGGCGGCGCATCGTCATCGCAATCGCCGGCATTGTCAAAGCGCAGCAGATAGCCACGCGAAGGTGCATGGCCGGCGCGTCCCAGGCTGAAGCGCTCGGTGACCGGACCACACGTCCGGAAGCCCAGCTTCTCCAGCACACGGCCGGAGGCGGGATTGTCGACGAAGTGGTGCGCGCCGACGCATGGATGACCCAGAGTGCGCGCAAGCCGCAGGACGGCACTGGCTGCCTCGGTGGCATAACCCCGCCCCCAGACTTCGGGAGCGAGCCAGTAGCCCAGATGCGCCGGTGCATCGACGCCGCTCGCATCCTCGTGCAGGCCGATGCCGCCGATCACGCGCGCGCCGCGGGCGCTTGGCAGAGTGATGAGCATCGAGGGATAGCGGCGATCCTGCGGGCGGCCGACGAAGTCCTCCGCATCCGCCAGCGCGTACGGCCAGCGCACGCGCGCAAGATTGCGCACCACCCGCTCGTCGGCGATTGCGGCGTGAAGGTCGGAGGCATCCTCCGGCCAGGCCGGGCGGAGGAACAGCCGCTCGCTGCGAATGAACATGGCCCTAGTCTCCAAGTCGTCCGTCCCCCGCGCCGCTCCGCTAGAGGGCGTGGATGACAGGGGCGTTACGCACCGCCGGCGAGGGAACGCATATCCTTGCGAACGGTGCCAAGTGACTGAAGGGAGACACGAAAAAAGGGAGCGGGCTTATGGCCCTCTCCCTTCAAAGGCCGGTGCTTGCATGGCAAGCCCGGCAGGGCCATCCCGGTAAGGACGGCCCGTCATCGACCATCCGTTATTCGGCGGCTTCCGCCACGGCGTCGACCGACACGTACTTGCGGCCGAGCTTGCCGTCATGGAAGCGCACGCGTCCCTCACCCAGAGCGAACAGGGTGTGGTCCTTGCCCATGCCCACGTTCACGCCCGGATACACGCGGGTGCCGCGCTGACGAATGATGATGTTGCCGCCGATCACTTCCTGACCGCCGAACTTCTTGACGCCGAGGCGGCGGCCAGCCGAATCGCGACCGTTGCGCGAGGAGCCGCCTGCTTTCTTATGTGCCATCTTGAACTACTCCGAACTTCTCTGGCGCTTAGCCGACCGACACGATGCGCAGCAGGGTCATCTGCTGGCGGTGGCCGTTCTTGCGACGATAGTTGTGGCGACGGCGCTTCTTGAACACGATCACCTTTTCGCTCTTGGCCTGCGCGATGATCTCGGCGGCGACGGTCACGCCGGCGACGTCCGCGACTTCGCCGCCCTTGCCCGCGAGCAGAACGTCACCCAGCGTGATCTTGTCGCCGGCTTCACCCGCCAGCTTCTCGACCGCGATCTTGTCTCCGGCGGCAACCCGATACTGCTTGCCGCCCGTGCGCACTACTGCGAACATGGTGCCCTTACCCAATCTCAATCTATGCCCGTAGGCCGAAACAACCTGCCCCGGCCGCGGCGGATCCTGAAACCAGCATCCTCGTACGGGCGACGCGCCGGACAGCCCGTACGTGTACGGGTGACCGGAAGAACGGTGCCGTTAGTCCAAGGCCTGATTCGAGTCAACGGTGCAGTGCGCGGGTGCCGATGCGCTGAGCGACACATCGGGCGACGGGCTTCAACGGCAATTGCCTCTCGCGCGTCGTTCCCGCCGTGCTATGGCGCTGGCATGATCCGTGCAAGCGCCCGTCTCGCCCCTGTTCTTCTCGCTCCTGTCTTCGGCGGGGCCGTGCTGCTGGGAGGCTGCGCCGCTTCGACCGACTATCCTTCGCTCGCGGTGCGCCAGGTCGAGCGCGTGCAAGGATCGGGCGCACCGGCCGCCGGCAGCGCCGATGCGATCCCGACTTTGCCGCCCGCTAGCGCCGACCTGACCACACGCCTGGCCGGGCTGGTCGATGTCGCGCGCCAGGCCCACGGCCGCTTCACCAGCCGCCAAGCCGCTGCGGAACGCGCGGTGGCTGGCGCAGGAGCCGCTCGCAGCGATGGCTGGACGAACGCCGAAGTGGCATTGTCCGATCTGCAGACCTCGCGCAGCGGCGCACTGACCGCGCTGGCCGAACTCGACGGGCTCTATGTCGACGAGCGCGCCGCGCATCCCGAGCAAGTGAGCCCTGCCGCAGCCGCCATCGGCGCCGCACGCGATCAGGTAGACGGCTGGGTTTCGGCCGAGACAGCCGTGATCAGCCGTTTGGACGCACGCCTACGATAGAGCGCGTCGCGCGGCTCAGACCCAGCGCGCGATATCCTCGAAGTCCTGTTCGCGCGGCTCGATCCAGCGCCAGGCACCAGCGACTTTCTCGCGCTTCCAGAACCAGCTTTCGGACTTGAGGTGATCCATCGCGAACTCGGCAGCCGCGAACGCCTCACGCCGGTGCCGTGACGCGGCCGCGACGAGCACGATCGGGTCACCCGGCTGCATCTCGCCGCTGCGGTGCAGGATCAGCAGGCCTTCCAGCGTCCAGCGCCCGAGCGTCCGCTCGGCCAGATCGCGCATCGCCGGCAGGGTGAGCGGGCCATAGTGCCGCAGTTCCAGCGCCTCGACCTCGCTGTCCTCCGCCGATGCGCGGACCTGGCCCAGGAAGCTGGCGATACCACCGGCTGCGGGATGCGCCTTGGTGAAGGCGGCCAGCTCGCTCGCGGGATCGAACGCATCGGTCAGCAGGCAAACGTCGGCTGCCATCTCAGCCGCCGCTGACCGGAGGGAGGAACGCCAATTCGTCGCCGTCAGCCAGAACCAGCCCGTCGCGATCCTGCACAAGCACCCCGTTCACGGCGAGCTTCACCCGCGCGCCCTCCAGCGCTGCGGCGAGTTCGGGATCGAGCCGGGCCAGGACTTGCGCAAGCGAGGGAGCCGCGTCGACCGCAAGCTCCGGCGCACCGGCGGCATCTTCCAGCCGGCCCAGGAATACGAGCTTGAGCGACATGTCAGCCGCCGGTCATCGACATGTGCCGCGGCAGCGCCGGCGCTTGTCCGCGCGCATCGATGGCGAAGTTGTGGCGCGCCGGCTTGATCCGCATCGCCAAATCGAGTCCATCCGCCAGCGCCTCCTGCGGGTTGGCAGAGCGCAGCGCGGCGCGCAGATCGACCTGCTCGGCACCGCCCAGGCAAGCATAGAGCTGCCCCGTCGCGGTCACGCGGATGCGGTTGCAGCCTTCGCAGAAGTTGTTGGTCAGCGGCGTGATCAGGCCCAGCCGCCCGCCGGTCTCGGCCACGTCGAAGTAGCGCGCCGGGCCTCCGCTGCGGTGATCGGACGGCGTGAGCATCCATCGCTGTTCCAGTGTGTCCCGCACGGCAAGCAGCGACAGGTAGTGATCGAAGCGATCCTCCTCGACTTCGCCCAGCGGCATGACCTCAATCAGCGTCGCCTCGAAGCCCTCGCCGTGCGCCCAGGCGATCAGGTCGGGGATCTCGTCCTCGTTCAGGCCCTTCAGCGCCACAGTGTTGAGCTTGACCTTCAGCCCTGCCGCCTTCGCCGCAGCAAGCCCCTCGAGCACTTGCGGCAGCGAATCGCGGCGCGACAGTTGCTGGAACCGCGCACGGTCGAGCGTGTCGAGCGAGACGTTGATCCGCCGCACGCCCGCCGCGTACAAATCCTCTGCGAACTCGCTCAGACGCGTGCCATTGGTGGTCAGCGTCAGTTCGTCGAGCCCGTCACCCACCTTGCGGCCAAGCGCGCGCACCAGCTCCATCATGTCGCGGCGCACCAGCGGCTCGCCGCCGGTCAGGCGGATCTTGGTGATGCCACGCTCGATGAAGCCGAGCGCCAAGTCGTGCAGCTCTTCCAGGCTGAGCACGTCCTTGCGCGGCAGGAAGGTCATCCGCTCGGGCATGCAGTAAGCGCAGCGCAAGTCGCAGCGGTCAGTGACGGACAGCCGCAAATAGCTGATGCGTCGTTGAAACTGATCCACCAAGGGCGCGCGCGAAGAAGTCATCTTGCCTGATATAGCATCGCACCCGCCCCTGTTCCATCTAGGGGCAGCGATTGTCCGGTCACTCCGGGTGCCTGGGCGAGATAGGCGAGCGCGGCTTCGATCGCAGCGGCATCGTCGCCGGCAACGGCGTTGACCCGCAAGGGCGCGTGCTGGCGTGCGAGACCCCGCACCACGCCGAGGCGCCAATCGCGATGGGTGTGGTCTGCCGGGCCGAACACAAGCGCAAGGTCCGCCCCCCCGGCCAGCGTTTCGAGTGCGCGCGGCAGCACCTCGGCATGAAACTGCGCGGCGGCGGCAAGCGGCTCGTCCGGCAGCGCTCCGACCCGCAGCACTCCGGCAGGCACCGCCATCAGCGCCGCTCGCGCGTAAGCGTAATCCCGATCGCCTCGCCTGCCTCGGCGATGGCCAGCTTGACGATCTTTACCGTCACCGCCTCGATACGCTCGTCCTGCACGAACAGCGTCTCGCAGATGTGGTCCGCGACCGCCTCGATCAGCTTGAAGTGCACGCCGGCGGGCAGCGCCTCGCCGGCGGCGAACTTCAGGTCCATGTAGTTCTTGCTGGCGCTGAGCGGCGTGTCGGGCGCGTAGTGATCGATCGGCTTCATCTTCGCCGCGATGCCGATCCTGAGCGGCTGCGGATTGCCGGTCTCCTCCGAGTAGATCCCGGTGAGCACGTCGACGACGAAGTCTGCGACTTCCAAGATAAGCGAATCGGCCATGGGCGCCCTTACCTCGGATTGGTCCAGCGCGCGAAGATTGCGGTGGGGAGCAGGCGGCCACCCTCACCGTCTTCCTGGACCGCCAAGTCGCCGTGTTCGATCGTGCCCGGCAAGTCGGCGAAGAGTTCGGCGACAAGGCCGGCCAGCGCCAGCGAGGACATGCGCACGGCGTAGACAGTTAGGAACAGGAACCGGCTTTGCGCATCCAGCAAGCGGCGGCAATCGGCCATCAGCGCCGGCAGGTTTTCCTCCAGGCGCCAGGTCTCACCCGTCGGTCCCCGGCCGAACTTGGGCGGGTCGAGGATGATGCCATCGTAGCGCTTGCCGCGCCGCACTTCGCGCGCGGCGAACTTGGCGGCGTCGTCGATCAGCCAGCGCACCGGCCGCTCGGCCACGCCGGACAGCGCTGCGTTCTCGCGCGCCTGCGCCACCGACTTCTTGGAGGCATCGACGTGGCTGACCGGCCCCTTGGCGGAGAGCGCCAGCGTGCCCACGCCGGTGTAGCCGAACAGGTTCAGCGTGCTCGCCTCTGCGTCCGGCAGCTGCCCGCGCATCCAGTCCCAAACCGGCGCCATGTCCGGGAAGAACCCCAGGTGGCGGAAGGGCGTGCACTGCGCGGTGAAAGAGACCTCGCGCCAGGCGAGCGGCCAGCCTTCACGCGGCACGGGCTTGTCGAACTGCCACCTGCCGCCGCCATCCTCGTCCGAGCCGGGGACGAACTCGCCATGCGCATCCCACTCAGGCAGGCGCGGCGACCACATCGCCTGTGGCTCCGGACGGATGAAGCGGTAGGGCCCGTAACGCTCGAACTTGCGACCGTGGCCCGAATCGATGAGGCCGTAGTCCGCCCAGCCCTCGCCTGCGAGGATCAGCGGATCGCGCGCGAGTTCAGCCATCGGCCTTGGGCGAAGCATGCTCCGCCACGTACTGCGCCACCGCTTCGTAAGTGCCGGGCACAGCGGCGCAGCGTTCCTCGCGTTCGAACAGGTCTCCTACCCGCGCCGGCAATCCCGGACGCTGGCCGGTGGCGCGCTCGACCGCCTCGGGGAACTTGGCCGGGTGCGCGGTTGCCAGCGTCACCACCGGCACGTCAGGAGCGATGCCGGCAATCCGCGCGGCATGGAGCGCGCAGGCAGTGTGCGGGTCGATCAGCTCGCCGCAGTTCTCCCAGGCCCAGCGGATCGCGTGCGACATCTGGTCCGCATCGGCGCGGCAGCTGGTGAACAGCGCCGCGGCACCCTGCCGCTGGGCATTGGTGAGCTGCATCGCCTTGCTGGCTTCGAAGGTGCCCATCTGCGCCGCGAGGGCCGCACCATCTCGGCCGCCGAGGTCGAACAGCAGGCGCTCGAAGTTGGACGAGACCTGGATGTCCATCGACGGTGCCGCGGTAGGCGTGACCGAACCTTGCGAGTAGTCGCCATCGGCCAGCGCGCGGTGGAGGATGTCGTTGACGTTGGTGGCGACGATCAGCTTTGCGACCGGCAGGCCCATTTGCTGCGCCACGTAGCCCGCAAACACGTCGCCGAAGTTGCCGGTCGGCACCGAGAACGCGACCTCGCGCTCCGGTGCGCCGAGCTGCAGCGCGGTGGCGAAGTAGTAGACCACCTGCGCCATCAGCCGCGCCCAATTGATCGAGTTCACGGCGCCGATGGCATAGCGGTCGGTCATCGCGCGGTCGTTGAACATGCGCTTCACGATCGCCTGGCAATCGTCGAAACTCGCATCCTCCAGCGCCAGGTTGTGCACGTTGGGCGCGAGCACGGTGGTCATCTGGCGGCGCTGCACGTCGCTGACGCGGCCCTTGGGATGCATCATGAACACGTCGACCTTGGCGCGGCCGGCCACCGCGTCGATCGCGGCCGAGCCGGTATCGCCGGATGTCGCACCAACAATCGTAAGGTTGCGGTCGGAGCGGCTGAGGAACTCCTCGAACAGCAGGCCGAGCAGTTGTAGCGCCACGTCCTTGAACGCGAGGGTGGGGCCGTGGAACAGCTCCATCAGCCAGTGCTGCGCATCGAGCTGGACCAGCGGCGTGACTGCCTTGTGGCTGAAGCGGCCATAAGCAGCCTCGCATAGCTGCTGCAGGCGCTGCGGCGTCAGGCTGTTGCCGACGAACGGCTGCATCACCCTAGCGGCCAGTTGCGCATAGGGCAGCCCGCGCATGGCGGCGATCTCGGCGGTGCTGAAGCGTGGCCACTCACGCGGCACGTAGAGGCCGCCGTCGCTGGCGAGCCCAGCGAGCGTGGCGCCTTCGAAATCGAGCGCCGGCGCGCTCCCCCTGGTGCTGACGTAGTCCATTGCGCCTGCGCGCCTAGCCGCCGCAGCCCGGCGGCGCAATGGTGCGCGAACGGGCGCAGCGTTAGCTCCAGTTCTGCGGTTTTGCGACGAGCCATCTTCGCTGAGACCGCGAAAACTGCGCTCCTTATACCTCCGCGGTCGAGGCAATCAGGCGCGGAGGCGAGATCCGCACCGCAGACGCCCATTGCCTTTCCAGAACAACGACTTGGCGACGATCATCGTCCCTCCGTTTCGCCGGCGATCGCCACCATTCTGCATATGTACGGATGCCGCGCCTTACCGCTGAACTTTAGACTGACCCCGACAAGCAAGCGGATTGCCGGGGACTTTCAAACATGGTTGGCTTTTTTGCCTCGCGACGGCGAGGTGCGGTGACATGCGTCCTGCTCACGGGTGCCTATGCGGCAGCCGTTCCCACCGCCGCGCAGGCGGAGACCGGCGCGACTACACGCTTCGCCGACATGGCCTTGATCACGCAGTGGTCGTTGCCACGCGTCGGTCCTTTGCACGAACCGACCATCATCGCGCCGCCCAGCGCTGCGGTCGAACCGGCGCAGCGCGGGCCTGTGTCGAAGGAGATCGCCGCTGAGGCCCCGAAGGTGGCTCCTGCTGGCCAGGCTCTCGGCCCGCAACTGGCGGAGGAGGACCTGACAGCCCGTGGGTTCACCCGGAGCGATCGCCTCCAGTCCTACCGCGTGCCCGCGGACATCAAGGGGCTGGAGATCGCGTTCCACCTGCTCAACGCCGCCGATGCAATCTCGACCGTGGCCTGCCTGAAGCGAGAGGACTGCCAGGAGCAGAACCCGATCTACGGCAAGCGGCCCAAGGCTGCGATGGTGATCGGCGCCAAGGCGCTAACCTCGGGCGTGCATTACTGGGTCATGCGCACGCTGTTGCCCGAGCACCCCGGCATGGCGCGCGCGTTCGGCTGGTTCGCTGTGACGGTTCAGGGCAGCGTGGTCGGCCTCAACATGTCGCAGCTGTTCTGACGCTCAGGAGAGCCGCCGCCGCCTGAGCGCCACCGCGTAGACGATCAGCGCCGTCAGCGCGAAGAAGAACCACTGCCCGGCATATGCCAGGTGGTTGTTCGGGATCTCGGACGGGTCCGGCCGCTCGTTCGCCTCCAGCCCGCCAAGCGGCGGATCGGCCACGAGGCGCGGACCGGGTGCGATCACGCCGCGCACTTCACCGCCATTCCAGTTGCCCTGGGCCGCCGGATCGCGCGCCCAGCCCATCACCACTTTGGCCTGTGAGCCATCGGGCAGCACGCACTGGGCGTAGACCGCCAGCCCCGCCTCACCCCTGGCGCTGCGGCCGGCGATGCCGCGACGCTCGATCACGCGTGCGCACAGCAGCCGCGAATGACGGTAGAGCGAAAGCTGCGCCGCCGCCTCGGTTGCCGGCCATGGAACCTCGGCAGCCTGCGTATGCGCCGATTGGTAGCGCGCCAAGAGCGCCTCCTTCTCGTGCAACCGGCGCAGCTGCCAGAAGCCGAGCGCGACCATCACGCCCGCGGCGGCGAGGACCAGGATCGTCGGAATGATGGGGATGCGGCGCCCAGTCATCTGCAGAGAGTCATCGAAAGAAAGTCATCTACGAAAAAGCCACCTACAGAACCGAAAAAAGGGCAGCCGAAGCGAACTCCGGCTGCCCCTTGATGATCGAGCGCGTTTCGTCGCGATCAGTGCGTGGGATAGCCCCAGCCACCCCAGACGTACACGGCAACAAAGAGGAACAGCCACACCACGTCGACGAAGTGCCAGTACCATGCCGCCGCTTCGAAGCCGAAGTGCTGGCGCGGCGTGAACTCGCCCTTGTAGGTGCGCACGAGGCAGACGATCAGCATGATGGTGCCGACGATCACGTGGAAGCCGTGGAAGCCAGTCGCCATGTAGAATGCCGAGCCGTAAGTGTTGGCGCCGAAGGGGAACGGTGCGTTGGCGTACTCGTAAGCCTGGATGCAGCTGAACAGCAGGCCGAGCAGGATCGTTGCCCACAAGCCCTTCTTCAGCCCCTCACGGTCGCCGTGGATCAGCGCATGGTGCGCCCAGGTGACGGTGGTGCCCGAGCAGAGCAGGATCAGCGTGTTGAGCAGCGGCAGGTCGAACGGGTCCATGACCGCTTCGATCGCCTTGGGCGGCCACTGGCCCGCAACCGACTCCGCGAGCGTCGAGGGGAACAGCGAGAAGTCGAAGAAGGCCCAGAACCAGCCGACGAAGAACATCACTTCCGAAGCGATGAACAGGATCATGCCGTAGCGCTGGTGCAGCTGCACGACCGGCGTGTGATCGCCCGCGTGCGCTTCCTTGATGATCTTGGAGAACCACGAGAACATGCTGGCCAGCAGGACCGCCATGCCCAGCCAGGGCACGAAGTGGCCGCCGGGCAGCTTGTGCATGAACAGCACCATGCCGGTGGTGAACGTCAGCGCGCCGATGGTTGTCGCCAGGGGAACGATGTCCGGCGGAAGAATGTGGTAATCGTGTGTCTTGCTACCGGCCATGATGCCTTCGTCCCTGTTGATCGCCGTTGCGCAGCGCACCCGCCGCGAGTTGGTTCCTTGCGCCCTTACTTGCCCGATCCGACGCGGTCCAGAGCCTTTGCGCCGGCATTGATCGCCGGGTGGAAGGTGTAGCTGAGTGTGATCTGCTGCACGTCCTTGGCATCCGGATCGCTCAGGATCGCCGGATCCACATAATACAGAACCGGCATGCGCACCTCCTGGCCGGGCTGCAGCGTCTGCTCGGTGAAGCAGAAGCACTGGATCTTGTTGAAGTACTTGCCCACCTGCTCGGGCTCCACGTTGAAGCTGGCGGTGCCGGTCAGCGGCTCCTTCGAGGTGTTCTTGGCCCAGAACAGCGCCATGTCGCGCACGCCGATGGTGATCTCGTCGGTGCGCTGCAACGGCTTGAACTGCCAGGGCATGCCGCGCTCGACATTGGCATCGAAACGGATGGAGATGGTGTTGGCGGCCGCCTTCACTTGCGAGGCGGTCTGCTCATCGACGCGCCGCGTGGTGCCGTCGAAGCCGGTGGCGGCGCAGAACAGGCGGTAGAGCGGCACCGACGCGAAGCCCAGGCCGAGCATGGCAGCCGCGATCGCCAGCGCAATCAGGGCGATGCGATGGTCACGGTTGAAGCGGTTCAGCGCCTTGACCTGCATCGGCTCAGCCCATCTTCGCCAGTGAGATGAAGAACACCAGGATAACGAAGCCGGCGAGCAGCAGGCCGAGCACGTTGTTGCGGTTGCGGCGGATGCGCTTGGGATCGATTTCGCGAGTCATGACAGGACCTTACAGCGGCAGGAAGCGATCGACCACCAATGCGGCGAACAGCGCGAAGAGATAGATCACCGAATAGCCGAACAGCTGCTTCTCCGGCTTCATCGTGTCATTCGCGGCCTGCTCGCGCAGGCCCACGCGCACCGACAACGCGAGGAAGCCGAGCGACAGCACGGCAGCGCTAGCCCCATAGATCGCGCCTGCTCCGCCGATCCACCACGGCAGGACGCTGAGGGGCAGCAGCAGGATAGCGTAGATCAGGATCTGCCGGCGCGTTGACTTCTCGCCCGCCACGACGGGCATCATCGGAATGCCGACCTTGGCGTAATCGGTCTTCACGAACAGCGCGAGCGCCCAGAAGTGCGGCGGCGTCCAGAAGAAGATGATGGCGAACAGCAGCACCGGCATCAGCGTGACATGGCCGGTCGCAGCGACCCAGCCGATCAGCGGCGGAAAGGCGCCCGCGCCGCCACCGATGACGATGTTCTGCGGCGTGCGCGGCTTGAGCCAGATGGTGTAGACGACGGCGTAGTAGACGATCGAAACGGCCAGGATCGCAGCGGCGAGCCAACCCACGGCGAGGCCCATCAAGAGCACCGATCCGGCAGAGATCGCCACGCCGAAGTCGCGCGCGTCGGTACGGTTCATGCGGCCTTGCGGCAGCGGGCGCGCAGCGGTGCGCTTCATCTCCGCGTCGATGTCGGCTTCCCACCACTGGTTGAGCGCCGCGGCGCCCCCAGCCCCAACGGCGATGCACAGGATCGCCGTGAAGGCTAGCACGGGGTGAATCCGCTCGGGCGCGGCAAGCAGACCGCACAGGCCGGTAAAGATGACGAGGCTCATTACCCGCGGCTTGGTCAGCGCAAAGAAGTCGCGCCAGTCGGCGGGTGGAGGACTCACAACGGCAGTCATGCGCGGGCCTATAGTGCCCATCGGGGTTGCGGGCAAAGCCAAACCGTCCATCCGAGCTCCCCAACTCCGTTCGTGTCGAGGTGCGCGCGATACCGCAAAACCAAAAAGGCCGATGGATCGCTCCATCGGCCTCTTCGCTGTGTGCAGTCAGGCGACTGGATCAGTGGTGCGCACCGTCCTCAATGACCGGCAGGGTTTCGAACTGGTGGAACGGCGGCGGGCTCGACAGCGTCCACTCGAGCGTGGTCGCACCCTCGCCCCAGTAGTTGCCCTCGGCGCGCTTGCCGGCGGTGAAGGCGTAGATGATGTTGATGAACCACACCACGATGCTCACCGACATGATCATGTACCCGATCGTCGCGACCTGGTTCCAGTGCGTGTAGGCCTCAGCGTAGTCGGGGTAGCGACGCGGCATGCCCTGCAGACCCAGGAAGTGCATCGGAAAGAAGATCAGGTTCACGCCGATGAAGAAGATCCAGAAATGGACGTGGGCAAGGAACTCCGAGTGCATGCGGCCGCTCATCTTCGGGAACCAGTAGTAGAACCCGGCGAAGAGCGCGGTCACGGCACCCAGCGACAGCACGTAGTGGAAGTGCGCAACGACGTAGTAGGTGTCGTGCAGCACGTCGTCGACGCCGCCGTTCGCCAGCACCACGCCGGTCACGCCGCCAACGGTGAACAGGAAGATGAAGCCCAGCGCCCAGACCATCGGCGACTTGAACTCGAGGCTGCCGCCCCACATCGTCGCGATCCACGAGAAGATCTTGATGCCGGTGGGCACCGCAATGACCATGGTGGCGGCGGTGAAGTACATCTTCGTGTTTACCGACAGGCCGGTGGTGTACATGTGGTGCGCCCACACGATGAACCCGACCACGCCAATCGCAACCATCGCGTAGGCCATGCCGAGGTAGCCGAACACCGGCTTTTTCGAAAAGGTCGAGATGATCTGCGAGATCATGCCGAAGGCCGGCAGGATCATGATGTAGACTTCAGGGTGGCCGAAGAACCAGAACAAGTGCTGGTACAGGATCGGGTCACCGCCGCCGGCCGGATCGAAGAAGGTCGTTCCGAAGTTACGGTCGGTCAGCAGCATGGTGATCGCGGCGGCAAGGACTGGCAGCGAGAGCAGCAGCAGGAACGCGGTGACCAGCACCGACCACGCGAACAGCGGCATCTTGTGCATGGTCATGCCAGGTGCGCGCATGTTGAAGATCGTGGTGATCAGGTTGATCGCGCCCATGATCGAGCCGGCACCGGCAAGGTGCAGCGCGAAGATGCCGAAGTCGACCGCAGGACCCGTCGAGCCGTAGGTCGAGAGTGGGGCATAGACCGTCCAGCCGGTGCCGGCGCCGTTGCCGAGGCCGCCGGGCACGAAGGCCGACATCATCAGCGAGCAGAAGCCGGCGAAGGTCAGCCAGAACGAGATGTTGTTCATGCGCGGGAACGCCATGTCGGGCGCGCCGATCATGAGCGGTACGAACCAGTTGCCGAAGCCGCCGATCGTCGCGGGCATGACCACGAAGAACACCATGATCAGGCCGTGGGCGGTGATCAGCACGTTCCACATGTGGAGCGTGGCGTTAAAGTCGCTCGCGTCGTCGCCGAAGAACGAGGCGACCGCGCCGAGGTACTGGATGCCCGGATGCATCAGCTCCGCGCGCATGATGCCCGAGACGGCGCCACCGATGACCCCCGCGAAGATCGCGAAGACCAGGTACATCGTGCCGATGTCCTTGTGGTTGGTCGACATGAACCACCGAGCGAAGAAGCTCGGCTTGTGGTCATGGTCGGCGTGACCGTGATGGTCGTCGACGTGACCCTGGAAGTGATCTGCGATGGTGGCCATTTGGTAGGACCTTCGTACTGAATATCGTTAGGCGGCGGGCGACGATGTCGTCTCGACGGACGGCACTGCCTCGCTCGCGTTATCGGCCGGAACGGCCTCGCTGGCATCCGCGGCCGGAGCGGCAGCAGGAGCCTGCGTGGTGGTGTCGGCCAGCTTCTTCTGACCGTCGATCACGCCACCGGCATGGGCCAGAACCCAGGCATTGTACTGCGCCCGCGGCAGGGCCTCGACAGCGATCGGCATGTAGGCGTGCTTCACGCCGCACAGCTCGGAACACTGGCCGTAGTAGACGCCCGGCTTCTCGACGAAGAGCACCTTCTCGTTGATGCGGCCCGGCACGGCGTCGAGCTTGAACCACAGCGAGGGCACGGCGAACGAGTGGATCACGTCGGCCGCGGTGATCTGCAGGCGGATGGGCTCACCCGCAGGCACGACCATGCGGTTGTCGACTTCCATGTGCGCCGGACCGTCCCAGGGCTTGGAGCCGACTTCGCGGATGCCGGCGTTCACGACCGGCTGGCCGGGCTGGTTCAGCATGTACGAGTTGACCTCGAACTCGCCGTTGTCCGGGTAAGAATAGGTCCAGAACCACTGGTTGCCGGTGATCTTGATCGTCAACGCTGACTTTGGAGCCGGCTTGTACTGCTTGGCGATCAGGTCGATCGAGGGCACCGCGATGCAGACCAGGATCAACACCGGGATCAGCGTCCATGCCACTTCTAGCAGCGTGTTGTGGCTGGTGCGCGAGGCGATCGGGTTGGCACGGCGGTTGAAGCGAATGGCGACCCACACCAGCAGCGCGAGAACCAGGATCGTCATCAGCGCGACGAGCGGCATCAGCACCACGTCGTGAATCCAGTGGCCGTACTCACCGAAAGGCGAGAACTGCTTCTGCAGCCCAATGCCGCCATCGACGGGCATGCCGATGCCAGGCGTCGGCTTCATCGGGGTGTAGCCCGGAAGCGTGCCGGCGTCCTTGGTCGGACCCTCGTTGTTGACCGGATTGCCGGCAGCCTGGGCCGAAGCCGCGCCCTTGTCAGCCGCGACCGGCGCCTGGGCGCCCGCCACATCGGCAGCAGGGGTGGAATAGGCAGGCAGCGGAGTCGGCGCCGCGGCGAGCGCCGCAGTCGGCAGCGTCGCCAGAGCGAGTGACAGGCCGAGAGCCTTGCCAAGATCTGAGATCTTGCGGCTCATGGCACGGACTTGGTGACCGGACTTCATTCGTCGTGCTTTCCCGATTCCCTTGCCGGCGCGAAAGGCTGAAATGGGTGCCACGCGCGCCCCCTGATGCGGGGACGATTGCCCCTTGAGCCGGGCCTATACGCGCGCTTGCGGCGTGTCTCAAGCGCCTCTAGGGGAATTTTTGCCACACCCGCGCCACACACCCTAAAGGCAGGGCCGCATCGGATCGCGCGCACCTGCACCGGCTGACAAGGATCGAGACGACGATGCAGGAAGACGCTGTCCTTGCCGAGTTCCGCGCGAGCAAGGCGCTACTGGAAGGCCACTTCCTGCTCTCCTCCGGCCGGCACAGCGCGCATTATCTTCAGTGCGCGCGGGTGCTGATGAACCCGGAGCGTGCGGCGCGGCTCGCCACCGCCCTGGCCGCCAAGCTGCCGCACGACTTGCGCCGCCAGATCGCCAAGGTGGTCTCCCCTGCGATGGGCGGCGTGATCATCGGCCAGGAGATGGGCCGTGCGCTGCAGGTCGATGCGATGTTCGTCGAGCGGCCGACCGGCACGTTCGAGCTGCGCCGCGGCTTCGCCCTGGAGCCGGGCGACAAGGTGCTGATGGTCGAGGACGTCGTCACCACCGGCAAGTCCTCACGCGAGGCGATCGCCGCCATCGAGGAAGCCGGTGGCGAGGTCATCGCCGCAGCCGCGCTGGTCGACCGCTCGGGCGGCGGCGTCGATCTGGGTGTGCCGTTCACCGCCCTCGTCGCCTTGAACTTTCCAACCTACGACGCCGAGGCGCTTCCGCCCGAACTCGCCGCCCAGCCGGCCATCAAGCCCGGCAGTCGGGCACAACCTTGAGATCTCGGGCTGAAATCCCGGCCTGAATTCCTGAACCTTGGGCCCGAACCCGCTCGCGAGGCATTATAGTATGGTGACCCGCCCTTTGCGCCTCGGCGTCAACATCGACCACGTCGCCACCATCCGCAACGCACGCGGCGGTGAGCATCCCGATCCGGTGCGCGCCGCGCAGATCGTGGCGCAGGCGGGCGGCGACGGCATCACCGTCCACTTGCGCGAGGATCGCCGCCATATCCGCGATGAGGACCTCTCGCGCGTCCAGGCGGCGACCGGGCTGCCGCTCAACCTGGAGATGGCGGCGACCGACGAGATGGTCGAAATCGCGCTGCGCCATCAGCCGCACGCCGCCTGCATCGTGCCCGAGCGGCGCGAGGAGCGCACCACCGAGGGCGGGCTTGATGCCGCGGGGCAGCACAACCGCCTCGCGCCGATCGTCGCGCGCCTGTCCGACGCGGGTATCCGGGTCAGCCTGTTCATCGCCCCCGAGGCGCGCCAGATCGAGGCGGCGATGCAGCTTGGTGCGCCGGTGGTCGAACTGCACACCGGCGAATATGCCCACGCGTCGGGCGAGCATGTCGCCGTCGAGTTGCGGCGCATCGCCGACATGGCAGCGCTCGCGGCCAAGAACGGCATCGAGCCGCACGCCGGGCATGGCCTGACGTACGAGAACGTCCAGCCCATCGCCGCCATTCCGCAGCTCGCCGAGCTCAACATCGGACATTACCTCATTGGCGAGGCGATCTTCTGCGGCTTGGAGGCGAGCGTCACCAAGATGCGCGAGCTGATGGACGCGGTGCGGTGAAAATTACGGGATCTGTCCTCCCCGGTACGGGGAGGGGGACCGCTCGCGAAGCGAGTGGTGGAGGGGATTCTCGCCACAGCGCGAGGTCGAGTGAGGGGGCGAGTCCCCTCCACCGCGTGCGGCGGTCCCCCTCCCCGTACCGGGGAGGACAAGAATGATCATCGGCCTCGGCTCTGACCTGTGCAACATCGAGCGCATCCAGGCGTCGCTCGACCGCTTCGGCGATCGCTTCCTCAACCGCGTCTTCACCGAGGTCGAGCGCAAGAANCCAGCCAGATACACATCACACATCAAGTGCACGGAAACATCGATTAAAACCCATACGAAACGCGCCAGCTCCATTGCTTGGTGACCATAGCGTCAGTGACCCACCCGATCCCATCTCGAACTCGGCCGTGAAACCTGACAGCGCCAATGGTACTAACGCTCAAGCGTTGGAAGAGTAGGACGTCGCCAGGCATTGAAGCCGGCGCGCTTTCGTAAGGATCACAAAAAACCCATTCACATGACAAAGGGCCAACCCTCACCACGAGGGCAGGCCCTCAAAGAGGGCCCTCACAGGCCCTCTTCGTGTTTCCAGCGGGGCCGCAGCAACCCCCGCGTCCAAGCCCAAGCGCAAGGACAAACAACGCTGCTACAGGGCCTCAAACGCCCACATGGTGACGCGGGGTGGAGCAGCCCGCCGTCCAGATCGACAAAGTCGAGATGGACAATAAACAACTCCTACCGGGCTGGCCCAACCAGCCCAATATGGTGACGCGGGGTGGAGCAGCCCGGTAGCTCGTCAGGCTCATAACCTGAAGGTCGTAGGTTCAAATCCTACCCCCGCAACCAATAGACAAACACTCACATGATTGATCTAGCTGCTCGCGCAACCCGCGGAGCAAGACCGCTTGCGAGCGCACAACTGCAGCCAAAGAACTGCTCAACCATGGCATCAAACATCCATCATTGATCGGGCTGCATCGCGGCTCCGTCATCCCGGCGTCGCCGATACGGCGTCCTCAATCCCGAAGGCAGGCGCATGGGTCCGCTCGCGTTCCACGAAGATGGTCGCATGCATGCTCTCGACACCGCTGGCTTTCGGATCGAGGGCTCCTCAAAGCGAAGCCTTGATCGGTTTTGGCTGGTCTGCCGTATTGTCGGCTTGCTGCACTGGCCAGAAGGTGAAGAAGACCGATGAGTGTTGCATTCCGCCGCGAGGGTGATGACGATCATCTCGAGCCCAAGTTCGAGATCCCGATCCCTCCCGGACCCAACCTCGTGACCGCACGAGGACTGGTGCTGATCGAAAGCAAGGTGGCCGCGATCGAGGCGTCTTTGCCGCATACGACCGAGGAGCCCGAAATCGCCAAGGTCCGTCGTGAGTTGCGCTATTGGCGCACGCGGCTAGCGACTGCGCGCCTCGCCGAAGCCGCCGATGGCACCCACGTCGCTTTTGGTTGCCGCGTCACGTTGGCGTTGAACGGGCGCAAGCAAGTGATCAGTATTGTCGGCGATGACGAGGCTGAGCCGCAGGCAGGATTGCTGGCGTTTTCCGCTCCGCTTTGCCGCGCGATCATGAATGCCGAAGTTGGCGAGCGCGTCGCCTTTGGCGGCAAGGCCGACGCCATCGAAATCCTCGAGATTGAGGCTCTCAGGCAGCCTTGATCTCAATCGCAGCCGCTCGGTCAGGTCCAGTAGAGAACGCGTGCACTCGGCAATGTCTGCGCGATCCGCTTCTCGAAGAAGCGCCGCAGCGCTCGCATGGTGGTGGCATCGTAGACCTGCTTCTCGGCGCCGAACTTCGTACGCTTCGTCACGCGATTGGCATCGGTCATGTCCAGCGCCGAGCTTGGGTACCAGCTGTCGAGCACCGCCTTGGAGCCGCTGTTGTAGCGATGCGTGATCAATTCGACGGTGAGATCGAGCGCGGGGACCTCTGCGAGCGCCTCGCCCGCTTCGGCTAGCAGTTCCCCATACGCCTGCTCCCAGCCTTCGGCAGCGATGATCGGCGCGACGGTCAGGCCGACTGGATAGCCGGCGAGCGCCATTTTCCTGAGAGCTGCCAGCCGATCGCGAACGGGCGCGGTGCCGCCTTCGAACCGGGCGTAAGCGCGCGGGTTGATCGACGCGCGCATCCGGGTCCGCCCGTTATGCTGCAGGCCGAGCAGCGGTTCCACATCGGCGAACTTGCTGGTGAAGCGCAGCTGCGCGTCGGCGTTCCAGCGACCGAACCAGGTAATCGCGGCTGATAGCGAGCCGGTCAGTGGCTCCAACGCGAGCGGGTCGGTGTAGCACGAGGCTTCGAACGTGGTGCCCTCGGCGCGCCGGGCCGTGCTGCGCGAGGTGATCCTACCCTGGCCGAGATACTCCGGAACGGCGCCGAGGATTTCCTCCAGGTTCGCATAGACGCGGGTGATCGGTGGACCCTTCAACGAACCGGCGAGATAGCAGTAGCTGCAATGTGCCGGGCACCCTTCGGCAAGGTCGATGCGCCAGTCCGCGCTTGGTGCGATCGGCTGCAAACGGCGCTTTGAGGGCGGGGCGACTACGAGTGCGAGGGTCGATTTGGCCTCGGCGTAGGCACGGCGCGGGTCGTCCGAGAAGCCGAGGTTCAGCCGGTCGCCGGTCAACTCGACAATCTCGATGCCTTGCTCCGCCACGCGCGCAAGGATGGCTTGCCCATGAGCGAACGTCCGCGCCGAGCGGGTCGCCAGCACCCGGTGTGGGCGCCATGCCCTGGTTCGTGCGCCCGTGGGTTTCGTGCTCGTGAGCTCGTGCTGCGTTTCCATGTCGAGGCAACGAGCAGGGCGCGGCGGAGGTTCGCGGCTTGCCCCAAAAGCACAGATCTCAGTGCTTCCGCTATGTTGCGCAATCATTTCCGAGCATTGCGGGAACATCCAAATGGGAAGTCCGTTGCGCGGGAGAGGCTTGGGGAGTCCGGATTGCAAGTTTTCTCGCCCTCGGCGGACACCTGGCTTCGGGCCGGGCTCGCGGCGCTGGTCGTCGTGGTGCTGGGGGCATTGCTGGTGATGGCAGGCTATGCGGATTCGACGTACGCCACCCAGGCTGGCTGGGCGAAGGACCAGGACGTTCCGTTCAGCCACAAGCATCATGCGGGTGAGCTGGGCATCGATTGCCGCTATTGCCATGCGGGCGCAGAAACCCATGCCGACGCCGGCCTCCCGCCCACGCACGTGTGCATGACCTGCCACTCGCAGATCTGGACCGGCGCGCCGATGCTGGCGCCGGTGCGCCGCAGCCTGGCCGAGAACCGCCCCTTGCGCTGGCACCGCGTCGCGCAAGTGCCCGACTACGTCTACTTCAATCACTCGATCCACGTGAAGCGCGGCGTCCCTTGCGTCGAGTGCCACGGCCGGGTGGACGAGATGCCGCTCAGCTGGCGGGCGCATCCGTTCCAGATGCAGTGGTGCCTCGATTGTCATCGCGACCCGGCCAAGCGGCTGAAGCCGCCCGAACAGATCACCCGCATGGATTGGTCGAACTGGTCCGACGCGCAAGCGCAGCGGTACGGCACGGCGGCGATCCGGCGCTGGCACATTGATACCAAGAAGCTCGACAACTGTGGGATCTGTCACCGGTGACCGGGCTGCCTGACATGAGCGCCGGGCTTGAGCAGCTACGGGCCAGCCGGGGGCGGCACTACTGGCGCTCGCTGGAGGAGCTGTTCGACACCGCCGAGTTCCGCGCCCGCGTGGCGCGCGAGTTCCCGGCACTGGCGCGGACTCGGATCGAGACGGATCGGCGCAGCTTCTTCAAGTGCCTGGCCGGCGCAATCGCACTCGCCGGGCTGGACGGTTGCGAGCGCAAGGCCGACGAAGACGCCTGGCCGATGGTGCGGGTGCGCGAAGGCGCGGAGCCGGGCGCCATCCAGAAGTACGCCACTGCGTGGGAGCTCGACGGGGTGGGCCAGCCGGTGATCGGCACCTGCAGGGACGGGCGGCCGATCAAGCTGGAGGGCAACCCCGACCACCCGGCGAGCGGCGGCGCGAGCGATGCGTTCACCCAGGCCTCGTTGCTGGGGCTCTACGATCCGGCTCGCTCGGGTGCGCCGATGCAGGGCAGTGATGCCTCGACCTGGGACGATGTCGCCGCACTGTTCCAGAGCGAGCGGGCGGCGCTCGACTCCAGTGGCGGCGCGGGGTTCCGGTTGCTGACCGGTCCGGTCGGATCGCCGACGCTGCTGCGCCAGATTGCGGCAATGCGGGCGCGCTGGCCTCAGATGCGCTGGCATGTGCATGATCCGCTTGGCGGAGTGCCGGAGCCGGTGCTGCATCTCGACAACGCGCATGTGGCGGTGTGTTTCGACGCCGATCCGCTCGGCAACGGCCCGCGCCAGACCTGGCATGCGCGGGGCTGGTCCGCGCGGCGGCGGGCGTTCCAGCAGGGCGAGGGCAGTGCGCTGCTCTATGCCGCCGAGCCAACGCCGACGCTCACCGGCGTCACTGCGACGGAACGGCTGATCGCGGCGCACTCGCGGGTGCCGGTGCTCCTTGCCGGTTTGGCGGCGCGGTTGGGACAGGGTGCTCCGGTCGCGCTCGAAGCGCGAGAGGCGGCCTGGCTCGATGCGGCAGCCGCGGCGCTGCGGGCGAACAGGGGGAAGGGGCTGGTCTGCGTAGGTGCGCAGCATGGCGCGGAGGCGGCTGGACTGGCTGCCCGGCTCAACGGGGCCCTGGGAAACGAGGGCAAAGCAGTCACTCCCGCGATCTCCGCGACTGCGAGCGAGGGGCTGCAGGAGCTCATCGGCGCCATGCGGGCGGGGCAGGTCCGCACGCTGCTGGTGCTGGAGAGCAACCCTGCATACTCGGCGCCGGCAGCGCTCGGCTTTGCGCAGGCGCTCGAACGCGTGCCGCTGCGGCTCCACGCCGGCCTGCACCGCGACGAGACGGCGCAGCTGTGCCACTGGCACTTGCCGCTCTCGCACATGCTCGAGAGCTGGAGCGACGTGCGCTGCGCCGAGGGCACCGTCAGCCTGACGCAGCCGCTGGTACGACCGTTCCTGGATGTCCGTTCGCGACATGAAGTGTTGGCGCTGCTGATGGACGGAGCGCGGGCCGGGCGTGACCTCGTGCGTGGGACCTGGTCCGGTGACGAAGCACAGTGGCAGGCGGCGCTCGTGAAGGGGGTGATCGAGGCCAAGCCCCTCCCCTTCAGGGGAGGGGTTGGGGTGGGGCCTCTCGCCGCTGAGCAAGGTGTGGGGACGAAAGCCCACACCCCCAGCCCCTCCCCTGACGGGGAGGGGAGGGGCGCCGGGCCGCGGCTCGAACTCATCTTCCGCCCCGACCCTACCATCCACGACGGCCAATTCGCCGCCAATCCCTGGCTGCAGGAGATGCCCAAGCCGCTCACCAAGCTGACGTGGGACAACGCCGTCCACCTCTCGCCGCAGCTTGCCGCCAGGCTCGGCGTCGGCAACGAGGACCTGGTCTCGATCAGCGCCGGCGGGCGCACGCTGGTGGGGCCGGCCTGGATCGTGCCGGGACAAGAGGCGCAAACGATCCTGGTGCACCTGGGTTATGGCCGGCGCGCTGGCGGACAAGTGGCCGAAGGCTGCGGGTTCGACGCCTACCCCTTGCGTGATCCCCGCCAGCCGTGGGCGCGCAGTGACGTGTCGATCCGCAAGGCTTCCGGAGAACGCCAACTCGCTTGTACCCAGACACACTGGGAGCTGGGTGGGCACGATTGGATCCGCTCGGTCGACAAGCCGGGCGAGACACTGGCCAAGACCAAAGAGGAGAAGGAGCAGCGCAACTTCTTCAAGCCGCAGCAGAGATCAGAGCCCGCCTGGGGCATGGCCATCGACCTCGACCTCTGCATCGGCTGCAACGCGTGCGCAGTCGCCTGCGTGGCCGAGAACAACGTGCCGATGGTCGGACGCGAGCAAGTGGCCAAGGGGCGCGAAATGCATTGGCTGCGGATCGACCGCTACTACGAAGGGCCGGCCGAGGAGCCGCGCCAATCGTTTCAGCCCGTCCCCTGCATGCATTGCGAAGATGCGCCGTGCGAGACCGGGTGCCCGGTCAACGCGACAGTGCACAGCCCGGACGGCCTCAACCTGCAGGTCTATAACCGCTGCATCGGCACGCGCACCTGCTCGGCCTATTGCCCCTACAAGGTGCGCCGCTTCAACTGGCTCGACTACACGCGAGAGGCCGAGCCTGAGATTGTCGCGCAGCGCAACCCCGATGTGACCGTGCGAGATCGCGGCGTCATGGAGAAGTGCACTTACTGCATCCAGCGCATCGCCGAAGCGCGTATCACGGCCGACAAGGACGGTCGGCCGATCGCCGAGGGCGAAGTGCTCACCGCCTGCCAACAAGCCTGCCCGACCCAGGCGATCGTGTTCGGCGATATCGCCCGGCCTGATAGCGCCGTCAGCCAGCGCAAGGCGGACGGGCGCGACTATGCGCTGCTGGAGGACGCCAACACCCGCCCGCGCACGACCTACGGCGCCAAGATTGAGAGCGGAGACGCTTGAGCGACAACGCCGCCTATCGCCGGATCACCGGAGAGGTCGTCTCGATCCCGATGCGCTTCCCGGCGCCGCGCACGTGGTGGGTGCTGTTCGGCGTCTCGTTCTGCCTACTCGCGCTGCTGGTGCTCTCGGTGATCGTGCTGTTCATCAAGGGGCCGGGCATCTGGGGCAACAATATCCCGGTCGGCTGGGGTTTTCCGATTTGCAACTACATTTGGTGGATCGGCATCGGCCACGCGGGCACGCTGATCTCGGCGATGCTGCTGCTGCTCAACCAGTCGTGGCGCAATTCGCTCAACCGCTTTGCTGAGGCGATGACGCTGTTCGCGCTGAGTTGCGGAGGGCTCTACCCGATCCTGCACCTGGGGCGGCCGTGGTACTTCTACTGGATGGCGCCGTACCCCAACACGATGAACGTGTGGCCGCAGTTCAAGAGCCCGCTGACCTGGGACTTCTTCGCGGTGCTGACCTACTTCCTGGTCTCGCTGCTGTTCTGGTACATCGGCATCCTGCCCGACCTCGCATCCGCCCGCGACCGGGCCAGGAAGCGGCGCTGGCAGGTGTTCTTCGGCTTGCTCGCGCTCGGCTGGCGCGGGCAGGGGCGGCACTGGCTGCGCTGGAAGCAGGCGTACACGATCACCGCTGCAATCGCCGTGCCGCTGGTCGTCTCGGTCCACTCCGAGATCTCGATGTTGTTCGCCGCCGGGCCGATCCCGGGCTGGAACTCGACGGTGTTCCCCGCCTATTTCGTGCTGGGCGCGGCGTTCTCCGGCTTCGCGGTGGTGACCATGATCGCCATCGTCCTGCGCCACATGCTGAGACTGGAGGACCTGGTCACCCAGAAACACCTCGACCTGCTCGGCCGCATGACGCTCGCGACCGGGCTGATGACCGGGTACGGCTACGTCATGGAGGTGTTCGACGCACTCTATGCCGGTGGCTACGAGCTCGAGACGCTGCAGGACCGCTACGGCGGCCCGTATGCCTGGAGCTACTGGGGCGCGCTGCTGTTCAACTTCGTGCCGCTGCAGCTGTTGTGGTGGCGGCGTTGGCGGGTGTCGCCGTTGCCGGCGTTCCTGATCGCGCTGAGCGTCGTCGTCGGCATGTGGATGGAGCGGTTCATGCTGCTCGTCACCACGCTGTACCGCGATTGGCTCGACAGTTCGGTCAACCTCTACCACCCGACGTTCTGGGACTGGGCACTGTTCATCGGCTTCATCGGCCTGTTCTGTTGCGAGCTGCTGCTGTTCGTGCGCTTCCTGCCGGTGATCTCGGCATTCGAGATCAAGGAGAAGATGGAAGAGGCGGCACATGGCTGAGGAAACCGCTCCCTATGCCGTGCTGGCCGAGTTCATCGATCCCGAGCCGCTGCTCGCTGGCGCCCGGCAGTTGCGCGAGGCTGGCTGGCAGATCGAGGTGTTCTCGCCGTTCCCGCTCGACGGCCTGGCCGAGGCACTTGGCTGGCGCGAGAGCCGAATCCCGCTGGCGTTCCTGATCGGCGCGATTGTCGGTGCAGCGCTCGGATTCCTGATGCAGGTGGGCACCAATCTCGACTACCCGCTCGATGTCGGCGGCCGGCCGCTGATCGCGGTGCCCTCGTTCCTGATGATCACCTTCGAGACGATGGTGCTTTGCTCGGTATTCGCCGGGATCGGCACCATGCTGATCGAGAACCGCCTGCCGAGGCTGCACCACCCCATATTCGATGCCGAGCGGTTCAGCCTGGCCACCGACGATCGGTTCTTCTTGGCCTTGCTCGCGGGCGAGAGCTTCGACGCCTACGAGGCGCGCGCGGCACTCTGGCAGCTGCAGCCGGTGAACGTCTCCGAGGTCGGGGAGCGGGAGGTGCGATGAGGCTCCTGGCTCTCCTCCCCTTGGTGCTGCTGGCCGCCTGCGGCGACAACATGGTGCAGCAGGCGCGCTATGACTCCTACGAGAAGGCGCCGCTGTTTGCCGACGGTATGGCGATGCAGGCGCCGCCGGCCGGCGTGGTGTCGCGCGATGCGCCTCAGCGCGCCGCCGAGACCCGCCGCCTGCCGATGAGCCTCGCGCTGATCGAGCGCGGGCGCGAGCGTTACGGCATCTACTGCGTGCCGTGCCATGCGCAGGACGGCTCGGGCAATGGCGTGGTTCCCTCGCGCGGGTTCCCGCATCCGCCGGACTTCCACTCCGACCGGCTGAAGGCAGCGCCGGACACGCACTTCTATCAGGTCATGACCAACGGTTATGGCATCATGTATTCCTACGCCGACCGCGTAAGCCCGCCCGACCGTTGGGCCATCGTCGCCTACATCCGCGCGCTGCAGGCGACCGGGCTGCCGCCTCGTCGTCAGGAGCCGGCGCGTGCGTATTGAGCTCTCCGGGCGCGACCGGGAGCGGAGCGCGGTAGGCGTGTTGGCGCTGGTCGCCTCGCTGGCCTGTGCATTCCTTTCTGCACGCGGCGCGCTGACCGGCTGGCTGGCAGCGGCGGTCGCGTTCCAGAGCCTGCCGCTCACCGGACTGTTCCTGCTCGCGATGATGCGGCTGATCCGGGGCGAGTGGGAGCCCATGCTGCGCCCAGTGTGCGAGGCGGCAGCGCGGCTCTGGCCGTTTGCGGCGGCAAGCTTCGTGCCCGTGCTGCTCGGGCTGGAGGCGATCTACGATTGGGAGCGCGAGGCGCCGCTCAGCGCCTTCCAAGGTGCCTGGCTCGGCTATGTGCAATATGGCGTGCGCACGACCATCCGCTTCATCGCCTTTGCGCTGATCGCCCGCTACCAAGTGGGCCGCCAAGCCTCGCAAGCGGCGAGCGTGGCGGCGCTCATCCTGCTGCTCATGGGCACCTCGCTGACGTCGGTCGACTGGTTGATGTCGCTCGATCCGCGGTTTCACTCCTCTGGGTTCGGCCTGCAGATGCTCTCGATCGAGATCGCGGCGGGGTTCACCGTGCTGCTGATCGTTCGCCTCCTGACTGCGCCCGAGCCACAGGAGCTTGGCCTGCTCGGCGGCTTGCTGCTGACGCTGCTGCTGCTCTGGGCCTACTTCCAATTCATGCCCTACCTGATCCTGTGGTCGGGCAACCTACCCGAGGGCGTGAAGTGGTACGCCGTGCGTTCGCACGGTGGCTGGACCGCGGCGACGGTGGCGCTGGGTGCCTGTGGCTTAGGCCCGATCCTGGCGCTGCTGCTGCCCCAGGTTCGCAAGCGCAGAGTGCCGCTGATCACCGTCAGCCTCATCGCGCTTGCGGGCAAGCTCATCGAGTTCGCCTGGTTCGCCCTGCCGGAGCGGGGGGCGGTCGCGGTGTTCGCCTATGTGCTGGCGCTGCTCGGCTTTACATGCCTGACCGGCGTGTGGTTCGCTCGGGTGAGGCAGGCATGATCCGCGACCTCCACCCACACACCCGGCCGCAGCGCACGCGCAATCCCGACCATGTCGGCGCGCATGCGCGCAAGCTCGGGTTCGAGCCTCGCGACTGGCCGGTCAAGCCGATCGCATGGGGCTTCGTCGCCTTGCTGACGTTCGTCGGCGTCGTTGCGCTTGGCATGGGGGCGCTGGTGCGCTGGCTACAACCCTCGTGGCCCAAGACCTCGGCACTGGTAGCGGCCCGCCAGTTCCGCTCGCCGGCACCGCCGCTGGAAAGCGCGCCGAGGATCGACCGCGAGCACCTCGATGCAGCGCAAGTCGCGAACCTGCGCCGTGCGCCCAAGTCCGTCGAGCAAGCCATGCAAGAGACCGCGGTCAAGGGCTGGCATGATGCGGAGCCAAAGCCGTGATCAGCCGGCTCACTCCGCTCCTGCTGGCTCTCACCGCCGCGGCGCCGTTTGACCCCTTCGGCGCCGCGCGGATCGACGAGAAGCCGGGCGCCGCGATCCCACTCGACGGTGCCTTCCAAGACGCCGAGGGCCACTCGACCAGCTTGCGCCGTATCGCCGGCGGCAAGGTGCTGGTGGTGGTGCCGGTGCTGCACGACTGCCCGAACTTGTGCGGCGTCACTCTGGCCGGTGTGGCTAATGCGATCGCCGCGCAGCACCGTTTCGCCGCACGGCGCGACTTCACCGTGGTTGCGTTCGGTATCGATCCCAAGGAGCTGCCGAGCGATGCCGCCGCCGATCTCGCCCGACTGCGGGCGCAGCGAAGTGATCTGACGCCAGCAGCGACGGTCGGATCGCAAGCGTCGATCCGGCAGGTGACCGATGCGCTCGGCTATCATTACGCCTACGATCCGCGCATCGGCCAGTACGCGCACGCTGCGGCCAGCGCCGTTCTGACGCCGGATGGGCGGCTGGTGCGGTGGATCTATGGCCTGAACCCCGATCCGGGCGATCTCACCGCCGCGATCGCCGACGCGCAGGCGGGGCGCACCGGCGGCCTTCTCCAGCAGCTGATCCTCTTGTGCTACCACTACGATCCGCAGACGGGCGCGCACACGCTCACCATCGAGCGGGTGGTGCAGGCGGCCGGCCTTGTGACGGTGCTGCTGCTCGGCGGCCTGATCGTCATGCTACGGCAGCGCTGGGCATGATTCTCTGGCCCACGGCCGCCTCTGCCTACGCGCGCGAGGTCGACTTGCTGATCGGCAGCTTCGGCGCGCTGGTCTTGCTGCTCTCCGCGCCGGTGTTCGTGCTGATGGCCTGGTTCATGCTGCGCTATCGCAAGGGCCGTCGCGCCGACCGCAGCCCGTCCGAGGATCGCAGCATCTGGATTGAGACGAGCTGGTCGGTAATCCCGTTCCTGTTGATCCTGGGGTTCTTCTTCTGGTCGACGAAGATGTACCTGACCGAGCGCAACCCGCCCGACACGGCGATGACCATCAACGTCATCGCCAAGCAGTGGATGTGGAAGTTTCAGCACACCGAAGGCGCGCGCGAGATCAATGACTTGCACGTGCCCTCTGATCGTCCCGTGCGCCTGACGATGACCTCGCAGGACGTGATCCATAGCCTCTATGTGCCGGCGCTGCGCATCAAGCAGGACGTGCTGCCGCAGCGCTACTCGCAGCTGTGGTTCACTGCCGACAAGCCCGGCGTCTACCCGATCCGCTGCGCCGAATACTGCGGGACCGATCACAGCGAGATGATCGGCCGCCTGATCGTGCAGCGCCCGGAGGACTACGCCCGCTGGCTGGCGCACTCGGACACCGACGCCGGCCTGGCGCAGCGGGGCGAGCGGCTGTTCGTCAAGCTGGGCTGCAGCGGCTGCCATGGCCCCGCCTCGCCGGTCCACGCGCCGCGGCTGGAGGGGCTCTACGGCTCGGTAGTCGCGCTCAGCGACCGGCGCGTGATCCGGGCGGACGACCAGTACATCCATGATTCGATCATGCTGCCCAACAAGGACATCGCGGCAGGCTACCAGCCGATCATGCCGCCCTATGGCAACCTCATTGGTGAGGAGGAGGTGCTGCAACTGGTGGCGTACATCAAGTCGACCAAGGCCGATCCGGAAAGACCGGTGGGGCAGTATCCTGGCGTGCCGGTCACAGCGGAGCCGGCATCCACACCGTCCGGGAGCGCTCGCCGATGACTAACCGCACCTCGCAGGACGCGATCCCCAACACTGCCGAGGAGGCCGTCAGTTATCTCAACGCCGGCAACAGCCTGCGATCATGGCTGCTGACCACCGATCACAAGCGCATCGCGCTGCTCTACCTCGTCTCGATCACGTTCTTCTTCGCCATCGGCGGTAGCGCCGCGGCGCTGATCCGCGCCGATCTGCTGACGCCCGAGGCCGACCTGCTGAGCAACGACGGCTACAATCGTGCCTTTTCGCTGCACGGCATCGTCATGGTCTGGTTCTTCCTGATCCCGTCGATCCCCAACGTCTTCGCCAACTTCCTGATTCCGCTGATGATAGGGGCCCGCGACCTGGCCTTTCCGCGGCTGAACCTGCTCTCATGGTACATATTCATGCTCGGCGGGCTGGTGACGATCGCAGTAGTGGTGCTGGGCGGGGTCGACACCGGCTGGACGTTCTACACACCGTATTCGTCCACCTATTCCAACGCCTACGTCATGGGCGCGCTGACGGCAGTGTTCGTGTCGGGCATCTCGTCGATCCTGACCGGGCTCAACTTCATCGTCACCATCCACAAGTGCCGTGCGCCGGGCATGACCTGGGGGCGGTTGCCGCTGTTCGTATGGTCGCATTACGCGACTTCGGTGATCCTGGTGCTGGCGACGCCGGTGCTCTCGATCACGCTGATCCTGGTGGCGATCGAGCGGATCGTCGGCGTCGGGATCTTCGACCCGCGCATCGGCGGGGATCCGCTGCTGTTCCAGCACTTGTTCTGGTTCTACAGCCACCCGGCGGTCTACATCATGGTGCTGCCGGGGATGGGCGTCGTCTCCGAGCTGATCACGGCGGCCGCTCACAAGCGGGTGTTCGGCTACTGGTTCATCGCCGGCTCGTCGATCGCGATCGCGGTGATCGGCTTCCTGGTCTGGGGCCACCACATGTTCGTCTCGGGCCAGAGCCCCTACGCCAGCGTGATCTTCTCGTTCCTCTCAATCGTCGTCGCAGTGCCGAGCGCGATCAAGGTCTACAACTGGACAGCGACGCTCTACAAAGGCGAGATCCTGCTTGACGGGCCGTTCCTGTTCGCGCTCGCTTTCGTCGGGCTTTTTGTGGTCGGCGGTTTGACCGGCCTGATGCTGGCGATGCTGGCGATCGACGTGCACGTGACCGACACCTACTTCGTGGTCGCGCATTTCCACACAATCATGGTCGGCGGCACGGTCAGCGCCTTCTTCGGAGCGTTGCATTTCTGGTGGCCCAAGATGACCGGACGGCTGCACTCGGACGTCTGGTCGCGCGTGGCGGCGGTGCTGGTCTTCGCAGGCTTCGTCATGACCTTCTTCCCACAGTTCCTGCTGGGCTACGAAGGCATGCCGCGGCGCTACCACGTCTACGATCCGCAGTTCCAGGTGCTGCACGTGATGTCGAGCCTGGGCGCGGTGGTTCTGGGCATGGGATACCTGCTGCCGCTGACGTACCTCCTCTACTCGCTGCGCTACGGCAGGCCGGCGGGGCCGAACCCCTGGGGCGCGACCGGGCTGGAATGGTCGGTGCCATCGCCCCCGCCGAAGCACAACTTCGAGGAGATCCCGCTCGTCGACACCGAGCCCTACTGCTACCCGATGGAGCCCGACGAGCCCCAGAACGTTCCGGGCAAGGGCGAGACCAGCGCCGAGGCGATCCATGACTGAGGCGGGCCAGGCGCTCCACGATCCGTTCACCCGGCTCGACCGCCAGCGTGAGGCCGATCGCCTGGGCATGCTACTGTTCCTCGCCAGCGAGCTGATGGTGTTCGGCGGCGTCTTCGCCGGCGCGCTGTCGGTGCGGGTGCTGCACAAGCAGCAGTACATCGAAGCCTCCCGCGAGATGCACTTGTGGCTTGGCGCAGCGAACACTGTCGTTCTGCTGACCTCCAGCCTGCTCGTCGCGCTGGCGGTGGAAGCGACCCGCGCCGGCGCCCCGCGCAAGTCCGGCTGGCTGCTGGGCGGCGCAATCGGGCTCGGCCTCGCCTTCCTGGCGATCAAGGCGGTGGAGTACGGCCAGGAATGGCAGGACGGCCTGGTTCCTCGCTTCCACCCGGCCAAGCTCTCCAGTCCCGAGCAGACGCTGTTCATGACGCTCTACTTCATCGGAACCGGTCTGCACGCGATCCATGTCCTGGTCGGCCTCGCCTTGCTGGCCGCCATGATCTGGCCGCGTGGCTGGGCACGCGCGGATCGCGAGGCGACGAGCCTGGGTAACGCCGCGCTTTACTGGCACTTCGTGGACGTGGTCTGGATCTTCCTCTACCCGACGCTGTACCTCGCCCGATGACCGCAACCCTTCGCCTCGTCTCTGTCTGGCTGATCCTGCTGGCGCTGCTCGCCACCACCATCGCCGCGACCTTCCTGCCGCTCGGGCCTTGGTCCCCGGCGGTGAGCTACGGCATCGCCGTGGCCAAGGCCGCGCTGGTGCTGTGGTTCTTCATGGACATGCGGCGAGAAGGCGGGCTGCCGCGCCTTGCCGCCATGGCCGGCTTCATCTGGCTCACCATCCTGTTCACCCTGACCTTCGCGGACTTCGTCTCCCGCGCGCATGGCGGTTGAGATGATCCGCCGTGGTTCGCCCGAGCGTGTGGTCGAGTACCAGTTCAAGCCGCATGAGCGGCCGACGATGCCCGGCTCGCCCCACAATCCGGAGCACCCCGTTGGTCGCCGCGCCGCCTATCTGCTGATCGGCGTTCTGCTCGGGGTCACGGGCGGGCTGGGCAATGCCCTGGTGGGCGTGAACCTCAACTTCGCGCAAGGCACGCTGGGGCTTGATACCGACCAGAGCGCTATGCTCTCGGCCGCCTATCTGATGACCAACACCACGGCCAACCTGCTGTTGATGAAGTATCGCCAGCAGTTCGGTCTGCAACCGTTCATCCGCATCATGCTGCCGATCTACGCGGCCACTACGGTGCTGCATCTGCTGGTGCACGGTTTCTGGTCTTCGCTGACTGTCCGTGCGGCCAGCGGCTTTGCGGCCTCTGCGCTCTCTACGCTGGCGCTGCTCTACATCATCCAGGGAATGCCCGCGGCAAAGCGACTGTCGGGCATTATGATCGGGATCTCGGTGCCGCAATTGGCATCGCCGCTGGCGCGCGCGATCTCGCCCGGGCTGCTGGTGAGCGGGGACTGGCACATGCTTTACTGGTGCGAGCTTGGCCTGGTGCTCGCCACGCTCGCGGCAGTCATGTCGCTGCCGTTGCCGCCCAGCCTGCGCGTCAAGGTATTCGAGCTGCAGGACTTCGTGACCTTCGCGCTGCTTGCGCCCGGGCTTTGGCTGCTCATCGCCATGCTGACCGAAGGGCGTATCGAGTGGTGGACCGAGCGGCCCTGGATGGGTTGGAGCCTGGCGACGGGGATCGTCCTGATCGTCGTCGCGCTCGCGCTGGAGCACAAGCGCGCCAATCCGCTGATCAACACGCGGTGGCTGGGCACGCGCGAGATGATGCGCCTGATCATGACGGCTGTGGCGATTCGTGTGCTCTTGTCGGAGCAAGCGTTCGGCTCCGTAGGATTGTTCACGACGCTGGGCATGCTGAACGATCAGATGGTCATTCTGAACCTCGTCATCGTCGGCGCATCGCTGGCAGGCTTGGCAGTTGCGATCTGGCGTTTTGATGCGACCGATCCCAGCCGCGCATTGATCCTGGCCGTGCTGCTTATCGCGCTCGGCTCGTTCATGGATGCGAATACCACCAACCTCACTCGACCAAGCAGCTTCTATCTCAGTCAGGCCTTGATCGGCTTCGCTTCGTTCCTCTTTCTGGCTCATGCCATGGTGATCGGCATTTCGCGCACGCTGCTCGCAGGGCCGCAGCACTTCATCAGCTTCTCGGTCCTGTTCGGCCTCAGCCAGAGCCTGGGCGGTCTCGTCGGCAGCGCCTTTCTCGGGACATTTCAGATCCTGCGCGAGAAATTCCACTCGCACGAGCTGGTGCAGTCCATCGTTCTGACCGATCCGCAAGTCGCGGCGCGGGTCCGTGGGACGGGCGCGAGTGTGACGGGTGTCATCGGCGACCCGACCTTGAGCAACGCCGAAGGCGTCGCGCTGCTCGCCCGAACCGTTGCGCGCGAGGCGAACATTCTTGCGTACAATGACGTCTTCCTGCTGATCGGCGTCCTGGCGACCTTGACCTTTCTGTGGAGCCTCTCGATCAGAGCGGCGATACGTCGGCGCGGCGAGCTGTCGCCGGTGCTTGCGCTGCAACAACAGTCGCAGGCAGCGTCCCCGGCGGCGGAGAAGTAATGGACGAGCAAGATCAGATCCGCGGCGCGGCGACGGCAGAGGCATCGCCCGCGGTGCCCACCTCTGCGGAATTGCCGCCCGAGGTTCCCGTCGCAGGATGGCGACCGCCGCCCAAGAGCGGGCTGACCGTGGTGGTCATCGTCCTCATCGGCATCGCCGCGGTACTGGCGATCCTGTACGCCTGGCAATTGCCGCCGTTCGCCGGCTGGGCACAGGAGACCGACAACGCCTATGTGCGCGGCAAGGTCACCGTGATCAGCCCGCAGGTGAACGGCTACATCACCAGCGTGCCGGTGCAGGACTTCCAGCTGGTCAAGCAGGGCCAGATTCTGGCGACGATCGACGACCGCATCTATGCCGCGCGGGTGGCGCAGGCCAAGGCCAACGTCGCGGCGCAGCTGGCCTCGCTGGCGAACTCGCAGCAGTCCGAGCGATCGCGCCAGGCGGCGCTAGCCGGGCAGGCAGCCGGCGTGGCGAGCGCACAGGCGCAAGAGGTTCGGGCCGAGGCCGACATGCGCCGCGCGCGGGCGCTGGTCTCCGATGGTTCGATCTCCGCGCGGGAATTCGATCAGACCCGCGCGGCACTCCTGGCGGCGCAGGCCGCAGTCCGGCAGGCGCAGGCGCAGCAGGGCGTGGGCGAGCAGGACGTGCGCTCGGTCGTCGTGGGACGCGGTGGGCTGGAGGCAGGGGTCGAGAACGCGCGTGCCGCGCTTCGCCTCGCGCAGATCGATCTCGACAACACCCGCATCCGGGCGCCTGCCGACGGGCGCTTGTCCGAAGTGGGCGTGCGCCAAGGGGCCTACGTCACCTCCGGTACCCAGCTGATGTTCCTGGTGCCGCACGACTTGTGGGTGATCGCCAACTTCAAGGAGGCGCAGACCCACACCATGCGGATCGGCCAGGCGGTGACCTTCAAGGTCGACGCCCTGGGCGGCCAACGCCTGCGCGGCAGGATCGAGAACGTATCCCCGGCGGCCGGCTCCGAGTTCGCGGTGCTCAAGGCGGACAATGCGACCGGCAACTTCGTGAAGGTGGCGCAGCGTATCGCGGTGCGCATTCGCATCGATCCGAACCAGGCAGCGGCGCAGCGGCTGCGGCCCGGCATGTCGGTCGAAGTACGCGTGGCGACCGGGGGATGAATCGGTTTGGAGGCGCAACGCTGGTGCTGCTGGCGGCAGCGTGTGCCGGACCCCGGGTCGAGACGGCAGCGGTCGAGCCTGTGGTCGCGCCGACCGACTGGCGCACCCAGGTTGCGGCGCAAGCACCGCTCGAGGCGCAATGGTGGCGCGGCTTCGGCGACCCGCAATTGGTCGCGATGGTGGAGCGGGCATTGGAGCGCAATCCCGACATCGCCATAGCTGTCGGTCGCGTGCGGGAGGCGCGTGCCGCCGAGCTGAACGCGCGGGCGGCCTTGCTGCCGACGCTGGATGCCTCAGGCGGCGTGAGCCAGGCGCGCACGGTAAACGCGTTCGGCCTGCCCAGCGAGTCCACCTCTGGCCAGCCGCAGATCCAGGCCGCTTGGGAGATCGACCTGTTCGGCCGCTTGGCCGACACACGCGCCGCTGCCCGTGCGCAGTGGATCGCCAGCCAGGCCGCGCGCGATGCAGTGCGCCTGTCGGTCGCATCGACGGCGGCGAGCGGCTACCTGACGCTGCTGGCACTGGACGCCCGGCTGAACGTCGCTCGCGAGACGCTGGCGGCGCGTTCCGACTCGCTGCGCCTCATCCGCCGCCGGGTGGAGGAGGGCTACTCGCCCAAGCTGGAACTGGAACAGGCCGAAGCCGATTACCAGGCCGCTGCCAAGCTGGTGCCGGCCGCGCAGGAGTCGATCACGCGGCAGGAGAACGCCTTGCGGTTGCTGACCGGCGACTTGCCGGGGCCAGTCGCGCGTGGTGCCTCGCTCGCTACGCTGGTGACGGCACCGATTCCGGAAGGCCTGCCCTCCCAGCTGCTCGCGCGCCGGCCGGACGTGGTGCAGGCGGAGGAGACGCTGGTCGCCACCGACCGCTCGCTGTCGGCGGTGCGCAAGCGCTTCCTGCCGACGGTGCGCCTGACCGGCGCCGCGGGCGCGGTCGTCTCCTCGTTGCTCGGCGATCCGATCACCATCTGGTCGGTCGGCGGCAGCGTGCTCGCGCCGCTGTTCGAAGGCGGCCGCCTGCGGGCGGGCGCTGAGGGCGCCGCCGCCCAGCGCGACCAGGCCGCCGAAAGCTACCGCCGCACTGCGCTGACTGCGTTCCGCGAAGTGGACGACGCACTCTCCGGCGTCGTCAGCGCCGACGAACAACTGCGCATCGGCACCGCCCAGCGCGCCGCCCTGGCCGAAAGCTACCGCCTCGCCCGCAACCGCTACCGCGCCGGCTACTCGCCGTTCCTGGAAGAACTCGACGCTCAACGCGGCTTGCTCTCGGCCGAACTGGCGCTTGTGCAGACGCGCGCCGATGCACTCACGGCGCGGGTGACGCTGTATCGGGCGCTAGGCGGCGGGTGGACGGGTGAGGCGCTGGAGCGGTGAGCCTACGCGGCGCGCTGGACAATGCTGTTCAGCGAATCGCCGTGAGCGCGGCGTGCATCCTCAAGATCATGGTCGATCTGGAGGCCGATGAAGAAGCCCTCGCTAATGCGGAAGTAACGCGCCAGGCGCAGATCGTCGGTTGCATCGACCGAAGCCGTTCCGGCGAGGATCGCGGCGAAATGCGCAGCGTCGATCCCGGTCCCCGTGACAACTTCGCTTACGGGAATCTCGGTCCCGATCAGGAAATCTTCGCGCAGGATGTCACCCGGATGGACGTTGTCCAACAGGTCGTCCTCACTTGTGATAGTCCTCGATCCGGACATCGTCCGCGCCTCCATCGGACCAGCGGAAGGTGATCCGCCACTGGTCGTTGATCCGGAGACTTTATCGTGAAGGGGTGTAGCCTTTCATCTGCTCAAGCCGATTGCCGGCCGGCACGCGCAGGTCGTGGAGCTGTTGTGTGCGGTTGAGCTGGCGGAGCTTGCGCAGTGCCGCGGCCTGCATGTCCAATGCGAGTTTACGGCTTTGCGGCGCGTTCCAGATTAACTCAGTCTCTTTGTCGCTGAACGAGCGGATCATGGCTGCCTCGATGTGCCTTATGGCTTTACGTTAGCCGTGGCATGCATCGATTTAAATCGCACCTCTACGGACGGCATCGGGACAGCTCTCTGTCCCGATACTCACTTCCCAAATTTCCGCTGTGTCTTGCCATACCGCATCTTGCGCGTGCCCGGCTTGCCCTCGTTGCTACGGCCCACCAGCGGCGCTTTCTTGTCCTTGTCCGGCAGCCCGAGTTCCTCGCCTTCCAGCTTGCGGATCTCGTCGCGCAGGCGGCCGGCTTCCTCGAACTCGAGGTCGGCGGCGGCGGCGCGCATCTTCTTTTCGAGTTCCTCGATGTAGCCGCGCAGGTTGTGACCGACCAAGTTGTTCTGGCCCTCCGCGTCGATGTCGATGAGCACGCCGTCGCGGCTGGCGGTGTCGGCGACGATGTCGGCGATGCGGCGCTTGATTGTCTGCGGAGTGATGCCGTTGGCCTGGTTGAACTCCTCCTGGCGCGCACGGCGACGGTCGGTCTCGGCGATGGCGCGCTCCATCGAGCCGGTCATGCGGTCGGCGTAGAGGATCACCCGGCCCTCGACGTTGCGCGCGGCGCGGCCGATGGTCTGGATCAGCGAGGTTTCGGAGCGCAGGAAGCCCTCCTTGTCGGCATCGAGGATGCAGACTAGCCCGCACTCGGGAATGTCGAGGCCCTCGCGCAGCAGGTTGATGCCGATCAGCACGTCGTAGACGCCCAGGCGCAAGTCGCGGATCAGCTCGATGCGCTCCAGCGTCTCGACGTCCGAGTGCATGTAGCGCACGCGCACGCCCTGTTCGTGCATGAACTCGGTCAAGTCCTCGGCCATGCGCTTGGTCAGCGTGGTGACGAGGGTGCGGAAGCCGAGTTTCGCGGTCTTCTTGCACTCCTCGATGCAGTCCTGCACCTGGTCCTCGACCGGGCGGATCGTTACCGGCGGGTCGATCAGGCCGGTGGGCCGGATCACCTGCTCGGCGAAGACGCCGCCCGACTGCTCGATCTCCCAGCCGCCCGGCGTAGCGGAAACCGCGATCGTCTGCGGGCGCATCGCGTCCCACTCGTTGAAGCGCAGCGGCCGATTGTCGATGCAGCTGGGCAGGCGGAAGCCGTATTCGGCCAGCGTGATCTTGCGCCGGTGGTCGCCCCTGGCCATCGCGCCCACTTGCGGCACGGTTTGGTGGCTCTCGTCCACGAACAGCAGCGCGTTGTCGGGAAGGTACTCGAACAGCGTCGGCGGCGGCTCGCCCGGTAGGCGGCCGGTGAGGAAGCGGCTGTAGTTCTCGATGCCGTTGCACGATCCGGTAGCGGCGATCATCTCGAGGTCGAAGTTGGTGCGCTGCTCCAGGCGTTGCGCCTCCAGCAGCCGGCCTTCGGTCTCCAACTCCTTCAGCCGCTCGGTCAGCTCGAACTTGATGGCGTCCGCCGCCTGTTTCATCGTCGGGCCGGGCGTGACGTAGTGCGAGTTCGCGTAGACGCGGACCGAGCTGAGGCTCTGGCCTTTCTTGCCGGTCAGCGGATCGAACTCGGCGATGTCCTCGATCTCGTCGCCGAAGAAGCTGATGCGCCAGGCGGTGTCTTCCAGGTGCGAGGGGAAGATCTCCAGGCTATCGCCGCGCACGCGGAAGTTGCCCCGCGCGAAGGCGACGTCGTTGCGCTTGTACTGCAGCGCGACGAGCTTGCGGATCGTCTCGCTCTGGTCGGCAGTGCCGCCCTTCTTGAGGTCGAAGATCATCGCCGAGTAGGTCTCAACCGAGCCGATGCCGTAGAGGCACGAGACCGAAGCGACGATGATCACGTCGTCGCGCTCCAGCAGCGCACGCGTGGCCGAGTGGCGCATGCGATCGATCGCCTCGTTCACCGAGCTTTCCTTCTCGATGTAGGTGTCGGATCGCGGCACGTAGGCTTCTGGCTGGTAGTAGTCGTAGTACGAGACGAAGTACTCGACCGCATTGTCCGGGAAGAAGTCGCGGAACTCGGCATAGAGCTGCGCGGCCAGGATCTTGTTGGGCGCCAGGATCAGGGCAGGGCGCTGCAGTTCCTCGATCACCTTGGCCATGGTGAAGGTCTTCCCCGAGCCGGTTACGCCGAGCAGCGTCTGGGTCTTCTCGCCCTCCAGCGCAGCCGCGACGAGGTCCGCGATGGCGGTCGGCTGGTCGCCCGCGGGCTCGTAGTCCGACTGAATGACGAAGCGCTTGCCTGGCAGCGACTTTTCGGGCCGCTGCGGCTTGTGCGGGACGAAGTTCTCGGAGGTGTCCGGCTCTTCGAGACCGCGGCGAATGACGAGTTCTGGCATGGCGGAACATATGGGGTATGCGGCCGCGACCTGCAACGTGGCTGCTGCGGCGGCTTTCCATGACAGTTCGATTACACTCACGCGGTTCAGGTGACGTTGCGGGACGTATGCGATAGCGGAAACCTTCGATCCCGATGCGGCGTTGGGATGCAACCCGTAGGTGAGCAGGCAGGCAAGTGGCGATAACTGCGAACGATTTCTGGAGACTGGCAGGCGAGCGGGCGGTCCGTGCGCGCGGAGAGATCGCGCGCCGTTCGGCCTTGGCGCGCGAGCCGCGACCCGAAGGCGTGCGTGCTCCGCCCTTGCGCTTCCTGTGGGGAGAGCTGGCCTCGCTGCGGCGCGGCGTCCGGCGATCGGTCGGCGAGCCCGCGAAGGCGCTGCGTCCGCAGCCGATCATGCTGCTGCCCGGCTTCGGTGCGCACCCGGCGCGCATGCGTCCGCTCGCCAACGCGCTGCGGGCTGCCGGGCATGAGGTGCACGAGTGGGGGCTGGGCTTCAACCTGGGCCCAACCGAGCAGAACTTCGCCTTCCTCATGCGGCGTGTGGGCATGCTCGCGCGCCAGCACCAGGCGCCTGTCGCGCTCATCGGCTGGAGCCTGGGCGGCCTGTTCGCGCGTGAGATCGCCCGGCGCCAGCAGGAGTCGGTGTCCTGCGTCATCACGTTGGGCACGCCATTTTCCGGCAGCCCGCGCGCCAACAATGCCTGGCGTGCCTACCAGGTGATCACTGGGCATTCGGTCGATGCGCCGCCGGTGGAATGCGAGCTGCGCGGCAAGCCGCCGGTGCCCACCATCGCTTTGTGGAGCCCGCGTGACGGTGTCGTGCATCCGCGCTCGGCCGCGGGCTGGCCGGATGAGCGCGACCGCGCGGTGGCCTTGCGCTGCACTCATCTAGGGTTTGCCTCGGCGCCGGAAGTCAGTGTCGAGGTCTTGCGCCAGTTGGATCGAGTCTGATCGCCCTCTGACCTTCTGGTGCCCTCCAGTTGACCCCGAGCCACACGCGGCCTCAGATACGCCAAACAAGCGGGGAGAGCGGCGATGCGCGAGATCTGGCGAGCGGGCGGCTCGAACACCACGGCAAGCGCAGCAGAAGCCCGTGCGGTCGAGGCCGAGGGCTGGGACGGCCAGATGTTCATGGACTCCCAATGTCTCAGCGCCGATCCCTACGCGTTGATGGCGGTCTGGGCGAGCGCGACCGAGCGGATCAAGCTTTCGACCGGGGTCACCAACCCGCTCACCCGGGACCTGGCCGTCACCGCCGGCGCGGCGGCGACGATCCAGGCGATCTCGCAGGGACGCGCGGTGCTGGGCATCGGCCGCGGCGACTCTGCGCTGGCCTGGCTTGGCCATGCGCCCGTGGGTCTCAAGCGCTTCGAACAGGCGATCGGGCATTTGCAAGTCCTGCTCTCAGGCGGCGAGATCGCGTTCGAGGCGTACGGCTCGGCGGGCGACGCAGCTTCGATCCACTCGCTCGCGCTGGGTGCCCGCCCGACCGGCGTCCGGCTCAAGTGGCTTCCCGAAGGCCAGGGCAAGGTTCCGCTCGACGTCGCGGCGACGGGACCGAAGGTGATCGCGATGGCATCACCGGTGGCCGAGCGGGTCACTTTCAGCGTCGGCGCCGATCCCGATCGCATGGCTTGGGCGCTGGACCTCGCACGCGGGGCGCGGCGTGTGGCAGGCTTGGACCAGAGCGGCGTGTCCTACGGTGCGCAAGTGGTAGTCGTCTGTCATCCGGACGAAGCGACCGCTCTGGAGGTCGCCATGCACATGGCGCCGCCGCTCGCGCGGTTCCAGACAATGCAGGGCCAGGTCGGTCCGACGGATGCGACCACCACGCAGAACCTCGACAGGATCCGCGACGGCTACGACATGACCGAGCACGGCAACGTGGCATCCAAGCAGCGCATCAAGGGCGGCACGCTCGACGCCGAGTTCGTGAAGCGCTTCGCCGTCGTCGGCACGCCCGACCAGTGCCACACGCGCCTGCAGGAGCTGCTCGCCTTGGGGATAGAACGGCTCGTAGTCGTCGGCCCGGGGTTCTATCCCGCCGATTGGGGTGAGGCCGCCGGGCTGTTCGCGCGCGAGGTGCTGCCGGCTTTGAAGACCTGATCGTTTCTCACGCTTAACCAATCGCTTCATCGCAGATCGCAACGGCCCGGCTCATTACCCGGAACGATCAGACTCGCCGCCCTGTTGATGCCTCGGCTGATCAAGCCGTACTTTAGGGAGATGATCTGACATGACCAAGGCATCCGCAATTTTCGACACGCACGCCGAAGCAGAGCGCGCCGTTTCCGAACTCCGCTCGCTCGGCATCGCCGATGCCGACCTCTCGGTGATCGCGCACCACGGCGGCACCACCACGGCGCGCTCGGGCGATGGCGAGATCACCGACGAGCACCATCGCAACGTCCTGCGCGGCATCCTGGGCGGCGGCGCGCTGGGCGCGGGTCTCGGCGTCGCAGCGCTCGCCATTCCGGGTGTCGGACCGTTGGCGGCAGCCGGCGCGATCGCTGCCTCTGCAGTGCCCGAGGCGGTCGGCATTGGCGCGCTGGTCGGCGCGATCGGCGGGACGCTCAATGAAACGCTGACGAAGCACGGCATCAGCGAGGAGGACGCCGGCTACTACAACGACCGCCTCAAGGACGGCGCTGTGGTCGTGACTGTCGAGGACACCGGCGCCGACTCCGAGCAGGTTCGCCAGGTGCTGTACCGCAACGGCGGCCACAATGCCTCGCAGGCGCGGGCCACGACTTACTAATCGGTCTCCGGGAGACCTTATCGAGGAGCCCGGCCGCGGCAACGCGGGCCGGGCTTTTTGCGTCAGGGAGCCGGTTGAGTTTGCCTCTATGCTCGCGGGGCCTGCCGCCGGTAGCTCAGGGCCTCCGCGACATGGATGCGGCCGATCTGTTCCGCTCCTGCCAGGTCTGCAATCGTGCGGGCGACGCGCAGGATGCGGGTGTAGCCGCGGGCGGAGAGGCGCATGGCTTCTGCAGCTTGCATGAGGAGCTTGCGGGCCGGTTCGTCGGGCGTGGCGTGTGCGTCCAGGGTCTCGCCGTCGAGTTCGGCGTTGGTGCGCAAGGCGGTGCCCTCCAGCCGCGCGGTCTGGATTGCGCGGGCGCGGGCAACGCGGGCGGCGGCTTGCTCGCTGCCCTCGGTCGGCGGCGGCAGCGAAAGATCCGTAGCGCTGACCGGGTCGACTTCGATGTGCAAGTCGATGCGATCCAGGAGAGGTCCAGACACCTTGCTCTGGTAATCCGCTGCACAGCGGGGTGCACGGCTGCAGCCGAGTGCCGGGTCGCCCAGGTGCCCACAGCGGCACGGGTTCATCGCGGCGACGAGTTGCACCCGCGCCGGGTAGGTGACGTGGGCATTGGCGCGTGCGACCGAGACTTCGCCGGTTTCCAGCGGCTGGCGCAGCGAGTCGAGCACGGCGCGCTGGAACTCGGGCAGCTCGTCCAGGAACAGCACGCCCAGGTGCGCCATCGAAACTTCGCCCGGCTTCACCCGCAAGCCGCCCCCGGTCAGCGCGGCCATCGAAGCCGAGTGATGCGGCGCACGGTAGGGGCGGGCGCGGCTGATGCGGCCGTCCTCCAGCGTGCCGGCGACGCTCGCCACCATTGAGGTCTCCAGCGCCTCGGCCGGCGTGAGCGGAGGCAGGATGCCGGGCAGGCAGCTGGCCAGCAGCGACTTGCCCGCGCCCGGCGGCCCTATTAAAAGCAGGTTGTGCGATCCGGCGGCGGCGATCTCCAGCGCGCGCTTGGCGGTTTCCTGGCCCTTCACCTGGCGTAAGTCTGGCCCGCGCGTGGGCGGCTTGGCCTGGCCGGGCTCGGGCGTGGGCAGCACTTGCGTGCCCTTCAGGTGGTTGAGCAGGCTGATGAGGTTGGGAGCGGCGACCACCGGTACGCCGCTCGCCCAGCGCGCCTCTGAGCCTTGCGCGGCGGGGCAGATCAGGCCCTTGTCCATGGCGCTCGCATGCAGCGCAGCCAGCAGCACGCCGGGTGAGGGGATCACCCGGCCGTCGAGCGCCAGTTCGCCCACCGCGACGAAGTCTGCCAGCTGCTCGGCATCGGCGACGCCCATCGCCGCGAGCAGTGCCAGCGCGATCGGCAGGTCGTAGTGCGAGCCTTCCTTGGGCAAGTCGGCGGGCGAGAGGTTGATGGTGATGCGCTTGGGTGGCAGCGCCAGGGCCATGGCGGAGAGCGCGGCGGTGACCCGCTGGCGGCTCTCTCCTACCGCCTTGTCGGGCAGACCGACGACGTGAAAGGCCGGCATGCCGGGCGCCACCTGGCACTGCACCTCGATGCTGCGCGCCTCCAGGCCCAGGTAGGCGACCGTCGATACGAGCGCGACCATCTTGTGCTGGCTCTCCCTCGCCGACGATTGGACGGTTGATGAAGCGCGGCCGTGGTGGTGTCGAGTTACAACTTTGTAAGTAGATCACTCTTAGATCCTCCCCTGCAAGGGGAGGTGGCGCGCGCGAAGCGCGCTACTGAGAGGGCGACACCCCTCCGTCAGCCGCTTCGCGTCTGCCACCTCCCGTTGCAGGGGAGGATCAAGCGGTCGCCATCCACCTTGACTCGAATCGCCACCTCATCTAACCGCGCCAGCCTGATCTCGGTCGCTCCTGCTGGGGCGCCTTTGTCCTGTGTCCAGTTAGCAGCGCGCCGCGACGGCGCCAGTTTTTGAGGTTTCGCCATGAAGCGCACGTTCCAGCCCAGCAACCTCGTCCGCGCTCGCCGCCATGGCTTCCGCGCTCGCCTGGCGACCGTGGGTGGCCGCAAGGTGCTGCGCGCACGCCGTGCACGCGGCCGCAAGAAGCTGTCGGCCTGATCCAGGCTCGCGCCGGGGCGTGATGCCCCTGCTTGGCGGCGCCGCATCTCGCTTCCGCATGCCCGATCTCAGGGTGCGGAGGCGAGGTGCGGTGCCGCTTTGTTTGGTGCGGACGACGCGTCGGCAACCGGCAAGCCCGTGGCTGCGCCCTACATCATGATGACCCGGCGGGCGGACTTCCTGGCCGCCAACGGTGGCCTGCGCGTCGCACGGCCCGGCTTCGTGCTGCTGGCGCGGAGCAACGAAGGCCAGGGACGGCGGCTGGGCATCACCGTCACCAAGAAGATCGGCAACGCGGTCGTGCGCAACCGCATGAAGCGCCGCTTTCGGGCGCTCGCCCGCGAGGTCTTTCCACTTCACGGGCTCGCCGACACCGATCACGTGCTGATCGGCCGCGGTGGTGGGGTGGAACGGGACTTTGCGCTATTGCGGGACGAACTCGTCGCCGCACTCACCCGCGCACAAGAGGGCAAGGGCGATCCGGCGCGCCCTCGGCGCGGAAAATCAGCGGGCAAGCGCAAGTGAAGCTCTTCGATCTTCCGAGCCGAGCGCTGATTCTGGTAGCACGCGCCTGGCAACTCGGCCCTTCCGCGATCATGCCGCCGACCTGCCGCTTCGCGCCATCGTGCTCGCAGTACGCCATCGAGGCGCTGGGGAAGCATGGTGCGATTAAGGGTGGCTGGCTGGCGATCAAGCGTATATTGCGCTGCCACCCGTGGGGTGGGCATGGGCCGGATCCAGTTCCCTAGATCTTAGGCCCAGAGCCTTGTGCTCTGACGTCGAGCGGCCGCAAGTAACGGAAAAACAGGTTTCGTGGAAAATCAGCGCAACATCATCCTGGCGGTCCTGCTGACCGCGCTCGTCCTGTTCGGATGGGACGCGGGCGTCGGCTACTTCTACCCGCAGAGCAAGACGCCCACGCAAGTGGTCCAGAACGGCGGCGCCGACAAGGCGGTCAGCCCGATCAAGCCGACGCGAGAAGGCGGCCTGCGCGATGCTGCCGAAGTGCAGCTGGAGCAGCAGGACCTGAAGACGGCGCTTGCCTCGTCGGGCCGCGTGCCGATCGTGGCGCCGGGCGTCTCGGGCTCGATCAACCTCAAGGGTGCGATCCTCGACGACCTGGTGCTGAACCGCCACCGCGAGACGGTAAAGAAGGATTCGGGCCCAGTCCGCATCTACTCGCCCGCGGGCACGCCGGCGCAGCAGTTCGCGCAGTTCGGCTGGGTGGGTGATGGCGTCGCCACGCCCAATGCCACGACCGTGTGGACCGCTCCGGCGGGTGCCAAGCTCACGCCGCAGACCCCGGTGACGCTGACCGCGCAGAACGGCGCTGGGCAGACGTTCGCGATCACCTTCGCGATCGACAACGATTACTTGATCACCGCCACGCAGCGGGTGGCTAACCGTGGCTCCGCGGCCGTGACCGTTCAACCATTTGGCCTGCTCAACCGAACGAGCAAAACCGCAAGCCTCAATAGCTGGAACGTGCACTCCGGACCAATCGGCGCGTTCGATGGATCGGTCGATTTCAGTGTTAGTTATGATGGAAGCGGCTGCTTCTTCTTCATGAGTTGCACTGATCTGTCGAAGCAGGGCGTCCTCACCAAGGAAGCGAACGCCAGCTGGATTGGCTTCACCGATGTTTACTGGATGTCGGCAATCGCACCTGTTGATGCGAAAGCCGCAGGCACGTTCCGCAGCCTCGGCAACTCGCTGTTTCGCTCAGACCTCGTCTACGACAAGGCACTCGTGCAGCCCGGCCAGCAGCTCGCCCGCACCACCAAGCTGTTTGCCGGCGCCAAGGAGCACTCAGTGCTCGACCGCTACGAGGATGGCGGCATCACCAACTTCGGCCTGTCGATCGACTGGGGCTGGTTCCGCTGGTTCGAGAAGCCGATCTTCTGGCTGCTCACCTCGCTTTTCCGCCTCGTCGGCAACTTCGGCGTCGCCATCATCCTGCTGACGGTGATCGTGCGCGGGATCATGTTCCCGGTTGCGCAGCGCCAGTTCGCCAGCATGGCGGCGATGCGCGCGATCCAGCCCAAGATGAAGGCGATCCAGGAGCGCTACAAGGACGACAAGCAGACGCAGCAGCAGAAGATCATGGAGCTGTACAAGCAGGAGAAGGTGAACCCGCTTGCCGGCTGCCTGCCTGTGTTCCTGCAGATCCCCGTGTTCTTCGCGCTCTACAAGACGCTGATGCTGGCGATCGAGATGCGCCACCAGCCCTTCGTGCTGTGGATCAAGGACTTGAGCGCGCCCGATCCGCTGCACATCCTGAACCTGTTCGGCCTGCTGCCGTTCGATCCCCCCAGCTTCCTCGGCATCGGCGTGCTGGCGGTGATCCTGGGCATCACCATGTTCCTGCAGTTCAAGCTGAACCCGGCGCAAGGCGACCCGGCGCAGCAGCAGGTCATGATGCTGATGCCCTGGTTCATGATGTTCGTCATGGCGCCATTCGCGGCCGGCCTGCTGATCTACTGGTGCACGTCCAACCTGCTGACGATCGCGCAGCAGAAGTTCCTCTACAGCCGCCATCCGGGGTTGAAGGCGCAGGCGGAAAAGGACGCGGCGAACAAGAAGCGGGCCGTCGCGGCCAAGGGGTAAGCCGAAGCGGCAGCATTTGCTTCCCCCCTCCCCGGCGGGGAGGGGTTGGGGGATGCAGGTCTCCATGCCCATCGAGCGCACGCCCTTCACCATCTCGATGATGGCGGGCATGTCGCGGTCCTTGGGGTTGCGCCAAGCAGCACCCATGCAGAAGCGGGTCGAGCCCTGGTCACGCGCCTGGGCCGCGCGCTGCAGCACCTGCTGCACTTCGAGCAGCTTGGTCGCCTTGACGCCGCTGTTGGCCGAGACGGACTGCGAGCAGTAGCCGCAATCTTCCACGCACCCGCCGGTCTTGATCGACAGCAGCGTCGAGAGCTGCACTTCGGCTGGATCGAAGCTGAGCCGATGCACCTCGGCGGCGCGATAGACCAGTTCGGTAAACGGCAGGTCGAACAGTGCGGCGATCTCGTCGCGGGTCCAGTCGGTGCGGGCTGATACCGAGGATGGAACAGGCGCCAAGTCCAGCTTCCTCTCCAAGCTGACTACTTCTGGACACGTCTGATCATGTTTCATGGCACCCACTCCCCACTCCTTCGCTCCGCGGCATGAACGAAGATCTTCCGATCAAAATCGTCGGACGATATTGACAGACTCAGAGCGGCTGGTCCACAAGCATCTCAACAAGACAAGGGCAGGGGATGATGACCGACTACGTTCGCTTGCTGGAAGCCAACAATGCGATCCAGACGATCGGCGACGATACCTACTGGCTGTGCGTGACCCGCACTGTGCAAGAGTCGAAGCTGTTCCCCGTACCCTCGTACATGCTGCTGTCGTACTTGTGCTGCTTCTACCGCTACCCGGAGCTGCTGCGTAAAGCCGAGGCCGTGATGCCCGCCGAGGAGATCGGTGACCGCACTCGCCTGCTTGGCGGCAAGCTGGGCAATCTGCCCGGTTGGGCGCTGCCGACGTTCTATCTTATCGGCCGCGAAATCCTGATCAACTTCGGCATGCTTGGCCCGGACGATGCGGCTGAGGACGTTGCTTACGTCATGGACTTCTGGCGCCGCTTCAAGCTGGCGCAGCAGCGCGAAGATGGCCACCTCAACGCACGCGAGTTCGGCCAGCGCGTGCAGTCTCTGCCCGAGCGCCGGGTGCAGCGCTTCCACTCGGAGCTGCTGCCCTGCAAGCCGGGTGACCGCCTCGGTGCTGCCGCACAGACCTTCCTGGCGACCATTTCGCAGTACGGCTTCCTGGTATCGTGCGAAAGCCGCTGCGCGCTCAACAATTCGGGACCGTACAAGCTCGCGGCCGACCGCGAGATGATCATCCGCGACTTTTCGGATCTGGCGGAAGGCGATTATCCCTGGCTCGACGGCGTTGCCGGCGACATCCCCTTCAGCAACCTGACCGTCACGATGGAAGCCACCGGTTGTCACTTCTACCTCATGGATGACTGGGGCAGCTTCGAATCTCGGCCCGAATTCACCGCCGACAAGCTGACCGGCGTCGGCCTCTACACGTCGGACGCGCTGTCGGGCGGCTACATCCCGGTCGGAATGGGCTCCGCCGAGGAACTGGCGTCTACCTTCGAGGACCTGACCGATCGCATCCGCAAGGCGACAGTCGAGCTTTGGAAGCGCATGGCCGGCTGGTCTCGCGACGAGATGATGGACGCGGGCGCGCTGGTCTACTTCTCGCTGATCAAGGAGATCGCCCACATCGCCGGTGTCTACGATGTCAACGACTGGATGACGATCGACCCGCGCGCCGATCGTTTCCGCAGCCTGTTCAATGATGAGTTCGGCCGCGATTTCCTGGGCGAACTGGTCGGGCTGGTCTCCTTGCCGAGCCAACAGCTGAGCGGATACGCGATGATGCAGCACAACAACAATCCGGTGCGTTATCTCTCCCAGATCCCCTACTCGGTGCTGCAGCGCGGGGGGGAGGCGCCGAAACTGGCGCCGATCGGCCCTGGTATCACCCATCACGGACCCAAGCAGGACCTCTACACCACCACGGCAGGCCGCCTCACCCTGGCCGAGTACAACGCCAGGGCGCAGGCATCGAAGCCGGCACAGATGGCGCCCGAGTACCGCTTCATCTGCGACACGAGCGCCAAGTACGCGCCGCAAGCCGAAGCGGTTCAGGCGCTCTATCGCCTGGAGCAGGAGGGCTCGCCGCTGGCGGGTAAGGGGGCGGGACTGACTCGCAAAGAAGTCGAAACCATTCGGAGTGCACGCGCATGAGCGGCAACGACGATCAGAAATCAACCGCTCCGGAGCTGGGCGAATTCGAGCTGCTGGTCGAGGAGTTCCGCACCTCAGGCCTGCGTGAGCTGCATGCCCGCTGCGGAGAGCTGGAAGTCTATCTCTCGCATGACTCACAGGCGCCGGGGCTGGACGGCGCGCGAGTTTCGGTGAGCGCGGCATCGGCTGCACCTGCCATAGCTTCGCCCAATGCAACGGCCCCGGTTGCGGCCGCACCTATGTCCAGCAACGCAGCGCCAACGGCGGCGGACGGCGAAGTCTTCGTGAACGCTCCGTATCTCGGCACTTTTTACCGTTCGCCGAAACCTGGCGCAGCGCCGTACGTCGAAGTCGGCGCGACCGTCTCGGCCGAGACCGAGGTCTGCCTGGTCGAGGTCATGAAGCTGTTCACCGCGGTGCGCGCCGGGGCCCCAGGCAAGATCGTGCGGGTTCTGGCCAACGACGGCGACTTGGTCCCGGCCGGTCAGCCGCTGTTCGTGATCCAGAAGGCCTGACGCGGTGGCCCTGTCCCGCCTCTTCATCGCCAACCGCGGCGAGATCGCGCTGCGGGTGCTACGCGCCGCGCAAGGTCTCAACCTGGAGACGGTGATCGGCGTGTCCGATGCCGATCGTGACAGCATGGCCGCGCAGCTTGCCGACCGCAAGCTGGTGCTTGGTCCCGGTCCCGCCGCCAAGAGCTACCTCGATGCGCGGCTCGTCGTCCAGGCCGCCAAGGCCAGCGGCTGCGACGCGCTGCACCCCGGCTATGGTTTTCTTTCGGAACGTGCTGAACTGGCGCGCCTTTGCGTCGAGCACGGCATTACCTTCGTCGGCCCCGAAGCCGACATGATCGACGCGCTCGGCGACAAACTGCGCGCCCGCGAGATGGCGGCCGCCGCCGGAGTGCCGCTGGTGCCCGGCAGCGGCGAGATCGCTTCGGCCGCCGACGCTCGGCGTATCGCCGACGGCCTTGGCTACCCCGTCCTGCTCAAGGCCGCGGCCGGCGGCGGTGGGCGCGGCATGGTGATCGTCAACGGTCCTGGCGAAGTCGAAGCTGGCTTCCACCGTGCCAGTGCCGAGGCGCAAGCGGCGTTCAATGACGGCACCTTGTTCATGGAACGCTTCGTGCCCGAAGCGCGCCACGTCGAAGTGCAACTGGTCGGCGACGGGCGGGGCGAGGTCGTCCACTTCGGTGAGCGCGACTGCTCGGTGCAGCGCCGCTATCAGAAGGTGATCGAGGAGGCGCCTTGCGTCGCCATGCCTGACGCATTGCGCAGTCAGCTGCACGCCGCCGCGGTGAACCTCGCCAAGAGCGTCAACTACCGCAATGCGGGCACGTGCGAGTTCCTCTACGATGTCCTGCGCCAAGAGATCTATTTCATCGAAGTCAACGCGCGCATCCAGGTCGAGCATCCGGTCAGCGAGATGGTCACTGGTCGCGACCTAGTGCGCGAGCAGCTGCGCGTCGCCAGGGGCGAAGGTTTGTCTGTCCGCCAGGAGGACGTGGTCCTGACCGGCCATGCCATCGAATGCCGCATCAATGCCGAGGATCCGGCGCGCGACTTCGTGCCGGTTCCGGGCACTGTAACTCGCTGGCGTCCGCCCGAAGGCGAGGGCATCCGCCTCGACAGTCACATCAGCGAAGGCGCGAGCATCCCGCCCTTCTACGACAGCATGATCGGCAAGCTGATCGTCCATGCCGAGACGCGTGACGCTGCAATCGACAAGCTGATCGGCGCACTCGACAGCTTCGAGGTCGAAGGCGTGCCCACCACAATTCCGCTCCACAGCGAGATTCTTCGCGACGAGCACTTCCGGTCCAATCAGATCCATACCCGTTGGCTGGAGCAGGATTTGCTCACCGACCAGCGCATGGCAGCGGAGTAGCCCCTTTGGCGCACATCAACTTCCTCGACGAAACGCTGCGCGATGGCCAGCAGAGCCTGTGGGGCATGCGCATGCAGGCCGGCATGGCGCTGCCCGTCGCGCCGCTGATCGACAAGACCGGCTATCAGATCATCAGCCTGGCCGGCTCCTCGCTGTTCGAAGTGCTGATCCGCCACTGCCAGGAGGACCCCTGGGCCGGGCTCGACATGTTGGTCAAGGCGATGCCCGAGACGCCGCTGCGTGCCGGGTGCCGCTCGAACGGATCGGTGACTTTCGGCTTCACGCCCGATGCGCTGATGGACATTTGGGTGGATCGGCTCTGCGCCCACGGCATGCGCAGCTTCTGGCTCTATGACGTGCTGTTCAACATCGACAAGATGCACCGCTTGGCCAAGGTCGCGAAGGGGTATGGCTGCCAGGTGGCGGGCACGATGCTGTTCACGCTGTCGCCGGTGCACGACGATGCCTACTACGCGGACAAGGCGGACAAGCTCTCTGCCTTGGATGAGGTCGACAGCCTATTGCTCTACGACACTGGTGGCGTGCTCGATCGCGATCGGATTTCCACGCTGGTGCCGGCGATCAAGGCCAAAGCGCGCGGCAAGCCGATCGAGATGCATGCCAACAACATGCTCGGCCAGTCGGCCAAGTCGTACATCGATGCGATCGAGTTCGGCGTCACCACGATCCACACCGCGGTGCGGCCGATGGCGAACGGGCCGTCGATCCCCTCGGTCGAGATCATGGCCAAGAACGTCGAGATGTTGGGTCATACCCACAACCTGGATACGTCAATGTTCAAGCCGGTCGCTGATCACTTCGAGCGCGTCGGCAAGGCGGCCGGGTTCCTGGTGAACCAGCATTTCGAGTACGACGTGACCTCGCTCAAGCACCAGATCCCGGGCGGCATGATGGGCACGTTGCGCGCGCAGCTGGTGCAGCAGAATATGCTCGACCGCTTGCCTGACGTGCTGGAGGAAGTGGCCCGCGTCCGGCGCGAGCTGGGCTATCCCGGCATGGCGACGCCGTTCGCGCAGCTGGTCGGCACGCTGGCGGTGCTCAACATCGTCACCGGCCAACGCTACTCGGTGGTGCCCGACGAGGTGATCCAGTACGCGGCAGGCTTCTACGGCGAACCCGTGGCGCCAATCGATGCCGACGTGATGGACCGCATCATGTCCAAGCCACGCGCCAAGGAGATCCTGGCGAGCCCGCCCGAGCAGCCCGATCGCGCCGAGCTGCACCGCCGGCACGGTACCGGCGGAGATGACGATGAACTGCTGCTGCGCGCACTGGTGCCAGCCACGGACATCGATCGCATGCGGCTGTCCGGCGCGCCGCGGCCCGACTACCCGACGCTGTCGTCGCCCGAGCTCGATCAGGTCGCGAGGCTGATGAAGGTCGCGAGCTTGCCACTGGTGCAGGTGCGATCCAGCCAGCTCGAACTCTCGATGCGGCGCTGAGGGGCAGGCGCGCGCCATGCGGATGATCGACTTCTTCGACCGGGGTGCGCGCATGGGCGGCGATCGCCCGTGCATGGTCGAGGGCGAGACCGTCAGCACCTACGGTGAGGTCAAGGCGCGCAGCGACGCCATTGCGCGTGCCTTGATCGCGAACGGCTTCCCCGCTGGCGGGCATGCCGCGGTGCTCAGCGGCAACAGCGCGCGCGCATTCGAAGCCATCCTGGGCATCCTTCGCGCGGATGGCGTTTGGGTCATGGCGAACAACCGCGCCTCGGTCGACGAGAACGCCTACCTGCTCGACCTGCTCGACGTCGACACGCTGTTCATCCACTCCGAGGTCGCGGAACGCGTCGCCAGCTTTCGGACGCAGTGCCCAAATATCCGTCGCTTCATCGCGCTCGATGTGCCGTTTGCTGAAGCTGACGCGTTCCTCGGCGACATGCTGGTAGAAAGCGACGACCCCGTTGCCCAGCGCCGATCGGGTGCGGCTGACGAGCTGGCATTCCTGGCGAACACCGGCGGCACGACCGGCCGCTCTAAGGGCGTGATGCTTTCCAATGGCAACTGGCAGGCGCTCGTCTCCAGCCTGGTCGCCTCGATGCCGATGAAGGGCCCTCCGGTGAATCTCGTCGCGGCGCCGATGACGCATGCCGCCGGGCCGCTCGCGCTCGCCAGCATGGCGCTGGGCGGGACCGTCGTGGTGCTGCCGCGCTTCGAGCCTCCCATGGTGCTGCAGGCGATCGAACGCCACCGCGTCACCTATATGTTCCTGCCGCCGACCGCGATCTACATGCTGCTGGCCGAGCCGGGTGTGCGCGAAGCGGACCTTTCCAGCCTGGAGTACATCTCCTACGCGGGCGCACCGATGTCGCTCGACCGGCTCAAGGAAGCCATTGACGTGCTCGGCCCGGTGATGAACGCCAGCTTCGGCCAGACTGAGGCGCCGATGTGCGTGACCGCGATGCCGCCGCACGAGCACTTGAGTCCCGACGGCGAGCTGGCGCATCCTGGCAGCTGCGGGCGCGCGAACCTGCTCTCGATCGTCGAGATCATGGACGATGAGGGCCGTATCCTTCGCCCAGGCGAACGCGGCGAGATCGTCGTCCGTGGGCCGCTGGTGATGCAAGGCTACTACAAGAACCCGCAGGCGACGGAAGAGGTCTCGGCGTTTGGCTGGCATCATACCGGCGACATCGGCGTGCGCGACGAGCAGGGCTGGTTCTACGTCGTCGATCGCAAGAAGGACATGATCATCTCGGGTGGCTTCAACGTCTACCCCGCGGAAGTCGAGCAGGCGCTGATGGCGCACCCGCAGGTTCAGGACTGCGCTGTCATCGGCGTTCCGGACGAGAAGTGGGGGGAGGCCGTTGTCGCCGTCGTCGAACCGCGCGAGGGCTGCATGGTCGATGTCACAGCCTTGCTGGCTGAGGCACGCGAGCGGCTTGGACCGGTGAAGACGCCCAAGCGCATCGAGGTTATCGCCAGCCTTCCTCGTTCGAACGCGGGCAAGGTGCTGCGCTCCGAATTGCGTAAAGTGCACTGGGCAGCGGCGGGAAGGGCGATCTGATGCGCGAGGCGGTGATCTTGGGCGTCGGCATGACGCCCTTTGGCCGGCACCTCGACAAGACGCACGAGCAACTGACGCAAGCGGCCGTCCGCCTCGCGCTCGAGGATGCCGGGCTCGCGGGCGAGCAAGTCGACATGGCGGTCTACGCCAATGTCATCCAGGGGTTTTTTGCCGGCGAAATGTCGATCCCCGGCGAATATGCGCTGCGGCCGCTCGGCATCGCCGGTGTGCGCGGGTTCCATGTCGAGGCGGCCTGTGCCAGCTCGACTGTCGGGCTGCACCTCGCGGTAGATCACGTACGCGCCGGCTTGGCCGAGATGGCGCTCGTGGTCGGGGTGGAGAAGCTGTATAGCGACGATCGGGCCAAGCGCTTCGCAGTGTTCCAGCAGCCGCGCGACCTCGTCGAGGCGCAGGGGTATCTGGAGCGTACGCGCGACTTGCTCGAGCCTGTGCCCGCGGACAAAGTCTCGACCAGCCCGAACGTGTTGATGGAGGCCTATGCGGCGCAGGCGCGACTGCACATGGGCACGTACGGCTCGACGCAGGCGCAGATCGCGGCGGTGGCGTCGAAGGACCACAACCACTCGCAGTTCAACCCGTTATCCCAATATCGCGAGCCGATGAGCGTCGAGGAGATCCTCGCCGCTCCGCAAGTCGCCTGGCCGCTGACCAACCCCATGTGCGCGCCGATCAGTGACGGTGCGGCGGCGGTGATCGTCTGCTCGGCCGAGATGGCCAAGCGCTTCTCCGGCGAGCCGATCCGGGTTCTCGCGGCCGAGAACCGCACCGGCAGCAACCGGGCTTGCGACGACTATGCCAACCACGTCACGCGCAAGGTAGCCACGCTTGCTTATGCACGCGCGGGGATCGGACCGGAGGACGTCGACTTCGCCGAAGTGCATGACGCCAGCTCGATCGGCGAGATGATCCAGACCGAAGCGCTCGGCCTGTGCGCGCCGGGCGAAGCCGGAATTTCGGCAGAGCTGGGCGATACCGCGCTAGGCGGCCGGGTGCCGGTCAACGTCTCGGGCGGGCTGGTGTCGAAGGGGCACCCGCTCGGCGCGACGGGTGCGGCGCAGATCCACGAGTTGGTCACGCAGCTGCGCGGCCGGGCCGGACAGCGCCAGGTCGAAGGCGCGCGGATCGGTGTGGCAGAGAATTCCGGCGGGTTCTACGGCGTGGAAGATGGCATGTCCGCCGTGACGATCCTGGCGCGAGACTGAACCGTCTCCTTCACCTTCGTCACCCCCGCTTTTGCGGGTATGACGAAGGTGGTGAGATGGGTGAAGAGTGGCGGAATGTCCGCCAAGGCTTAGGCCGCGAACAACTCCTGCAAGTCAGGGATCGCCGCACGGCTAGTCATGTCGAGCTGCATGGGCGTGATCGAGATCTCGCGATCGAGCATCGCCTGCAAGTCGTTGCCCGGCGCATGGCCGCCGGCGGGTAGCGCGATCTTGACCCAGTAGTACGGAAAATGCCGGGCATCGACGCGCTTCTCGGGGATGAAGGCGCCGGGCGGGCGCTGGCCCTGCTCGGTCACGCGCATGCCGGTGACCTGGTCGGCCGGGCACTCTGGGAAGTTGACGTTGATGAACATGCCAGGCTTCCAATCGAAGCGCAGCAGCTTCTCGATCACCTCGCCGGCATAACGCTCGGCATTGTCCCACGGCACCGCGGCGGGCGGACGGAAGCACTGGCTGAGCGCGATGGCGGGGATGCCGAGCAAGGCCCCCTCCATCGCCGCCGAAGCCGTGCCCGAATAGGTGATGTCCTCGGCCAGGTTCGGACCGCGATTGATGCCCGAGATCAGCACGTCGGGGCGCTTGCCTTCGATCAACTCGTAAATCGCCAGCAAAGCGCAATCCGTCGGCGTGCCCTTGACCGCGAAGTGTCGCTCGTCGCGCTGCTTGACGCGGATCGGCAGCGTGGTCGAGAACGAGTGCCCGGCACCCGAACGTTCTTCGTCCGGCGCGACCACCCAGATGTCGTCGGTGAACCCGCGCACCACCTGCTCCAGCATGACGAGTCCTGGCGCGTCGATGCCGTCATCGTTGACGAGCAGCACGCGGGGTGGATCCTGAGACATCGACATTCCTCCCGATTGTTGTTCGCCGGGACTTATTCGAGCCAATAAAAGCGGTCAAGATCGTCGAACGATTTCATCCAATAATGTTGACAGCTGCTGAGGCTTGCGTCATTTTGGTGGCACAAGAATGATCGGGAGGGATCGTGGGCTGCGATAAATTGCCTATCGACGACGTGCTGCACGCCAAACCGCCGGCCACCCCGTTGGTTGAGGCGGTGCTGGATCTCGTGCGTGAGAAGGTGCGGGCGCGTCTGCGCGAGTCAGGACAGGATTGGAACGACTTCGTCTTCGCGGGCTCGGATCGATTGGTCACACGGGAGGATATAGAGGCCGTCGAAGCGCGTATTCTTGCCAGCGGCCACCGCTTCGACTGGTCGGCGCGCGTGTCCGTCGTCGAGCGACCAGAGGCACACAAGGCGGACGGCTCGGCCGCAGAAGAGGGCGCCGGCTTCGCTCATCCGGATGCACCCACCGGCGAGACGGACGCCGAGGGCAGGGCGCTGCGAGGCATCGGCGACAACGTCGTGCGCCATGCCAAGGACGTGGTCGGCCGCGCGCTCTACGTGCGCTCGAACGAGCGCGTGATGGAGCTGCTGTCGAACGGGGTGCCGCAAGGCTCGATCGCCATCATAGACGACTCGGGCGGAACCCTCACGGCGCCGATCATCGACCAGTTCGCGGGCGTCGTCTGTGCTGGTGGCTCCGTGAGATCGCACCTCGGCATTCTGACGCGCGAGTACAATATCCCTTGCGTGATGAACGCCAAGGTCACCGGGATCCGTGAAGGCGATCGCATCGCCGTCGAGGTCACGGCTGCAGCCAAGACCACCGAAGACTACCAGCAGGGCGTCGAACGCGTCGCACGCGTGTGGGTTCTGGAGGATGCGGCATGACCGCCATGAACGAGCGCGACCTCGTGCTGCACGCAACCGCCATCAAGCGCCACGCTCCGCTGCCCGCGATCGCCAAGCTGGCCGGCGTGCCCGAGGCGCACGCGCAGGCGGTGATCGAGAGCGCCGTCGCCACCGGCCGCATGGTCGAGGCGCGTGGCGCCTATGCCTTGACGCCGCTTGCCGGCGTGGCCCTGGTGGCACGTTACCCTCGTCACTTCGGGACGCTGCGTGAGGATGCGGTGTTCGTCGGCGCCTACGAGGGCTTCGAGCGGATCAATCGCACGCTCAAGCAGATCATCACCGACTGGCAGACTCTCGACGTGGGCGGCGCCAAAGTGGCGAACGATCACAGCGACAAGGCGCATGACGAGGCGGTGATCGACCGGCTCGGGGGCTTGCACGAGCAGGCCGAGCCGATCCTGCAGCGCCTTGCCAGCCGTTTGCCGCGCCTGAAGTACTACGCCGACAAGCTCCTCGCGGCGCTGGAAGCCTCGGAAGACGGCGACCACGAGTGGGTCAGCGACATCCGTCGAGACAGCTACCACACCGTCTGGTTCGAGCTGCACGAAGAACTGCTGCGCATCATGGGCCGTGAGCGGGAGGAATGACGATGGCGCAATGGACCACGCTGCTCGACGGCAGCAGCCTGCCCGACCGCGCGCTCATCGGCGGCAAGGCCTGGTCGGTGGCGCGCATGGCCGCCCTCGGCCTCGACGTGCCGCCGGCCTTCGTGATCACCACCAAGGCCTGCCTCGCATACCTGGAGCACGGCGCCATGCCGGAGGGCTTGGAAGCGGAGATCGCGGAGGGCCTCAATTGGCTGCAGGAGCGTACCGGACGCACCTTTGGCGGCGGCGACAAGCGGTTGCTCCTCTCGATCCGATCGGGCGCGGCGATCTCGATGCCCGGCATGATGGACACGGTGCTCAACCTTGGCATCGACGATGACGGAGAGGCCGCACTGGCGGCCGAGACCGGGCTGGCCGACTTCGCCTGCGACACGCACCGACGCTTTCTGGAGCTCTACAGCGCGATCGTGCTCAAGCAGCCGGTCGAACTGGAGCATGGGGGCGGCTCGGCGATGTGGCGTGGCGAGATCGCGAAGGCAGGCGGCGAGATCCCGCTGGACGTGCAAAGCCAGCTCCTGGGCGGGGTCCACGCAGTGTTCGAAAGCTGGAACACGCGCCGGGCGAGGCGTTACCGTGATCACAACAACATCGCGCACGACATGGGCACCGCGGTGACCATCCAGGCCATGGTGTTCGGCAACCTCGACGAGCAGAGCGGCACTGGCGTGTTATTCAGTCGCAATCCGCTGCAGGGCGATCCCGCGCCTTATGGCGAGTACCTGCCACGAGCGCAGGGTGAGGATGTGGTCTCGGGCAAGTTCACGCCGCTCTCGCTCGACGCCATGCACGCGCATGTGCCGCAGGCACACGCGGCATTGCTGGCGGCGAGCGACATGCTCGAACGCGAGAATGGCGACGTGCAGGACATCGAATTCACGGTGCAATCGGGCAAGCTCTACCTGCTGCAGTCGCGCTCGGCCAAGCGGGCGCCTGAGGCCGCCGTGCGCATCGCCGTCGACATGGTGAGCGAAGGCCGCATCGATGCCGCCACCGCTTTGTCGCGTGTCAGTGCTGAGCAGGTCTCGACGCTGCTGCTGCCACGACTGGTGCCAGGTGCGGCTGACGGCGCTGAGACCGTGGCGACCGGCGAGGGCGCTTGCCCCGGCGTTGCCACCGGTGTTCTGGTCGCGGATTCGGACGAGGCCGAGCGCCGCGCAGCTGCGGGCGAAGCGGTGATCCTGGTGCGCGCGACGACCAGCCCTGATGACGTCCACGGCATGATCGCGGCGCGCGCAGTCGTCACCGAGCAAGGCGGATCCACTTCGCATGCTGCCGTCGTCAGCCGCGCATTGGGACGGCCTTGTGTCGTCGGTGTCGGTGCCGGCGCGGTTGCGAAGGCGGGCCAGACTGTCACGGTCGATGGCGCCACCGGTAAGGTCTACGCCGGCGCACTGGAGACACAGGTCCCCTCGGAGCAGGACGATGCGCGCCTGTCGCGTCTCATCGGTTGGGCGCGTGAGCGCTCGGCCGTCGAAGTGCTGCGCCCTGCGGAGAGCGACGACGGCATCGATGTCGACCGCCTGCTTGCGGAGGGTACGCACGAGCAACTCGCCGCGGCATTGCAGGGTCAGGATGCTGCACGCGGCAGCGGGCTCGCCAACGCCGAGATCGCCCGCATCGCGCGTCGCGCGGGCGTGAGTCGGATGATCACGGAGCCGGTTCTGCCGGCCCTCCTCGTCGCTTTGGAGGACTCATGACGACAATGCCCATTCACGAGATTCGCGCGATGCTCCTGCAGTTCGAGCGATCCTCGCTGAAGGACCTGTTCTTCCGCTCAGCCGACTGGACGATGTTCCTTGCCCGCAAGGAGGGTGGTCCTAACCCGCTGCTCGCGGGCCCGCCGGAGCCGAAGCAGGTCAGGGACGTGCCTCAGGTTGCGAGGGTCAAGGCACCGCACCTCGGTCTGTTCGAACCGCATTGCGAAGCAGGCGCACAAGTGGCTGCTGGCGATCTCATTGCTCTGGTCGATGTGCTCGGGCGCAAGACCGAGGTCCTGAGCCCCGCGTCCGGCAAGGTCCGCGCAGTGCTCGTCGACGCCTCAGCACTCATCGAGTTCGGCAACGACCTGATCGAGATCGAAGCCGCATAAGCCCCGAGGGTCGCACACTCGGAGCACGAAAAAGGGGCAGGTCCTTCGCGGACCTGCCCCTTCTCTTGTGGGCGGGCGAGTTGGGGAGATCAGCCAGCAGCCATGGCGCGCCGTTCGAGCAAGGCGGTATAGGATGGGATCAGCGCTCCGAACGCCTGGAAGCGTGGATCGGCGATGCGGCCCGAGTTGAACAGGAACGCACCCACCGAGATGATCGCCGCCACTTTGGCCTGGCCGAGCACGCCATAGCGCGCCACATCAACGGCAGTGCGGCCGGTGCCGGCTTCCCACTCGTCGATCATGCGTTGCGGCGACCACCAGCCCGGCAACTCGAAGCCAGCGTTGGCGAGCGACGCCTCACCCTGATCATGGAACATCAACACGTAGCCAAGGTCCAGCAGCGGCTCCGACACTTGGGCCATTTCCCAGTCGAGCAACCCTGTAAGTTGGCCCTCGTGCCACAGGCAGTTGCCGTGCTTGGGATCACCATGCACCGGCGTCGGCGCACCCGATGTTCGTGGCGGGCGCGCAGCGAGGTCCTCCAGCACTGAGATCAGTGGCGGCACCGAGTCCGCCCCGCGTGCGACCTCCAGCCAGTGCTGCGCCTCCTGCTGCACCGTTCGTGCACCGGGTGGCATTGCCGAGGCGGGCATGTTGTGCAGCGCGATGATCGCATCGAACCATTGGCGGCAGACGTGGTCGGCGCCGGCGTCCGGGTCAGCGGCAAGCCACTCGGGCACGCTGTACTCGAAAGCTTCACCCTTGATGCAACCCATCAGGAAAAAGGGATCACCCAGCACCCGCGGATCGTCGCAAAGTTCCAGCACGGGCGGAAGCGGCACCTCAGGTGCGTTGGCCGCGACGGCGGAGAGGACCGCATGCTGGCGCACCATGTCGTAGGGCGGCAGCAAACCTTCCTCCGACGGCGGCATGCGCAGGATCTCATTGGTCCCTTCAACCAGGTAAGTCTCGTTCGAGTGACCGGCGGACAGGGTCTTGACCCCGGTGATCCGCTCTCCGCGAGGCAGCCAGGCCCGAAGACCCGCTGCCAGCTTCTCGGTGTCGCGCGCCATCGCGGTCAGACCAGCGAATTCGCGGTGGTGAGCCCCATGTCGGGATGCTCGCCGTGGATGATGGTCTCCATGATGCCGTAGCCGATCCAGTCGCCTTCGGTGACCTTGATCGGGCAGTCCCGGAGCTGACGGATGCGCTCCAGCGTCTTGCGGTCGAGCGTGTTGTCGAACTTCTCGCCCTCCACCGTCAGAGGACCATGCCACGAACCGTGCTTGCGCCCGTCGAAGCCGAGATAGAGACCGGGCCCGAGGTGCACGCCCGAGGTACCCACCACTTCCACCTCGATCGTGTGCGATCCGCCCTGAAGCATGTCGAAGTGCAATTGCCCGCCGAGCAGTCGGCGCGTCACGTCGTCGAAGCGCAGTTCGGGCCGAACGCGGGCGATCTTCTCCTGCGTGCCGTCCGGAAGATTGCGATAGCCGGATGAGTAGAAGATGCGGCCCTGCTTGGACTGGAAGTACATGTGGTACGCGATCTTTTCGCCGCTCGGCGAAACCAGCATGAACGGGCTCCAGATCAGCACGTATTCGCCTTCGCCGAATTTCACGTCGCCGAAGTCGGAGGTCGGGCGAATATCGGGATTGTGCGCACCGACATCGAGCCGAGTACCCCAGGAATGATCGCGATACTGCGTCCAATCATCGGGGTTGATCTCGATCCGCTCACCTTCGAGCTCCACCCAGCCCGACGGCACCCCGACCTGATGGTAGCGTATGACGTCAGAGCCAATGCGGAAGCCATCTTTCTCCCTCTGCTTGTGGCGGTCCTCGAAGAAGGGTGGCAACTCGGCGGTGAAGGTGATGTCGTAGGCGATTGGCTGCTGGTCGTTGCGGGCACACGCGAAACGCACCTGGCGCAGCGGCTCTATGATCTCATAGCTCAGCGGCCCCACTTCGGTGGTGAGCGGATCGTCACGCAACTCGCGATTGGCGCGCACCGTCCACTGTTCGCTGCCGCGTGATACGGCAGCCCAGCCATCGAGCACGCCGCGGTTGTGGTAGCGGCCGAGCCCGAAATCGATGCCAAGAGTGCCGTCCTTGCGCACAATCGCAGTCCAGATCTTCTCGGTCCAGCTCAGTTCCGAAGTGCTGACGGAGGCGAAGGTGTCGACAATCTGGTGGTTCAGGAACTCGTCCAGTGCCGTGATCATGCCGATGTCTTCCATCGCATTGCGCACGTAGCGGGTCGGCGTGTTCAGCAATTGCGTGTCCATGTCAGGCTCCCTTGTTCCAGTCGCTTCCGAGCACGCTGACCTGCAGCGTGGGGGCGACATCGGTGTAGTTGATGATGTCGGCGAACAGCGCCTCGCCGCAATGGGATAAGGCGGCGTCGAATACTTCGCGTGAGGCGAAGAGCAGTTCGGATATTGCCCAGAAGGGCGGTGCCGCTCCGTCCAGCGCGGCTTCACCTAACGTCGTGCGTAGGCCCAAGAGGCCATGCGGCGTCAGCAGATCGGTCGCAAACGGCTCGTGCCGGTGCTGGTAATACTGCGTATCGAAGCGGCTGCCATGCTCGTTCGCATAGACCGCGCTGATCCGAATCATAGGCTTGTAGCCCTGCTATCCAATCCCGATCACAGGTGTAAAGCGTCGGACGATTTCGTCTAGCAAAAAACAAGATCAGCGAAGCATCGCTTTTTGTGCGGCCCCGCTTCGCGGTGCGCTTGGCTCAGGAACTGAAGCTGGCGAACGCCAAGTCTGGCAATTCTTCGATTGTCTTGCGCGTGCCGGCGAAATGGCGCTGCACGGCGCGCTCGGCAGCGGCCGGATTGGCTTCTGCTACGGCCTTGGCGATTTTGCTATAGCCTGACGCGTGGCGGACACGTTGCTTCTCGGACTGGATCGACTCGATCTGGGCGCGGAACAGGTCGGTGCGGGTCAGTGGCATCGCACGCTCCAGCTCGCCGTTGCCGCCGATCGCCACGAGCACGGAATAGAACTGCCGACGAAGTTCGAGATAAAGGGCGCGATTGTGGCTGCGATTGGCTTCGTCGATCGCGTTTGCCGCACTGATGATCTGTGCACGCTTCGCGTCTGTGTCGCAGTGGTCGGCAGCGAGGCGCGCTGCTAGCGATGCCAAAGGCTCGAGTGTCTGCAACAGGTCCAGAACGGCCTTGCGATCGAGGGTAGCGATGTAGGCGCCGCGGAACCGGTTGAGCGTCACGATCCCGTCGGCGGCCAGGTGCTTGAGCGCTTCGCGCAAGGACCCCCGACTGATCCCCAAGCGCTGCGTCAGATCCGGTTCGACGAGGTGCTGTCCCGGAACAAAGACGCCGGCACGAATGCCGCGAATGATGGCTTCCGACACCTTATCTGCCGCGCTGCCGACGTTTGTATCTGCCTTCGTGGTTTCGGCCGCAGTGTCGAGAGTGTCGGTATCGGTCCTGTCGCTTGTCCGGGTTGCCATCCTGTCGTCGCCTTGTGTGTGAATTGTAGGAGCTTAGCGCGATGACCTTCATGCGTCCACGATCAATACAATTTGATCCGGCAGTCTCATTTCACGAAATCGTCAAACGATCTTGACAGATCGCAGGTACGGCTCGATACGACGGTTACGAAGAGATGAGGGGCGCCAAGCCTCCGCTCGCATGGCAGGGGAGAACCTGAAGATGGGTATGATGCGCAGATCCACGCTGGCGAGCGTGTCCCTCGGGGCTCTGGCGGTGATGGCCACCGCGGGTTCGGTTCAAGCGCAAGAGGCTGCCGAGTCGCCGCGCAACACCGGCGAAATCGTGGTTACCGCCAACAAGCGCGAGCAGAGCATCAACGACGTTGGCCTGACGATCACCGCGCTTGGTGCCAGTGCGCTGCAGGAGCGGCAGATCCAGTCGGTGGATGATATTGCCAAAGCCGTTCCGGGTCTCACCTACACCAACAGCGCAAACAATACGCCAGTCTACACGCTGCGCGGCGTGGGCTTCTACGATACCTCCCTCGGCTCCTACCCGGCGAATAGCGTCTATCTCGATCAGGTCCCGCTGCCGTTTCCGATCTTGACCAATCTAACGGCCTTCGATCTTGAGCGCATCGAAGTTCTCAAAGGGCCGCAGGGCACGCTATTCGGACAAAACTCCACCGGTGGCGCAATCAACTACATCGCTGCCAAGCCGACCAGCGACTTTGCCGCTGGTGCCGACCTCACTTATGGTCGTTTCAACGATGTCATCGGCAATGCCTTCATCAGTGGTCCGCTCGCGCCTGGACTCAACGCGCGCCTGGCCGTGCGCGGCGAGCGTGCCGACGAGTGGCAGCGCAGCTACACGCGCGATGCCAAAAACGGCAAGACGCGGCAGCTCGCCGGGCGCCTGTTGCTGGACTGGGAAGCGTCGAGCACGCTCAAGTTTGAGTTGAACCTCAATGCCTGGCACGACGGCAGCGATCCGCAGGCAGTGCAGTACTACCGTTTCAACCAACAGGCAGTGTCGAACACGGCGCCCGTGCTCAACTATCCCCGTTCGCCATTGAAGCCACGCGCGGCGGACTGGAGTCCGGAAAATGGCATGTACGGCAAGCGCGACTTGCAGCAGGCAGCATTGCGCGGCGACTGGGAGTTCGCGGACGGGCTCACGCTGACCTCGATCACGGCGTATACGCATTTCAAGGAGCGCGGCGAGATGGATCAGGACGGCACAGCGCTGTCCGATATCGATCTCGATCCCTACAAGGGCAAGATCCGCAGTTTCTCACAAGAGCTGCGCGTTTCGAATGGCAGCGGCGCGGGCGTGCGCTGGGTCGTCGGTGCGAACTATAGTCATGACGCCGTCGATTACGACGAGCGCCTGCTTTATGCGGACTCATCCGCGTTCTACAACTTTGGCATCATCTCGAGCCAGAACTACTCCGTCCAGCGGATGAAGAACTACGCAGGCTTCGGCAACGTCGAATGGGATATCACCCCCACGGTGACGCTGAAAGGTGGTTTACGCTACACCCAGTCGAACCGCACCGCAGAGATCTGCAACCATGATGGCGGAGATGGCGGCACCGCGGCACTCTTCACCGTGTTCTCGCGCCTGTTGTCGGGTGATCCCAACCGTCCTGCGCTTGGCATCAACGACTGCTTCCAGTTGGACGAGAACTTCTTCAACGGTGAGCCCTACTTCGGCAAGCTGAAGGAGAACAATGTCTCCTGGCGCGGCGGCATTGACTACAAGCCGAACAGCGACCTGCTATTCTATGTCAACATCGCCAAGGGCTACAAGGCTGGCGGCTTCGGGAACTTGAACGCATCCTCCACGCTGCAATACCCGCCGGCTACGCAGGAATCGATCGTCAACTATGAAGGCGGTTTCAAGGCGACGCTTGCCGATCGTGCGGTGCAGGTGAACGGCGCCGTGTTCTACATGGACTACAAGGACAAGCAGCTGAGGTCCAAGCTGATCGACGCTACTTTCGGTGTGCTCGACGCGCTGATCAACATCCCCAAGTCACACCTTTACGGCGGCGAGTTGGAAGTGACGGCCCGCCCCACGGACGGCCTGAGCCTCACCGCGTCGGCCGTCTACGTGAAGTCGAAGATCGACCGCTACACCGGCGTCAATGCCGGCGGTGTCACCGCAGACTTCGCCGGCTCGAGCGTGCCGTTCACGCCCGAATGGCAAGTCGGCGCCAACGCCCGCTACGAAACCGAGATCGGCAACGGCTTGAAGGCCTTCATCAGCCCGCAGCTCACGTATCGCAGCAAGACCTATGCAATCGTGGGTGAAACGCCTGACTACAAGATCGGTGCCTTCACCCTGCTGGACGGGCAGCTGGGCGTGACTTCGGATGCGGGCTTGCGTGCGTTCATCTGGGGAAAGAACATCACCAAAAAGTATTACTGGACCAATGTCGTTGCCGGTCAGGACACCATCGTGCGCTACGCGGCGCGCCCGGCAACTTACGGCATCACCGTCGGCTACGACTTCTAAGCTCCGTCGACCTAATCGGCCGCGACCTCAGGGTCGCGGCCTCTTCGACGGTCAATCAAGGAGCAATCAGTTGAGTGGCGCCGGCCTTGAAGTTACTGCCAAGATCGCAAGCCGCGTCGAGGCTTTCGTTCGCGACGTCGTGGTTCCCTATGAGCGCGATCCTCGCCGCGATCATCACGATTGCCCCACTGAGGAACTCGTCGCCGAGCTTAAGGACAAAGCAAGAGAAGCCGGCGTCTTGACCCCGCATATCCTGCCCGACGGCAGCCACTTATCGCAGCGCGAAACCGCCATCGTGCTCCAGCGCACAGGGCTGTCACCACTAGGACCGCTCGCCTGCAATACGGGCGCGCCTGACGAGGGCAACATGTACCTTCTTGGCAAGGTGGGCTCGGCGGACATAAAGGAACGGTTCCTCAGACCACTGGTCGAAGGCCGTGCGCGCTCCGCCTTCTTCATGACCGAGCCCGCAAGCGAAGGCGGTGCCGGATCCGATCCTTCGATGATGCGCACCACTTGCCGTCGTGACGGCAATCACTGGCTTATCAATGGCCGAAAGGCCTTCATCACCGGCGCGCAAGGCGCGCAAGTCGGCATCGTCATGGCCAAGGCCGAGGAGGGCGCATGCATGTTCCTTGTCGACTTGCCTGACCCGGCGATCCGCATCGATCATGTGCCCAACACGATCGACAGCTCCATGCCTGGCGGCCATGCCGTTGTGACGATCGACAACCTGCGCGTGCCCGCCGACCAGATGCTGGGAGAAGCGGGCGAAGGCTTCCAGTACGCGCAAGTGCGGCTGAGCCCAGCGCGGCTTTCACATTGCATGCGCTGGCTGGGTGCCTGCGTGCGCGCCAACGAGATCGCGACCGATTACGCCAACAGGCGCATGGCCTTCGGCAAGCTCCTGATCGACCACGAAGGTGTCGGCTTTATGTTGGCTGAAAACCTCATCGATCTACGCCAAGCCGAGTTGATGATCGAATGGTGCGCCGACGTGCTCGACACGGGGGCACTCGGAACGGCGGAAAGCTCGATGACCAAGGTCGCCGTATCCGAAGCGCTCATGCGGGTGGCGGATCGCTGCGTGCAAGTCATGGGCGGCTCGGGCGTCACGGCCGACACCATCGTCGAGCAGGTGTTCCGCGAAATACGCGCATTCCGCATCTACGATGGGCCAACCGAAGTCCACAAGTGGAGCCTCGCCAAGAAGATCAAGCGCGATTGGAAGGCGGCACAGCAGCAAGGAGCGCCCGTGTAATGCTCGACGCGGCCGCCAACGCCGGGACCACAGATGTGCGCGAGACGCATCGTTTCGATGAAGCACGCTTGGCAGCGTGGCTGGCTGAGCACGTCGCTGGCTATGCCGGACCGTTGCGTGTCGAGCAGTTCAAGGGGGGGCAGTCCAACCCGACCTACAAGCTGGTGACGCCGCTGCGCTCCTACGTCTTGAGGCGCAAGCCCCCTGGGCCGTTGCTCAAGGGAGCGCACGCCGTGGAGCGCGAGGCGCGAGTGCTTTCCGCGGTCGGTCGCGCCGGCTTTCCGGTGCCGCATGTGTTCGGGCTTTGCACTGACGACACCGTGATCGGCAGCTGGTTCTACGTCATGGACATGGTCGAAGGCCGCATCTTCTGGGATGCTACCTTTCCCGACGTGAGCAGAGCCGAGCGCGGCGCCTACTTCGAGGCGATGAACGAGACGATCGCTGCACTTCATCGCTTCGACCCGGGGGCGATCAACTTAGCCGACTATGGAAAGCCCGGGAACTACTTCGAGCGTCAGATAGCTCGCTGGTCCAAGCAATACCTCGCCGACGAGGAGGCAGGGCGAGATGAGGGCATGGATCGGCTGATCGAGTGGCTACCCACGGCCATCCCCCCGGGAGACGAGACCCGTGTCGTTCATGGCGACTTTCGCTGCGACAACATGATCTTCCATCCCACCGAGCCGCGAGTGCTAGCGGTTCTGGATTGGGAACTCTCGACCTTGGGACACCCTTTGGCCGACTTCGCCTACCATGCCATGATGTTCCGCATGCCGCCCGAAATCGTCGCTGGATTGAGCGGCGCAGACCTCGCGGCGCTCGGCATCCCATCGGAGGAGGAGTACTGCGCTGCCTACTGCCGCAACGTACAGCGTCCGCTGATTTCGCAGGCCGATTACGGCTTCTACATCGCCTTCAACTTCTTCCGCCTCGCTGCGATCTTCCACGGCATAAAGGGTCGCGTCCTACGGGGAACCGCCGCATCCGAGCATGCCCGCGAGCGTGCCAAGAGCCTGCCGCGGATAGTCACGCTCGCCATGCAGAGCATGGAAGCGTGTAAGTAGGTGCAATTCCAGGATCAATGCTATGTTCAATGCACGCCATTTCGGTCCGTTTGCCTCGCAACTGCCGATTGAACGGCGAGCCCGGACCTGCCCTTTCTCAACCAGAGAATCCGGTGAAGGGCATCTGCTGCAACCCTTGGTAAAAGTGGCCGAAGCTCAGGTCGCCGATGGTGATTGATACCCGCTGGCGAAGCGAGATGAACGAGTGGTAGGTCTCGCGGGATGGCCAAGTGCCCTGCGTGTCTGCTGACGGGTCGGTGCGCGCAAGCTTGTTGGTCAAGAGCGGCATGCGCAGTTCCGGTGCAGGCAGGTCCGCGCGAGGCTGCAGCTGTGTGAATCTGCGCGTGAGATGTTCGGTTTGCCCGCAGGTTCAACCCAAATAAGCCATCCGGCCGCTATACTCGTTCGGCGATGAAGTGGCGTGGCGTTCTACTGGCATCATCGCTCGGGATCCTCGTCAAGCTGGAGCTATGTGACCTCGGGGACAAACACATCCGGAACGTATCGGGCTCTGATACGCTCCTCGTGCGTTGTTCTGTTTGCCGATGCCTGAAAAGCGACCACTGGCGCGGTTTGGAGGAATCGTGATGGTCGCATCATCAGGCGATCGCCGATAACTGGAGGTCGAGAATGTCGCCGAGCGCTTCAATGCCGTCGTTGGAATCCACCGGCATCCCGGGGTTGGATAACATCCTCAACGGCGGGCTCACACCTGAGCGCATGTACCTGGTCGAAGGGACACCCGGAACAGGCAAGACGACGCTTGGGCTGGGCTTTCTACTCGCAGGGGCGGCGCATAATGAGACGGGCTTATACATCACCCTTGCAGAGACCGAGTTAGAACTGCGCGCCGTCGGCCAGTCGCACGGCTGGTCGCTGGACAGCCTTCGGCTATTCGAGATGGTGCCGCCGGACGGCTTTGCCGACGACCAGGAACAGACCTTACTGCATCCTAGCGAGGTCGAGCTGGGCGAGACCGTTCGCAACATCATGGCCAAAGTGGACGAAGTTCGGCCCAGGCGGGTCGTGCTCGATAGCCTCTCCGAACTACGCTTGCTGGCCCAAAGCCCTGTCCGTTACCGCCGCCAGATCCTGGCATTGAAGCACTTCTTTTCGACGCGCCAGTGCACCGTTCTCATCTTGGACGACAAAGGCGCCACGGGCAGCGATCTGCAGCTCCACAGCATTGCCCACGGCGTCATCTCTCTCGATCAGGACTTGGCAAGCTTCGGCGCGCAGCGGCGCCGCCTCCACGTCGTGAAGATGCGCGGCGTGCCGTTTCGCGGCGGCTATCACGATTTCGAGATTGAGCGGGGTGGCTTGCGCGTGTTTCCTCGGCTCGTTGCGTCCGAGCACGCAGGAGCCGACATCGGCGGTGCGGCCACGACCAACTCAGCGGCGCTCGACGCCTTGCTCGGCGGCGGACTTGTGCCCGGAACGTCGACCTTGCTCACCGGGCCGGCAGGTGTCGGCAAGACCACGGCGTGCGTCCAATGCATGATCGCTGCTCTAAAGCGCGGCGAGAATGCCTCCTATTTCCTGTTCGACGAGCGCCTGCCGACACTTCTGGCGAGAAGCGCTTCACTGGGCATGGATCTGCGGCCTTACTTCGAGAGTGGTCAGCTACAGGTTCGTGCGATAGATCCGGCCGAGATGTCGCCCGGCGAATTCGCTGCTGCGGTGCGGGACGCGGTGGAGAGCCACCATGCAACGGTGGTGGTGGTCGACAGCCTGAATGCCTACTTGCAGTCGATGTCGAACGAGCAGTTCCTTGTGCTCCAGATGCACGAGATGCTCAGCTATCTTGGTCAGAAGGGAGTGATCAGTCTGCTCATCCTTGGCCTGCACGGCGTGACAGGAGATATCCGGTCGGACGTGGATCTGAGCTATCTCTCCGATACCGTCGTTCAGCTGCGCTATTTCGAGGCGAGCGGAGAGGTTCGGCAGGCGATCTCGGTGATCAAGACGCGCACGGCCCGTCACGAACGCACGATCCGTGAGTTTCAGATCGACCGCGGCGGGCTCGTGTTGGGCGAGCCGCTCAACGACTTCCAGGGTGTCCTGACCGGCGTGCCCACGTTCTCGGGTGAGACCAAGACCTTGATGGCAAGCCGCGGCGAGACCGGTTCGGGAGCGCTGCGCAGCTAGCATGAACGATCGCGTCCTGATCCTCGCACCGCGTGGCCGTGACGCCGCGACTGCGGCCGCACTTCTTGCCCGCAACGCGATCGCGTCGCGCATCTGCTCGGATCAGGCGGACCTGGTGGACCGAATGTCGGAGGGGGCCGGTGCCGTGCTCCTGACCGAAGAGGCGCTTGCCGGCAGCGAACCTGCGGCGATCGCGGCATGGGTTGCAGGTCAAGCCACCTGGTCCGACATACCGTTCGTTGTGCTGGCGAACGGATCACGTTCGCCGCGCACGGTAGCTGCGACGCAACGCTTGGCCGAGCTCGGGAACGTCGTGTTGCTCGAACGACCGCTGCACGCCGAGGCGATGCTGGGAGCGGTCCGTTCCTCGCTAAAGGCAAGGGCTCGCCAGTATCAGGTGCGAGATGCCGCGGCGCTAAGTGCGGCGCAGAACCGCATCCTTGAACTCGCCGTTTCGGAAGCCCCCCTCCAGTCGACACTGGAAGCTCTCGTCCTGGAGGTCGAGGAGCTTTCGCAGTCGGGAGTGATCGCATCGATCCTACTGCTGGACGAAAGCGGTTTTCGCCTGCGCCATGGCGCTGGTCCGAGCTTGCCGGCTGCTTACAGCGAGGAAATCGACGGGTTGGAGGTAGGGTCAGGCCAGGGCTCTTGCGGCACTGCCGTCCACCGCAACGAGCCTGTCCTTGTCGCTGACATCGCCACCGATCCGCTATGGGCCGACTATCGCGAGCTGGCGCTGCAGCATGGCCTTAGAGCCTGCCGGTCGCTCCCCGTCACATCGGTGCGTGGCGAGGTGCTTGGCACATTCGCGATGTACTACCGGGAACCACGCGAGCCTGCCTCCGCAGACCTCGCAATCGTCGACTTCGTCGTTCGCACCGCCGGTATCCTCATCTCGCGAGCGCGGATGGAGAGCAACTTGCGCGAAAGCGAGGCGCGCTACCGCCAGATCGTGGAAGGCGCGGAGGACTTCGCGATCGTCACCCTGGACGAGGCGGGGAACATCAGCGGCTGGAGCAGCGGAGCTGAAC